>CAYYBP010000099.1:0-8001 GCA_964470275.1 uncultured Anaerolinea sp. | reverse complement strand
GCGTTGCCGATGTTGACCGACCAGCCGCCCAGGATGTGAGCAATGACCGTCATGGTTCCCTCGCATTTCCGTCCGCAATCGAGGCCAATAAAACCTGTTTGAGGATCCTGGCCTGGTTTTCAGGGGTATAGTGCTGCGCGATTGTCTCGATGCACGCCTGCCTGACCTCGCCCCTCCTGGACGCGCACTCCCGCAGCCAGTTATCAATCGTATCAGCCAGTGAAGCGGCTGATCCGCGTTTGAACAGCGCTCCCGTCCGGCCGGGCAGGATGACCTCGAATTCCGGCATCTGGCGGTAGGGGTCGTCGTGCGAGATGACCGGGACGCCGTAGACCATGGCGTGCATAGCCGTCAACCCCACATCCCCCGGCGAGACACAAACATCCGAGATGGAAATGAGCGGGGCGATGGATTCCTCGTCGTAGGTCTCATCAATAAAGCGGGTATAGCGCTGCAAATCCAACCCGGCGACTTGTTTTTCCAGGCTCGGCCGGGACTCGCCGTCACCAATCAACAGCAAGTTCACCAGCAAACCGCGCTCGTGAAGCAGTCTGGTTGCGTCCACCAGCAGGTCCAGGCGTTTGATCCAGGTCAACCGTCCGATGAAACACAGCAGCGGCAGGGCGGTGTTCTCGAACAGTTTCGTCTTGAGGTCTTCCAGCTGCCCCAAAGAAAGGGATTCCCGGATCGCCGTTTGGGCTGAATGGTCAAGCGAGTTGTAGATGACGTGCAGACGCTGCGGGTCGATGCCCAGCTGGATCAGCCTGGCGCGCGCCCAGTTGCCGTACAGGAAAACCCCATCCGCCATGCGGTAGAACAGCAGCTTGAGCCTGTCGCGCATCTGGCCGCGTATGATGCCGTGCCCCCAGATGTAGATCGGTTTGCGGATGAACTGGAAAAGCAGGAGCAGCAGCCAGTTGGTGAGCGAATACGGGTTTCCCTGGATGACCACCGCGTCGACCGCGGGCGACAGGCATCGACGCACCAATCCCGGCTGGCATAAAAAACGCCGGCGCAGGCAGTACAGGTTGCGCACCCGCTGCCAGTGGATGCCATTACGGGCATACTCCTCTTCAGCGATAAGCCTGATCTGTTTGTTGGTCTCGCGCCCAGAGACGAAGACATACTCAATATCATGATCACGGGCAAGTTCCCTGAGCACGGGCAGCCGGTAATGCGGGAAATAGTTTTGGGTGACCAGGACTTTTTTCTTCATCTGCGCTGCAATCATTCTATCAACAAATCAAAACAAGCGCTGCGGAACCCGGTAATTGGAAAAACAAGCGTGATGCTACTCCTCACCGCGCGCCAGGAGATGGGCGACCTGGGAAACCAGGTACCGATCGCTGAGCAGGCGCCAGGCCGATAGAACAAGGAGAACCAGGGAAAAAACCGCCCGGTAGCCCCAGGAAAGCCCCAGGCTGACCATCAGCAGGGCGATCGCGAGCGGCAACAAGCCGATCAACAAGTCCGTCAGCAGTCTTTTTACACTCTTGCCGCGGTCAAGCCAGATATAAAGGTAAAGGTTGAGGAAGAGCAGTAGCACCATCAGCGCGTTAGCCGCGGCCGCTCCCGACAGACCGAACCAGCGTGAGAAAAAGTACAGCCCGACCAGCATCGTTCCCGTTGCCAGCAGGTAGGTCGTGGAGGTTACCTTTACCCTACCCAGCCCGATCAAGGTCTGGTGAGCCGGCCGGCTGAGGCTGAGCACGCCATAGGCGGCGATCATGATCCCAAAAAAGATATGATTGGCTGCTGCGTAAGAAGGCGAGATCCACAGCGACAGGATCTCCTTCATCCAGACGATCAGCAATCCCCCCGCCACGGCGTTAATGATGCTGACGTAAGCAGAAAGCCGTGTGACCGTCCGATCAAGAGACTCTTTTTGCCGGGCGGCGTGCTTGATGCTCGCGTACGGGATCAGCACTTCGGAGATATTGCCTGCCAGG
The DNA here is from genome assembly GCA_964470275.1 of uncultured Anaerolinea sp. Classification (GTDB taxonomy): domain Bacteria; phylum Chloroflexota; class Anaerolineae; order Anaerolineales; family Anaerolineaceae; genus UBA6107. Next base: position 6,052 of record CAYYBP010000099.1, on the reverse strand, counting down.
CTGGACATTCGCGATCCGGCGCCCGAGGCGACCGTGTAAACCCCGGCCGCCGCCGGACCCAGCAGCATCGCCACCAGTATGCGGTCAAACTTTTGAAAAAGGGTGATGGCGGACGACTCGAGAAATATGTAGCCGGAAAAACCGAGCAAAGAACGCATGGTCTCCCGGTCCGGCCGCCACTCGAGATGAATGACACTGGCGGTCTTCCAGAGATACGCCACGAAGACGCCCACAACCACCACCAAGTTCCACAACGCCATCAGAAAAAGATCCCGGTCATACAGGGCGATCATTACCCCGCCGATAAGCGGCAGCAAAGCGTAGAGGGTATCCAGCAGGCGTACAAATCGGTTGAGGATGCGGGAAAGCAGGAAGCCGCGGAAAACGCGCGTGAGAAAGAGGGGGAAAATAACAACAGCATACACAGCAATTGCCGCGTTGAGCTGCTCCAGATAGGCAGCGGACGGGTTGATGGCGCGGGCGATTACCCCCCGCAAAAAGTAGACCGCCAGCGACAGCAGGACCGCCATAACCAGCACGATGACCAACGCGGACGAGAGAATGCGGTTGGTCTGCGCCGGGTTATCAGCCTTCTCGGCAGCAAACTTGTTGACGATCGGCTCGATGCCCAGCGTACCCAGGCTGGTGAACTGGGCTACCGCGAACAGAATGCTCCACAAGCCGTACAGCTCATCCCCCATCACACGGATCGCCAGCGGCGTCAGGGCCAGGTATACAACGGAACTGAGCAGGAAATAGAGGAAATTATACGAAATGGCTTTGGCGTAACGATTGGTTGTCATGATCACCGGTCATCCAGAACTCGCCAGGAACACATCCATCGCCGGCTGACCTCCCGTCAACCCGGCCGCCGGCATTCGACCCCCAGGCAATCCTGCCAGCGTGACTCGTCCTCGACCTGCGAAAAGCGCGGATCCGCCGAATCGCCAAAATACGCACGGCGCACCTGGCTGAAACCAGCCTGCTCCAGCTCATGCTGAATGGACTTGAAATCCCACAACCAGCGGTGGTGCGCGTTGCCCAGGTACGAGCGCAGTAAACCCATGAGCGAGCGTTCACGCCGCGCCGCGCCCAGGCCTGATTTCTGCATGAAGAGGATGGCGGCATCAGTGGCATCCGAAAAGGTATATTCCTCTGCCAGCCGCGCCAGATCGGGTATCACCAGGCGAAAATACCCGCCAGGTGCAAGCAGGTTGTACGTGTTTTTCAGTGCCAGGCGCATATCTTCAAGGCTGAGGTGCTCGAGCACGTGCGAACAGTAGATGCCGGTGTACCCGCCTCGAACACCGGGCAGTGAATGCAGGATGTCGCCGTAAATGATGTGCCGGTCGAATACCGGCTTAACCAGCCACCGGAATAGAATCCCCATGACCGGGATGCGCTGCAGGTACAGGGTCAGGCTGGCATCAAAATTAACCCAACCATCGACCTGTGGGCACGAAGGACCGCAGCCGTATTGCATGTACCTTTGGGGTTGAGTTATGCGTGCCATCCTAACCAACTTTCAGATATTTGTTCACCGTCATGCGCGCGAGATCTCCGCTGACCGCCCGCTTGTTGCCCAGCAGGAGCCGCCAGGCGTGCCGCCAATACTTGCGAATGCTCCTGAACACGTGCACCGGGTAGGCAGGCCAGATGCGCCAGGAGCGCGGCGGAAGGTTTAACTCCATGGCGATGACCTCGCGCCGGGGGAACAGACCGTTCCACAAACCGGATACCCTTTCGGACAAGCTTGACCCGTGCATCAGGCGGACAAAGTTCTCACTCATCACCGGGTTGAGTTCGAGCAGGCTCGCCAGGGCAGCCTCCTTTGCCTTAAGCGTGTAATCCGCCGGCCGAAGTTCAACCAGAACGTTTTCCGGAACAGGGGATGCGAACATGTCCACGAGCAGCTGAAGGGCAAGGTAAACGCCACGCTCCGCCTGCCATTGGCGGCAGCGTTCAAGAAACGCCTGCCAATCAAGCTGCGGTCCAAATTTCTGAAGCACAACCTCGATATCATACAGGGAGCGCAGCTGGTTATGAAACCGGTGCCCGTACGCGGCGTGGACTGCCAGGTGCGCCAGCAGGTCCTCGGGGCACAACGTAAGCACTCCGATGCCATTGAGGTCAATGCCGCGCGCCCGAGCCCACAGGTCCTCAACGTTGATCGTCGAGAGGTTCGATTCGCGCGTCAGGCTCCAGTGCAGCTCGATCACCAGGTCATTGCGGTGAACCGGCGGCGCGTGGTAATGCAGGACGCCATCAGCGTCGTCGAGGAATGAGCGGTCCGGCATAAACCCGGCCCCTCGCGCGATTTCGATCGCCGCGGGGATCGACTCGCGCGGGATCAGCAGGTCGATATCCGCCATCGAGCGCAGCGCGATGTTCTCGTAAACGTGGTCGACCAGGTAAGCGCCTTTGAGTAAAATGACCGGGATATTATGTTGGGAGAATTCACGGACCAGTTCCGCAACCTGGCGGGAAAACCTCAGGTTGCGCGCCGCCGTCCAGTAAAAGTTCTGCTGCAGCTGCTCCATCACCCCATCTGGCAGGGGGATGGTCAGCGCCTGGACACGGTGGAAGAGCACCTGCGCCAGCCCCACGCGCTTAGCATAAACAGCCAGCGCCTGCCAGTCCGTATCGCCCATCTGCCCGCCCAGGGCAACCGCGCCCTCCTGCCCATCATGTTTGAGGAAAGTCAGGAGACGGTCAAGCGAATTCCTGTCCGGAAGAGAACCCGGGGAAAGGAATTGCTGGCTTGAAGAAGGTTGCGGAATCAAGTGCTCACCTGTTGAGATCTCATTCACAATTGTAGCATCTCCCATGAAAAAACCTGCCCGATGTTGGTGGACATCGGGCAGGTTGATTTCAACCCAAAAGGCTAAGGCAGCTGTGGAAACTCAAAGATGCGAACGATGAAGGTGGCCATCTCTACGCGGTTGGCGCCGCGTTCCGGGCAGTACAGCAGCTTATCACCGGATGTACCGCAGCCGGTGGTGTACCCCTCGTTGTAGAAGGTCTCGATCCACGGTTCCATCCACTCCTTGCCCTTCACCGGCACATCCGCGAACGGGTTGGTCGGGTCATTCACCGGGGTGATGCCTTTCGCTCGCAGCATGAACACCGCCATCTCGGCGCGGGTTACGCCGCGCTCGGGGCAGAACCTGAGCGGGTTGACCGCGCAGCCGGTGGTGATGCCCGTCGCATAAAACTGCTCGATCCAGGGTTCCATCCACGCCTTGCCGGGAGCTGGAACATCCGCGAAGACATCAGGTTCCACGTCGACAGGCTCGTACGGGGTCAGGTCGTCAGCGTGCAGGGCGCGCAGCAGGAATACCGCCATCTCGGCGCGGGTCACCGCCCGATCCGGGCAGTACTTCAATGGATTGACAGCGCAGCCGGTAGTGATTCCCCTGGCGAAGAAACCTTCCACATAACGCCACAGGGGGTGTGCCGGCAGCACATCGGCGAAGGTGTAGACCTTGAACTCCATCGCATTTGAAGGGGTGGATTCCCAGCCTTCATGGGCGACCGTGACCTGCGCCAGGTCCACCTCCGGGATATCGGCTGTGGTGACCAGGGCGGTCAGCCGGGTCGGAGAAATGTAGGTCGTTGTCAGCGGCGCACCATTCCAGTAAACCGTGTCGCCATCGAGGAAATCAGTACCGTTAACAGTGAGGGTAAAGCCCGCGGTATTCGCCTGCCACTGGGTGGGGCTGATGCTGGTGATGACAGGCAGAGGCGGGATGACCTCGATCTTCGTGGCGGGGTCGCCAAACAACAGGTAAGTATCGATCTGGTCGCGGTTGTACCCGGTCGTCCACAGGCTGAGCTTGCCTGCCAAGGTGGCATCACCAATGCTGGCCGCACCGTCCGAGAAGAGAGCGTTAAAGAAACCACGGTCAAGGTAATCGTGCCCACTGGCAACACCCAACCCGGTGGGAGACCAGCTGGCGACGGCCCCCTTGTTTTCGGCACGGGTGATCACCTCAGCAACGGAGAGCGTCGCGTCCGGGAAGAAGTACGAGCCCTCACGGCAGGTCATCGCCAGCACGACCGGGAATTTATCTGTCGTTGAAAGACCCGCCACATTGCTGGTGGCAAAGAAGTTCTCGTCTCCCCAGATGTTGTAGGCGGCATGGCCAATGTAATTGATGATTAGCCTGCCGGTATTAAACCCATTTTGTATGGCCGCTCTCGTGCCGGTCAAGTCATGCGTGATGCCGAAATACACCCGTTCCGCCCGGTCCTGGTAGATCGGAGGCAGGCAGCAGGAAAGGACACCATCAGAGATCAGGTCAAAATTCCCGGCAACATCCTCATTATCCGCGACAGCCATCACTTTCAGTTGCCAGTCGCCAGGGCTGGGGTTCACGTCATAGGCAATGACCTTATTGATAAAAGCGTTGGCTTCTGCCAGTGTGTTGACCGCCATCCGGCCGAGCATCATATCCGGGAAGATATCGGCTTCATCCAGAACCACGTAGCGGTTATCCGCGGCGGTCTCCTTGATCCACGGGTCGACCGGTGCCAGGTACGGAGGTATGAAGCTGGTACGCCCATAACCAAAGTAATTGTTGGGGTCGTAATTCCCGTCTCCAACCAGTACTACAAAAGACGGCGCGGGATCTTCCCAATTCTCCCTGGTGTAAGCCAGGAATTCGCGGATGGGTTCCACATCCACGATACCGTAATTAAACTGGTCGTAGATGTCCTGCACATTCACCACCATGGCGCGCAAGCCCTGGTCTTCGCGATGCGCCCGCAGGGTCTCGGCAGCGCTGAGGAAACTGGCATGAGAGATGATGATGTGATCAGCGCCCTGGTCATAATTTCCAAGATCAGACTGCGTATCGGGTTCGATCGCCTGAACCGAGAGAAGCGCTGAATCTGTGGTTGCCCAGTAATTCGATGGATCAACTGGGGAATCTTCAAACTGGATCGAGTACGGACCTGAACCGGAAACCGCGAGGTTGAGGATCCGGCGCACCGCGGCCGGGTTGGTCACGTTGAAGGCGAGCACCTGGTCGCTTGTGAATCCATCCACCTGGAATTTCCAGTCTCCGGCCTCCTGGTTGAATGCCAGCACATTTGATTGCGCCAGGAAAGTATCCGGGAAATCCAGTTCAAACCAATCCAGGTAAAAGGTGTCATTGGATGCCCCCAGGTCATTGACCACCTGGAATTGTAGCGCGTTGGATCCGGGGATGAGCACGCCCGCGGGAACATCAATCGCTTCGGTCAGAAATGTCTGTCCATCCCAGGTGAAATCATCCAGGGTCGTTCCGTTGAGCGACACCCTCACGTGATGGTCCGGTGCAATGGCGTCGCTTGAAAAACCCAGCAGGGAGACCGTCAGAGTTCCCGCGCCGGAATAAGGCGAACCCAGCGTGATATTCTTTGTCAGGCTTGGTTTCGTGGAACGCTGGAGATAATCCCACATCCATCGCTCCTGTCGTTCGTCACCCGGAACAAGCGACCAGTAAATTTTATTGGTTTCATAGTGTTTATATGCATCAAATGAAGCAGGAGTGGCTGCCGTCCCCGGGGTGCCATCATCAATGGTCATGCGCAGCCCCTGGCTCACGCCAGCCTGACCATATGTCAGCCAATAAACGTTATCCAGCGTGTACTTGGAGCTGAATTTTTGGCCGTAAAAAAGGATGTAATCATCAGAATCGAACGTGTGGTCGGCTTCACCTTCAACATAAATGGCAACCTCATTACCCAGGTAATACAACTGGAAGTTCATCGGGTCCAGCGTGTCCACCGCAAGACCGGCAGCATCCAGCTCCGCGTAGGTGAGTTTGTAGATGCCGTCTGCCCGTACTTTTACTCTCCACGAAGGCGAAGGCGGGTTCCATGGGTAAGGCTGCCCGCCCATATTGCTGACCGAATTATCAATGCCTGCTGATGACTGGCGCCAGGGGCGGGCTTCCTCAGCGTTCAATAACTGCTCATCAAAGAAATTCTCATAAACCTCGGAATCTCCGCGGATATCACCCGCCTGTCCGCCGGAAAAGGTCACCCTGACCTCCAGGGATTTGAA
>CAYYBP010000098.1:0-8062 GCA_964470275.1 uncultured Anaerolinea sp. | reverse complement strand
AGAAAGGCACATTGAAGTTGTTGAAGGTCCAGAAAGTTCCCAGCAAAATGGCAGGGGTCATGACAGGCTGCAGAAGTGGAAATGTGATGTTCTTGAACTGCTGCCAGCCATTAGCGCCATCCATTTCAGCAGCTTCGTAAAATTCTGTAGAAATACTCTGCAATCCGCCCAACAAGGTGACCATCATGAAGGGAATGCCCAACCAGATATTCGTCATGCACATGGCGATAAAGTTGGCGGTTGGATCAGCCAGCCACTGCACAGGGGCTAAGCCGATCTTTTGCAGAAGGATGTTGAAATAACCGTAACTGAAGTTGAATTCTCCACGCCAGGCGAGCACCGCAATGACCTGGGGGACAGCCCACGGGAGAATAATTAGCGTGCGGTAGATCCCCTTGCCTTTCATTTTGCGGTTGAGGAGCATCGCGAGCCCCAATCCACCGCCAATATGAAAAACGATATTGATAACGGTCCAGAGTACAGTCTGCCCCAGCAAAGGGAAAAACATTTTCTGTTTTAACACAGGTTCTGTGAAAACCTTGACATAGTTTCTAAACCCGATAAATTCAGGATCTCTGAAAGCTTTCAGTGACATGTTGGTAAAGGAAAGCCTCAGCTCCCAAATTAATGGATAAATAACCAAAGCGATCAACCCGATCACTGCGGGTGCGAGAAGCATGAATGGAAGCGCGTATTTGTATTTCAGCCATCTTTCCAGGATGAAATACAGGACCACCTCGATGAAGACCGTGGCAACAAGAAGAAGGAGGACTGTGGTTCCTACTTCACCCAAGCTCTTAAAAAACACTTCTGAGGTCATAAGTGTTCCTCCCCGATTTTAATCTTATATTAATTGCCGGGCTGATTTACAGCCCGGCATATTAGATTATTAAAAATGAGAAGGAAAATTCCTTCTCATTTTCATTTGGATTACTCGAGTCCAGCGATGCAGGTCTCGGCAGCAGCCTGTGCATTCTTGGCAGCATCCGCGGGGGTTGTTGAACCGGCATAGGTGGGCAGAAGCTCAGGTTTGATGGCATCCCAGACGCAGCGCATTTCAATGTTGGTGGGCATGGGTGTGCCATAGCTCATCTGGGCAGCGGAACCAGCCAGGATAGGATCCTCGGTGATAACGGGGTCAGAAAGAGCTTCGGTCAGCGCGGGCAGACGGGTCAATTTCTTGACCATGTCAACCTGGTTTTCCTTGCTGGTGGCGAATTTCATGAAATCAACCACTGCATCCAACTTCGCGCCTTCAAGACCCTTCGGGACCATGAAGAAGACACCGGAGGTGAAGGGGGCAGGATAGGTGCCAGTCGCAGAAACCTGCGGGATGGGGGCAACACCCAGGTTGTCACCAAGGGCTTCCTTGTAACCACCCAGAGACCAGTCACCATTGATGATCATAGCGATGGTGCCTTCCTTGAAACCGGCATCCATGACATCATAGTTGCTCTCAGCGGGCATGATATTGGCTGCTTTGAGTGTATGCAGGAAATCGAAGGTGGCGACCATTTCAGGGGTGTTCAGTGTGGGGGTCTTTCCATCAGCAGCGAACACTTTTCCATTGAAACCGCCCAGGAAGGGAACGAACCAGAAAGCTTCGGTCTCGTTGAACGCGAGGGCATATTTGCCTGCGTTGGCAGCAACAAAATCAGCACCCATTGAAAGCAGCTCATCAGTATTAGCGGGAGCAACCGGCATGAGGGATTTGTTGAAGACCAGCATCAGGTGGTTACCATTGGAGATGGGAACACCCCAGGTCTTGCCATCAGGTGTTTTGACGGCGTTGGTGGCGCTGGCAACATACTTGCCAAGGTCGACCAGGCTGTCAACGGGCTGAATCAAGTCGGCTGTGGTGAAGGGACCGAGGTGATCGGAGACGGTCCAGAGCAGCTCAGGAGCGGCATTCGCCAGGCTGGCGGTCTGGAAATCTTCGCGCAGGGTCTCAACCTCTTTGTTGGTTACAACAAAGGTTACGTTGGGGTGCGCAGCGGTGTAGGCATCAGCTAATGCCTGGACGTACTGCAAACCGCCATCGGCCTCGCCCTCTTTTGTCCAGAGGTTGATGGTGATGGGACCAGCTTCCTTGGGCCCGCAGGCTGCCAGAAACATGGCTGCGATCAACAGTACACTAAACAGGGGTAACAACTTTTTCATCTTTTTCTTCTCCTCTTTGATTTTTATATATAAGTGGTGACTTATGTAACCGACCTGTGAATAGTATGTCTGGTTCTTAATCACCTCCTTTATATTCTTACACTTTAACCATCAAATGACTCACATGCCACCAGGTGAGTCCTCTCATATTGAATATGCCTAAATTTTATAGACCCCAAATGCTTCCTACCGTTAACCCTTTTTTTCTCAGAGAGCATCAATGTTGGTTAATAATATTGCCTGAAACAGGATTTGTCAAGATAATTGCCCAGGCACAATGGAGAACTTGTATAAACATTCTACCTTATTTTTCCCAATTCGAACCTGTATAGTAGAATTGAACCGGATTAGCATGACACGAATACACTGGCGATTGATTCTGGATGAAGCGCATCACGGCGCGTACAACATGGCGCTTGACGAAGCGCTGCTCATGACGGCTGCAGCACGACATAATTCCCCGGCTTTGAGATTATACGCGTGGGACCCGGCAACACTATCCCTGGGATTCGCCCAACCCTCACAGGATATCGATATGGAACGCCTGCAAACCCTGGGCTGGGGGCTGGTGCGCCGTCCGACCGGGGGAAGGGCGATCCTGCACACCGATGAACTGACCTACTCCATCACAGCGCCGATCGATGACCCTCTTTTGCACGGGAGCCTGCTTGAAAGCTATCGCAAGATCTCGGTCGCGCTTCTTGCCGCGCTTAAGTACTTGAATATCCCCGCAAACGGAGACAAGCAATACGCTGAGACGCCAGGCGCCGCGCATCAGAATCCGGTGTGCTTCGAGACGCCGTCAAATTACGAAATCACCTGTGGCGGCAAAAAACTGGTCGGATCCGCCCAGGCACGTAAACACAACGGCATATTACAGCATGGATCTCTACCCTTAGTAGGAGATATTTCCCGCATCACGAACCTATTGAGATTTGAGAGTGAAAAGGAAAGAGACACGGCAGCAGTGAAAGTGCTTGCCCGTGCTGCCACGGCTGCCTCGATTCTCTCGGAACCACCCTCCTGGCAAACCGCCGCGCAAGCCTTCGCGAGGGGATTTACAGAAACCTTTGGGATCGAGTTTATTGACTCGCGTCCCACACCTGAGGAACTTACCATCACTGAGGATTTAATCAACACGAAATATGTCTCGGATTCTTGGACCCTGCGAATCTGAAGAATTCGAGGATGCATTAACCGAAGGCTGCGGTATCGCAGCCTCATCAACCCATAGAATAGAACTGGTACAATTCTTGTAATGATACTTAAGATAATAAAAATGATTCTAAAATTGCTGTTATTTGCCGCGATCCTGGTGATACTCGTGTTTGGCGTGCCACGCTTGATCACAGCCATCACCTCCCGGGGAAAAATACTCACCGCACAGGAAGCCTCACCGGAACGGGCGGCCATTGTTTTTGGAGCTGGTCTGCAGCGCGACGGGACCCCATCCCCGGTGTTGAAAGATCGCGTCAATACCGCGGTTCAGCTCTACCAGGAAGGGAAAGTGGAAAAACTGTTGATGAGCGGTGACAATCGATTCGCCGATTACAATGAACCAGCAGCCATGAAGGACTACGCGGTTGGTCTTGGTGTACCTGCTGATGCAATTGTGCTCGATTTCGCCGGCAGACGCACCTATGATACCTGCTACCGCGCAAAACACATCTTCGGTTTGGACCAGGCACTTTTAGTCACTCAAAACTACCACCTGCCGCGGGCGATCTTCACCTGCCAGGGTTTAGGGCTGGAAGTCAACGGTGTCAAGGCTGATATGCGGGATTACCATCCACGCTCCATGCAGTTCTGGACCGTGCGCGAGCTGCCAGCCACGCTGGTCGCAGTATGGCAGGTCTGGATCTCAAAACCTCTACCTGTCCTGGGCGATCCCGAGCCGATCTTTCCGGATTCCGCTGCTGTGGAGCATTGAGATGGATAGAGAGCAGGCATTCGCCATTGTCAGGGAATACGTGAAAAACGATAACCTTATCTCCCACATGCTGGCGGTGGAGAGCGCGATGGCGTTTTACGCTGTGGTGCTGGGTCAATCCGAAGCAACATGGCGGGTGACCGGTCTGCTGCATGATTTTGACTGGGAAATACATCCGACAGCCGAAGCCCACCCGCTCGAGGGCGCTCCCATCCTGCGCGAAAAAGGTGTGCCCGATGAGATCATTCACGCCATCCTCGCTCACGGTTCTCATTTACAGATCCCACGCGTGACACTGCTTGAAAAGGGGCTCTATGCCTGCGATGAGATCACCGGTCTGATCACCGCGGTCGCGCTTGTACGACCTTCGCGGTCTTTGTATGACCTCGAAGTCTCTTCGGTCAAGAAGAAATGGAAGGATAAGGCTTTCGCCGCGGGCGCGAACCGTGAAGAGATCGCCCGCGGGGCGGAGGAATTCGGGGTGCCATTGTGGGAGCACTGCGAGAATGTGATCCGCGCCATGCGCACCATCGCACCAGAACTGAAGCTTGAAGGAAATATTCAGCCTTCGTAATTGATCGAATGGCCTGGCAATAAGGAGAAAGCGATGACACTAAAAGGCAAAGGAATGATGATCTGGAAAATCCCGAGTTGTGAAAACGGGAATCCCAGCGCGATCGCGAAAGTCGCCGCGGAAGCCGGCTTCTCCCACGTGTTGATCAAAGTCGCCAATGACACCCGCCCATACAATGTGGACAGCAACGGCAGAGACCTGGTCGCCCCGGTAGCCGACGCGCTGCGCACCAAGGGGATCCAGGTGTGGGGTTGGCACTACGTGTACGGGTATGACCCGGTTGGAGAAGCCAATATTGCCATCTCGCAGACGCGCAAATTGCTGCTGGATGGGTATGTCATCGACGCTGAAGTTGAATACAAGCAGGCTGGCAGAGAAGCCGTGGCGAAAAGCTTTATGAATGCGATGCGAAAGGGTATGCCAAAAACACCCCTCGCCCTCAGTTCCTTCCGCTGGCCGAGTTATCACCGCACATTCCCTTACGCCGCTTTTCTGGAAAAATGCGACTACAACATGCCCCAGGTCTATTGGATGCAGGCGCACGACGCGGCATACGACCTCACCCGCTCAGTAAATGAATTTAAAATCATCACGCCTTACCGCCCGATCATTCCCACCGGGCCGGCATTCGCGGAAGAAGGTTGGGCGCCTTCTGCAACTGAAGTAAAGGTTTTCTTAAACACTGCCAAATCTCTGGGGCTGACCGGTGCCAACTTCTTCTCCTGGGATTACGCCCGTACAAAGTTGAAACCCGTCTGGGACACGATCGCAAAATATGATTGGGGCACCGGTGTGCCGCCTGCTCCGGCTAGGGACCCCCTCACCCGCCTGTTCGAGGCGTTAAATTCGAGGGAGTATGGTCCGATCACAGAGATATACGCGTCCAACGCGGTGCTCGTCGTCCCTCAGCAGACCATCCAGGGCAACGCCAATATCAAAACATTCTTCAGCCAGATGCTGGGTGTTCAACTTTCAAAAGGTCTCTTCGACGTCACATCAAAAGAGGAAAGTGATAACACGATCCACTACACCTGGACCTGCACCTCCAGCCGCGGCAATGTCGAAAATGGTAAAGACACGCTCGGCCTCAAGGATGGCAAAATCATCTATCATTACTGCAATTACGATATCAGCTGAGCGTCCAGGCAGGCTGTTTATTCACCGGCTTCAACAAACCGCACCACATCGATAATCCGATCACCAGCTGCAAGTTTTACCAGCGGTTCTCCCTTCCCAGCCCGTTTGGTCAATCCGATCTCGTCGATCCGGCAGGTTTTCGCCGCGGCTTTCTTGAAATGCAGCGTAAATTGGTGGTTCTTCTTTCCGTACACCAAATCCACCAGTTCCACGCCCTCATCCAAACGGCAGCCGATGACACCCTGCCCATAGCGACCCTGCACAGGGAAACCATCCAGGACAATGCGCCAACCCATGCCGTTTGATGCGATCAGCACCACATCCCCCTTACCTGCCAACGCTATCATTCCAGACACTTCATCCTTTGCGACCAGCTTGACGGCATTGACCCCCGCCGCCACCAGCCCCATTGTGCGCACATCAGTGCCATCAAAGCGGATCGCCATCCCCTTGCGGGTGGCAAGCAGGTATTGTGAATCTTCAGCGGTCAGAATGACGCGCTGTAGCTCATCCCCTGGATTGACCCGCACCAGGGTGAACAGGTCTGAAGAGGGACCTTTTAACTCCTGGACAAGCGATTTCTTGATCATGCCCTGTTTTGTGATCGATACCACGCACAGATTCTCGGGAGCGCCGTCGGGAATACCAAAAAGGGCAACCGGCAGCCTGGTGGTGCGCAGCGGCGAGATATTGGAGAACAAGACGCCTTCTTCAATCTGGCTCACAGTTGGAATGCTTTGCACCGAAAAAGATGCCGACTGGCCATCCGCGGCTACCAGGTAGAGCGTTTTGTGCGAATCCGTGCGCACCAGGAAGAGGGGCGCGTCCCTTCCGCTCTGCCGCGGTGGTTTTTCAGATGCGATCTTTCCGATCTTCCCTTCCCGGTTTAGAATCACCCACACAGATTCAACCGGGGTTACGTCCTTCACGGTGAGTAGATCAGAAGCGACCTTGCCTTGCTTGAGATAGACAATTTGCGTTTTTCGGTTATCTGCGTATTTGCTCTTGATTTCTTTGAGTTCAATTTCAACCAACTGCCGCTGCTTGACCGGGGATTTCAGAATGGCCTGCAGGTCTTTGATCAGCTCCAACAGGTTTTTGTATTCCTCTTCAATTTTTTTACGCTCCAGAGCGGCCAGGCGCTTTAGCGGCATGTCTAATATGGCGTTCGCCTGGATCACGGAAAGTTTGAACCGCTTGATCAGCTTTTCACGGGCATCATCCGTATCTGCGGATTTGCGAATGACGTTGATAACCTCATCCAGGTTCTTCAGGGCAATGCGCAGCCCTTCCAGGATATGGATACGATCCTGAGCTTTTCTCAGGTCAAACTCGCTGCGCCGCTTGATCACTTCAATGCGGTGCTCGAGGTACACTCTCAGAGCCTGTTTGAGGGTCAACAACCTTGGTTCATTGTTCACCAGCGCCAACAGGTTGATGCTGAACGTCACTTGCAGCGGCGTGCGCTTGTAGAGCTCGCGCAAGACAGTTTCAGCCTCAGCGGCTTTGTTTAATTCAATAACGATGCGCATCCCGCGCTGGTCAGATTCGTCACGCAGGTCTGACACACCTGGCAGCAGCCCATCGCGGGAGAGCTCCGCGATGCGTTCGATCAGCGCGGATTTATTTGCCATGTAGGGGATTTCGGTGATAATAATCCGCGATTTTCCCCGCGACATATCCTCCAGGTTAAGCCGCCCCCTTAGGGTGATTCTGCCCTTCCCGGTCGCGTACGCCGCCAGGATCTCATTTTGCTCATGCTCCTGCAGAATGATCCCCCCGGTCGGAAAATCCGGTCCCTGGATAAACTTCATCAACTCCCCAATGTTGATATCGTCCAGTTTCTGCCAGTGCTCGAGCATGAAAGAAAGCGCGTCGATCACCTCGCCCAGGTTGTGCGGAGGGATGCTGGTAGCCATACCAACCGCGATCCCCGAAGCCCCGTTTACCAGCATATTCGGTATGGCAGAGGGTAGGACAAACGGTTCGTCGAGTGAATCGTCAAAATTGCGGATGAAATCAACGGTGTCACGGTCAAGCTGGTTGAGAAGCTCCATCGCGAAGCTGGTCATCCGCGCTTCGGTGTAGCGCATCGCCGCCGGGGGATCGCCATCCACGCTGCCGAAGTTGCCCTGTCCATCGACCAGTGGATAACGCATGGAAAAGTCCTGAGCCAGCCTTGCCATCGCCTCGTATACCGCCTGGTCACCATGAGGGTGATACTTGCCAAGAACTTCACCAACGATCCTGGCGGACTTTTT
>CAYYBP010000097.1:0-8126 GCA_964470275.1 uncultured Anaerolinea sp. | reverse complement strand
CGCCAAGGAGATTGGCGCGCCTTACGAGATCGTCCTGGAAGTCCGTACGCTTGGCCGCCTGCCGGTGGTGAATTTTGCCGCGGGCGGTATTGCCACCCCGGCTGACGCCGCGCTGATGATGCAACTGGGCGTGGACGGCGTGTTCGTGGGTTCCGGCATCTTTAAATCCGGCGACCCTTCCAAACGCGCAGCAGCGATCGTTAAAGCCACCACCCATTTCCGGGATGCGAAGATCCTGGCCGAAGTCAGCCGCAACCTGGGCGGGGCCATGGTCGGCAGGCAGATTTCTGCCATGCCAGATGAGGAAAAGATCGCGGGGCGCGGCTGGTAATCTCTACATGAAGATCGGCGTCCTGGCCCTGCAAGGGGATTTTGCTGAACATCAAGCCATCCTGGAATCCCTGGGGGTTGAGGTTGTGCAGGTGCGCCTGCCGGAGCACCTGGCGGGTCTCAAGGGTCTCATTATTCCTGGCGGAGAATCGACGACGATCGGCAAACTGGCGGAGGATTTTCACCTGATGCAGCCGCTGCGGTTATTCGGCCGCGAGTCCGCCATTTGGGGTACCTGCGCCGGGGCGATTCTCCTCGCGAAAAATACCGGCCGCGAGCAGCCACTGATCGGTTTGATGGATATCACAATCGAACGCAACGCTTTTGGACGCCAGGTCGATAGCTTCGAGGTCGATTTGAAAATCCCCGCCCTGCTCCAGGTAGACCCGATTGACCGGCCAGTTCACACCGTTTTCATCCGCGCTCCCCTGATCAAATCGGTCGGGCCGGGCGTGGAAATTCTTGCCCAACTTCAGGATGGTTACATCGTAGCCGCGCGACAGGGGAAACTTCTCGCCACTTCTTTCCATCCTGAATTAACCGGTGATGACCGTTTTCACCGTTATTTTCTGGAGATGTCAAAATAAACGTCCGCCCGTTTTCGTGGTACGACCTTCCCGCCATCCTTACACTCAAGCGCCATGTAATTTGCCTCGACAAGGCGGATTTCCTGGTGTTTGGCAACCCAATCCGGATGGGGGGATTGCTCACTTCTTTGACCCCCAGCTCCGCCTGCTACACAGCCGTTCTGGAGCCACCGACTGATAACAATGTGTATTACAGCCAGGTGCTGCACAAATCCGGCAGCCGCTCGGCACGTTTTTCATTCGTAACCCCGGATTGCAACCAGAAATGCGAGGACCTGTATTCGCTGGTGGATTTTCTATCTTTCCAGGCAGGAGAAATGGGTGCGCTTAATGTTCTCGCTCAAATCGAAGAATCCCATCCGTTTTTTGAGATCCTCAGGCGCGCCGGTTTTTCGGTCTACAGCTGGGAATCCATCTGGCGCGTTCCTGAGACGCCCTCAAGCAGCGCTCAAGAGCCGGCATGGACCAGCCCAGAACCGGGTGATGAAAACGCCATTCGTTGTCTTTATCAAACCCTGGTACCTCCCCTGGTTCAGCACGCGGAACCCTATGCCAGTGAGTCGTTTCCGCGCCTGGTGTATCGAAAACAAGGCGATATCCTCGCGTACGTGGATATTCTCTCCGGCTCTGCCGGTACCTGCCTGATGCCTCTGGTGCACCCCTCGGTGGAGGATGTGAGCGCCATATTTCCCGGTCTGATCAACATGCTCCGGCAAAAGAAAAAGCCGGTATACCTGCAGGTTCGCTCCTACCAGGCCTGGCTATCTGATGCGCTGGAAACTGCGGCGGCCGTTCCCTCGCCGCGTTTTGCCCTGCTGGTAAAACATCTCGCGCTGGGAAAACGTTATCCCTCGAGTGAGGGTGTAAGGGTTCGCGGCGAACAGCGCCAGGCAGAGCCCACCGCGACGATCGTGAATCAGTTCCAGGACCCCGGCTCTCAGGCTGAGGGTATAAAATAAGCATATACCGTTAGTGGAGTTCACCGTTATTATATGAAACAAATCCGGATCACAGATGATTTACATGCCCTGATGGCGGTGCTTCCCCCGCACATCATCGGGGCATTGGAAAAAGCCAATAACAGCGACAACCTGCTTGAAATCGTCCTCGACCTGGGCAGGCTGCCGGTGGCGCGGTTTATTGATAAAGAATTGATACTCGACGAGCATGAGGTGAAACGCACGGATATCGACCTGGTGGTCTCGCGTATCGGTGAATTTGACGCCGATAACCGCGCCGGGCTCGAAAGAACCCTGCATCGCATCTCTGCCATCCGCAACCGCCACGGGATTATTGTTGGCCTCACCTGCCGCGTGGGGCGCGCTGTATACGGCACGATCGAGATCATCCAGGACCTGGTGGAATCCGGCAAGAGCATCCTGCTGCTGGGCAAACCCGGGATTGGTAAAACCACCATGCTGCGCGAATCCGCGCGCATCCTGGCGGAAACCAAGCGCGTGATCATCGTCGACACCTCCAACGAGATCGGCGGCGACGGCGACGTGCCGCACCCCGCGGTTGGCAAAGCCCGCCGTATGCAGGTGGCCACCCCTTCGCTGCAGCACGAAGTGATGATCGAGGCCGTTGAGAATCACAATCCTGAAGTCGTCATCATTGATGAGATCGGGCGCGAGCTCGAGGCCATGGCTGCCCGCACCATCGCCGAGCGCGGTGTGCAATTGGTGGCCACGGCACACGGACGCACGCTGGAAAACCTGCTGCTAAATCCCACGCTTTCCGACCTGGTCGGCGGGATTGAATCGGTCACCCTTTCTGATGAAGAAGCCCGCCGCCGCGGCACCCAGAAGACGGTGCTCGAGCGCCGCTCTCCCCCCACGTTCGACATGCTGGTGGAACTACAGGAACGGGACCGCCTGGCAGTGCACCCGGATGTGGCCCAATCCGTCGATACGCTCGTGCGTGGCTACCCGCTTCAACCGGAAATCCGCTGGCGCGATGCCGAGAATGAAGTGCACATAGAGAAAGCCCCGGCCGCCGCTCCCGTGCGCGGCATGGTCCAGGGCACCCGCCGCACCTACTCCCCAAATAACGAGAAGGCGGAGCGCGCCAATCGCGAATATGAAGACGACCAGTTTCTCACCATGCCCGGTAAGGGTCAGATCGAATACGACCAGGCTGTCAGCATGGCGGAACGCAAACCACTGCGCAAGATGCGCATATACCCATACGGGGTCGCGCGTAACCGTCTGCAGCAGGCCGCGCACCGGCTGGGTGTTCCGGCGTTGATCGCCCGCGACATCAGCGAAGCAGATATCGTCATGACATTGCGCGCGTATTACCGCTCGAGGCAGCAGCCAATCACTGAAGCCGAAGCCCGGGGCATCCCGATCTACGTGTTGCGCGCCAATACCATCAACCAGATGGAACAATCGCTGGCGGAGGTATTCAATATTTCTGATAGTTTGAACCCCGAGATCGGCGATGTGACCAACCAGACCGAATCCGCCATCCGCGCGGTGTTGAATGGCCAGCGCTGGGTTGACCTGCCACCAGCCTCGCCCGCCATCCGGCGCATCCAGCATGAAATGGCGCGCCAGGCACAACTCGTCTCACACTCTTACGGCAAAGATCCCAACCGCAGGGTGAGGATCTTCCGGGAATAGACTGGAGCGTTTTCCATGTTCATCACGCTTGAAGGTCCAGACGGCAGCGGCAAATCCATGCAGGTTCCGGCTCTCTCGGATTTTATCCGCGAGCAGGGTTTTGAGGTTCTCACGACCCGCGAGCCTGGCGGCACGACCATCGGGGACCAGATCCGCGAAGTGATCATGCGCATGGACAACAAGTCCATGAATCCACGCACCGAAATCCTGCTGTTCTGCGCCGCCCGCGCACAGATCGTCGCCGAGGTCATCCGCCCCCAGTTGGAGAAGGGCGTGGTGGTGCTCAGCGACCGCTACGCGGATTCAACCCTCGCTTACCAGGGGTACGGCCATGGCATTGAACTGGGTATCCTGCAAAGCATTTTGGCATTCGCCACTGGCGGGCTCAAACCCGACCTGACCCTCCTGCTGGATGTGGACGTGGAAACCGGTCTGGCGCGCCGTCACAAAGGCGGCGGCGAGTGGAACCGCCTGGATGATTACGAACTCGCGTTTCACAACCGGGTTCGGCGCGGCTACCTTGAACTGGCAAGACTCGAGCCGCCGCGCTGGAAAGTGATCGATGCCAGTCAATCTCCCCAACAGGTGCAGCGGGACTTGCGCGCCGCGGTTCTGGCTGCCCTCAAGCCGGCATAGCAGCCATGCGTTCCACGCTGAAGACAACGCTGGTTCTGTGTTTCATCCTCTCATTTTTCCTCTCTGCCTGCGCAAACAGCGGAGCGCCCGCGCCCATTCCCGCCGCAACAACGGTCCCGAACCCAACGCATGAGCCTGACATCGCCGCCGACTTAACCGCGACCATTGCGCCGACCAGTGCAGAGCCGGCTTCGACACCAGCCGTCGAGTTCACTTCCAGCCCGCCAGCGGAATGCCGTGTCGTGCCCGTGGTTCCGCAGGCAGATCCCCAGGCCGAGACCCAGCCCCCGGCGGAGACCGCGGCGGACCACAGCTACGGCGCGGAGAACCCCGCCATCACCATCCTTTCCTATTGCACCTATCAAAACCCCGCCTGCCGAACGCTCGTTCAGAACCTGTTCGCCCTCGAAGAAAAATATCCCGGCCAGATCCGTCTCGTCCTGCGCCAATACCCCCAGCCTGAAGTGGAGGATAAATCCCTGCTGGCAGCCTACGCCGCTGAAGCGGCCGCGGAGAGCAACCGCTTCTGGCAGGTCAATGACCTGCTCTATCAGCGCCAGGCGGAGTGGACCTCGTTAAAGACAGATGAGTTTCTACCCTGGTTGGCCGAGGAGCTGGTCCTGCTGGGGATTTCCAAAGAACAATTTGAAGCCAACCTCAATACTCCCTACATTCAGGAGCGAGTGGTTAATGCCATGCGGGATGCCGAGCCGCTGATGATTTCCTCCACGCCAGTGCTTTTCTTCAACGGGATTGTCGTGAAAACCAGGGTGAATATCGAATCTCTCGAACCGCTGGTCGCGTATTTTCTCATGCAGGAAACCGCGCAAACTACCTGCCCAGAATTTACCATCGATCCGCAAAAACAATACCAGGCAACCATTAAGACCGAAAAGGGAGACATCGTCGTTGAATTGTTCGCTGATAAAGCTCCTTTGGCGGTGAACAGTTTTGTGCATCTCGCGCAGACCGGCTGGTTTGACAACACACCCATCTATAAGGTGATTCCCGGCTTTATTGCTGAGGGTGGCGACCCTTCCGGCTCCGGGTTGGGCGGACCCGGATACGGCTTTACTGACGAGGTTGATCCATCACTGCGTTTTGACAGGGCTGGCGTTCTCGCCCTCGACCACCTCTCCAACGGGTTGAATGCTGCTTTATTTTTCATCACTTACGCCCCCATGCCCAACCTGGACGGGAGTTTCACCATTTTTGGTCAGGTCATCGAGGGCATGGACGTGTTGAACACCCTGCGCCCCCGCAATCCCGAAAGCGACGCGATCATCCTGCCGGCTGAAACGATCATCACTGTAACCATCAAGGAAGTAGATTGACCATGAATTCGACATCACACTCTGCACGCGGAGCGGCAATTGCCCAACTGGTGGTAAGCATCGTCAGTATCCTCTCCTCGATCGCCGGTCTGTTCGGTGTTCTCGTATTGCTCCTGCTCGCCCCTACGATCGACTCGTACACATTCTCCGAGATCGACCAGATGCGCGGCATCCTGTGGATCCTGCTCCTGCTGGTCCTGCTGCCAATTCCCTCGCTGGGGCTTTCCATCCGGTATCTAAAAGGGGATAAACCCTCATATGTAAGCCCCCGGTTGCTTCTCTTTGCGAGCCTGTTCCTTCTTTTTGTACCCCTCTTGATCCTGTTAGGCCGCTGGCTTTCTCAAACCCCTGTCTCTGGCTGGCTGCTGCCGCTGGTCAATATTCTTCTTGTGGGGATTCCGCTCGTCTGGTATGTTCAATTAGGCAGCCGCCGGCTTAGCCCGATGACCACCAAAAGGCAATGGGGACTGTCGGTCTTCAGCGTGTATATCACCCTCCCGGTGATAATCATCATCGAGGTCATCATCGTCGGGATCGGCATTGTCTTCGCTGGGCTGTGGCTTCTGCAGCAACCTGAGTTTGCTCCGCTGCTCCAGCAATTAACAGGCGGCTCCCTTCTCGACCCGCTGAGCATCGAACTGCCCTCCATCGATTGGCTGCCATTGGTTCAACGCCCCGAGGTGATCGGTTTTGCGGTCGCGGGTATTTCGCTGGTCGTGCCGCTGATCGAAGAAGCCCTGAAACCCGCCGCCATGTGGGTGTTATTCAAACGCCTTCTTTCACCAGTTGAAGGATTTATCGCCGGCCTGGTTTGCGGGGCTTCCTTTGGGCTTATCGAAAGCCTGTTTTCTCTCGGCTCAATGATGGGCGATGATTGGGCGTTCACCGCGGTCGGACGGATCGGTACAGGCCTGCTGCATACGCTGACCGCGGGGCTAAATGGCTGGGCGATCGCGTCTGCGTGGCAGGATGGCAAACACCTGCGCGTCGCGGTCACTTATTTTCTCACCGTCCTCATCCATGGCGTTTGGAACCTGTTCGCCCTGTTCATGGGCCTCTCGCAGCTTGGATCCGAGTTCCCGCTCCCGGTCAACCCGGTGTTAGCCTCCTCCTCGGTTTGGGTGCTGGCCGCCATGTTCATCCTGATGCTCGCGGCGCTTTTTCTTTTCAATCGCAAATTGCGGCAGCAGGCGCCCCCTCCCTTGCCACCCGAAATCCCCGCTTTTATAGAGTAAAATTAGACCCCTACTAAACATACTCAGAGGTTATTTAAATGGAAGTCATAAAGACAATCATCGATTTTATTTTGCACATCGACCTTTACCTGGATAAATTAATCTTCATCTTCCATGGATGGACATACGCCATCCTGTTCGTGGTCATCTTCATCGAAACCGGCCTGGTGGTGACCCCCTTCCTGCCCGGGGATTCCCTGCTGTTTGCCGCCGGGGCTTTCGCAGCCCGTCCCGGCAGCCCGTTGAATATTTTCCTCCTGTACTTCCTGATGGTCATCGCCGCGGTCGCTGGTGATACCGCCAATTACTGGATCGGTCATTATGTCGGCCCGCGCGTTTTTAATCAGAAAGTGCGCTGGTTAAAAAAGGAATACCTTGACCGCACCCACGCTTTTTATGAAAAACACGGCGGCAAGACCATTTTCCTGGCGCGCTTCGTTCCAATTATCCGTACCTTCGCGCCCTTTGTGGCAGGTATAGGGAAAATGAGCTACAAGCATTTTATTTCGTACAATATCATCGGCGGCATCCTGTGGCCGGCGGTTTTCCTTTTCACGGGATATTTTTTCGGCAGCCACCCGTTCGTCCAGGAACACTTTTCGCTGATCGCCATTGCCATCATCCTCATTTCGCTTGTGCCGGTCTTTGTTGAGCTCATACGCAACCGCAAGAAGCCAGCCAAAACAGAAGAAACCCCTTCGCAGGCTTTATAAGGCGTGACTGATATCGAGGGAGAAAGAGCATGAAATCTCACAGGCTTCGCAGCATCATACGCTGGTTGATGAAAGCGTTAACCAGGACCGAGATCATCGGATCTGAAAACATCCCGCCGGCGGGTGGTGTGTTGATCGCCTGCAACCATATGAGCCGTATGGATATCCCCGTGCTATTCCTCACACCCAACCGCCCGGACATGACCGCGCTGGTGACCACCAAATACCTCAAGCACCCGCTGTTGCGTTGGTTCATCGTCACCGCTGAGGGCATCTGGCTGGATCGCGACACGGCGGATTTTTCAGCCTTTCGCAAAGCGGCTGAAGCCCTAAAATCCGGCAAAGCTCTCGGTATCGCCCTGGAAGGCACCCGCAGTGTGACTGGTCAATTGCTGGAGGGCAAACCCGGCGCCGCCCTTCTGGCGCTGCGCACCGGTGTTCCGATCATTCCAACTGCCATTGCGGGTACAGAGGATTCGGTTGAGAAGTTGCGCCGTTTGAAACGCCCTCACATCGTGGTTGAGTACGGAGAACCGATTTACCCGCCCAGCCTCGACCGCGGCAACCGCGAAGGTCAGCTGCAGGGTCTGACGGATGAGATCATGTGCCTCATCGCTTCAATGCTCCCGGAGAAATACCACGGCTTCTACGCCGACCACCCCCGCCT
>CAYYBP010000096.1:0-8330 GCA_964470275.1 uncultured Anaerolinea sp. | reverse complement strand
GCTCTGCGCGGAACCGGTGGCGATGATGGCGTTCGACGGCCTGCTGCCCCGCCGCCTCGGGGCCGTGAACATCGCCGGTGCACCCTGGGCCGCCCAACTCGCATCCAGCGTGGTCATCCAGATCACCGTGGTGACCATTATCGGCGTGGCGATCGGCGGGCTGCTATCGTGGATTTTCTCCCTCACCTTTCCGCCCACCGTGCCCATCGTCTTCAACGGCACCACCTCAGCCCTGGCGCTCGTCGCCCTGCTGCTGATCGGTCCGCTGGGCGGGTTGGTGTCCATCCGGTACGCCGTGGGGATCGAGCCACTCAAAGCATTGGGGTTGTCGTCATGAACACGAATACGAACGAATTAACTTCCGCACTTGAAACCCGCTCGGTCACCAAGACCTACCAGACCGACTTTGGCACCATCCAGGCGGTAGATGACGTCTCGCTGAGCGTGGCGGCTGGCGAATTTGTCGCCCTGGTTGGCCCCAGCGGTTCCGGCAAGACAACCATGCTCTCAATCCTGGCTGCCCTGCTGCAGCCGACCAAAGGGCAGATCCTGCTCGATGGTCAGGACCTGGCAACCATGGGAGACAGGGAGCGCGTTAATCTGCGCCGCGAGAAGATCGGCTTCACCTTCCAGGCCAATAACCTGGTTCCCTACCTGTCAGCGGTTGAAAATGTGGAGCTGATGCTGCGGCTAAACAACCGGCTCGACAAAGCTGGCAAACTGCGCGCGCGTGAGCTGCTGGCGCGGCTTGGACTGGGTGAACGCCTGCATAATCTACCCGGGCAGATGTCCGGCGGGCAGCAGCAGCGCGTGGCGATCGCCCGCGCCCTCATCCACAATCCCAGCCTGGTGCTGGCGGATGAACCGACTGCCAGCCTGGATACCGAGCGCGCCTACCAGGTGGTCGAGACCTTCGCCGGTTTGATCCATGAGCAAAAGCGCGCCGGCATTATGGTCACCCATGACCTGCGCATGTGCGAGTTCACCGACCGCGTGTTAATGATGCGCGACGGTAAACTGGTGAAGATCTACACCGGCCGCGATGAGATCATGGGGCTGGTGAACAACCGCGGGGAATGACCCCGGGTAGCAGAGAAGGGTTGCAATGAACATCTGGTGGATCAGGCGCGACCTGCGCCTCAGGGACAACCCCACCCTGGCTACCGCACTGGAAGCGGGGGAGACAGTCGTGCCTGTATTCATATTGGACGACACGCTGCTCGAAAAACCCGCTGAAAAACGGCAGGCTTTCCTCTTCGCGGGGTTGTCTTCGCTGGCCGATGAACTGACCAGGCGCGGATCGCGATTGATCATCCGGCGGGGAAACCCGCGCCTTGAAATCCCGCGCCTCGACACGGAGGTCAACGCCGCGGCTGTCTTCGCGGAAGAGGATCATTCCCCTTACGCCGTCCGGCGTGACACAGAAATCGGTGGTAGCATCAACCTCCGCCTGGTGCACGGGGTGGGCATACACCACCCGAACCTGGTCACCAAGGCGGATGGGAAACCCTACACTGTTTTTACCCCGTTCAGTAAAGCCTGGAAAACATTGCCGTTCAGCAGGTCGATCATTCCTGCGCCTGCCAGCCTGCCCGCGGTTCCCGCGCTGAACTCACGTGAGATCCCTGAATACACACCCGTTAACAACTTCCCGGCGTCTGAAAAGGAAGCTCTGCGAAGATTAATGGAGTTTCTGTCTGGACCGGTCGGCGAGTACCGCGACAACCGCAACCGCATGGATTTGGACGGCACATCCTCTCTTTCCCCGTATTTTCGCTTCGGGCTGTTATCCGCCCGTTCAGCGTTAATCGAAGCCTACCACGCGCTCGAGAATTCCACTGAGCGCTCAATTAACGCCGGGATCGAAACATGGATCAATGAATTGATCTGGCGCGAGTTTTACCAATCAATCCTGTATCACTTTCCGGGTGTGCAGCAACATGCATTCAATCCCGCGTTTCGCGCCATTCCCTGGCGCAACGCGCCGGAAGACCTGCTGGCGTGGCAGGCTGGTATGACCGGCTACCCGGTGGTGGACGCCGCCATGCGGCAGCTAGCCTCGACCGGCTGGATGCATAACCGCGCGCGCATGATCACGGCATCCTTCCTGGTGAAAGATCTGTTGATCAACTGGCAGGAGGGTGAACGCTGGTTCATGCGCACGCTCATCGACGGCGACCCGGCCGCCAACAACGGCGGCTGGCAGTGGACCGCCGGCACAGGCACGGACGCAGCACCCTACTTCCGGATCTTCAACCCGATTCTGCAGGGCGCGAAATTCGACCCACTTGGAGCTTACGTGCGGAGCTGGGTGCCGGAGCTGTCCGCGGTACCGGACAAATGGATCCACGCCCCGTGGGAAATGCCCGCTGATGAACAGCGGAAAGCTGGGGTCCTCATCGGCAGTTCCTACCCCGCCCCCACGGTGGATCACGCGTCAGCGCGCGTCCGCACGCTGGCCGCGTACAAAAAATGATTCTGTTTTCGAAATTTTGTAAGAAAACCTCAGTCGATCAGCCCCGCGCCATTTGAGGCGCGCGTCAAGTAGATCTCCGGGGTAATGCCAGTCTTCTCCCGGTACGCTTTTCCAAGCGCCTCCGCGAAGGACTCCTTTTTGCTGCCCTCAACCAGGTTGACGGTGCAGCCGCCAAACCCGGCGCCGGTCAACCGCGCCCCAAGGCAGCCATCCAGCGACCAGGCGATCTCTGCCATGGTGTTCAACTCGGGGCTTGAGACTTCAAAGAGGTCCCGTAGGCTGATATGGCACTCGTTCAATAATGCGGCAAACCCATGAATGTCCCCACCGCGCAGGTACTGCTGGGCGAGCGTGGTCCGTTCGATCTCCTCAACCACGTGCCGCGCCCGCCGGTATACAGGGGCAGGGAGAAGAGCGGAGTATTGAGCAAGCTGCTGAGGGGACACATCCCTCAGTGAATTGATACCCGGCAAAACCGCGCGCAGCAGCCGAACGGCTTCCTCGCATTCATAACGCCGCTGGTTGTATTCCCCGGTCGTCAACTTTCTACGCACCCTGGTATCGGCAATGATAATGGCGATATCTTCCGGCATCGGGAAGGTGCCCCATTCCAGCGACCGGCAGTCCAGCAGCAGCAGGTGATTTTCAACCCCGCAGGCGGAGGCGAACTGGTCCATGATGCCGCAGTTCACGCCCACGTACTCATTCTCAGCTTTCTGGCACATCAACGCCTGGTCCATGAGCGGAAAATGCCAGTTCTCCAGCCCGCAGAAGGCGGTCATGAATGCCATTTCCACCGACGCCGAAGAGCTGAGACCTGACCCGCGCGGGACGCTGGATGAAAATGCCGCGTTGAATGGACCAGCCTCAAACCCCCGGTCGAGTAAAACTTTCATCACGCCAGCCGGGTAAAGCCCCCATTCAGGCAGCGGTTTTCCATCCGCCTGGCGCTTTGACAGGATGGACGACGGAGTGATGCTGATCTCTTCACCAAAATCGAGCGCGAGGATGGTGGAATCCCCTCCCGCAGCGCGGCTGAAGGCGACAAATGTGGCGCGGTCGATCGCCGCCGGCATCACAAACCCGTCGTTGTAATCCACGTGTTCGCCCAGCAGGTTCACCCTGCCGGGAGCCCTGGTGATTTGGTCAGGAATATTTCCAAACCGGGAAAAAAAGAAGTCGATAATCTGTCTCTTCTGGCTTTCTGCGCGTGTTCCCATCCAACCTCGATTTACGCTCATTCTTAGAACCGAAAATGAGTCACTGGTTTTGTGCAATTGTACAATCAAATCTCCAGTCCTCCAACTGGATGTTTAGCGTTGAATTCAACAATAACTAAAATAATCCTCTTTGCAGAGGTCATAATCCTCTGCCTAATCAAAGTAAACCGGCGGCTTTGGATTTGCTATCCCAGCTGCAAGTAGACTAGGCATTTCGCAAATCCTAGAACATTAGCCGCCTAACTGCATCGAACCGGCGTAGCAAGCTACGCGGTATTCTGCTATATAATTAAATGTAAAGAGGGTGATAATAACAAAGGTCTTGAAATTGATAGGGAATCGATAATTGGCTTTTTATGGTTATAGAGCTATAATAGTTAATTGAAACGTAACAGGGAACCGTTTCTAGACCAAATTCATCCCTAATCACTAAGAAGGAGAGCATATGAAGAATAAAAGATTCACCCTCGTAATTGCGCTTGTGGTCATCAGCTCTTTGCTGTTAGCCTCCTGCGCTGCACCAACTGAAGCTCCTGCACCTGTTGATAAGACAGAGGCTCCAGTTGCCACCGAAGCTCCTGTAGCGACAGAAGCTCCTATGGTAACAGAAGCACCTGTTGCAGGCGGGCAATTGGAGGTATTCTCCTGGTGGACTGGTGGCGGTGAAGCCGCTGGTCTCGATGCCATGATCGCAATCTGGAAAACCTTGTATCCTGACATCGAATTCGTAAATGCCGCGGTAGCTGGTGGTGCCGGTTCCAACGCCAAAGCCGTTCTCGCCACCCGTCTCGCTGCCGGTGATCCCCCCGATTCCTGGCAGGGTCACGCCGGGCAGGAACTGATCGGTGCTTATGTACAAGCCGGTCAACTCGAACCTCTGGATGAACTCTATGCGGCCAATGGCTGGTACGATGTCTTCCCCGAAACTCTCATCCCCCTGATCTCACAGGATGGGCACCCGTACTCGGTTCCGGTGAACATTCACCGGGCCAATGTTCTCTGGTACAACCCGAAGGTTCTGGCTGAGAATAATGTTGCGGTACCAACCGATTTCGCCAGCTTCATCGTTGCGCTAGACGCATTGAAAGCCGCCGGAATGGAAGCCCCTCTCGCCCTTGGTGAGGCCTGGACAGAAACGCATCTGTTCGAGACTGTACTGCTTGCCACAGTCGGCGCCGATGCCTACAACGCCCTCTGGGCTGGCACCGGTGACTGGGCTGCTCCTGAAGTTACAACCGCCATCGAGAATGTCAAGAAACTCATGGAATACGTCAACACCGACTACGCAACACTGAGCTGGCAGGATGCTTCCAAGCTCGTTGCAGATGGTGACGCCGCATTCAACGTCATGGGCGACTGGGCTGATGGATACTTCAGCGGTTCCGTTGACGGTGGAAACCTTGGACTAACCCCCGTGACAGATTACGCCTGGATGCCGGTACCTGGAACCCAGGGTGTCTATCAGTTCCTTTCAGACTCCTTTGTTCTTCCGGTTGGTGCCAAGAACCGCGATGCTGCCATCAAGTGGCTCACCCTGTGCGGCTCCAAGGAAGGCCAAGACGCCTTCAATCCTGTCAAGGGATCAATTGCCGCCCGCAAGGATTCAGACAAAGCACTGTATGGTGTTTATCTGCAATCCGCCATTGATGATTGGGCCAAGGACGTTGTCGTTGGTTCCCTAACACACGGTGTTGTCGCCAACCCGACCTGGCAAACCCAAATCTCCACGGATTGGGGCGCTTTCGTCATTGGTTTCGACACTGCAGCCTTCCAGGCAGCCCTGGTAAAATCCTGCGCTGATTTTGGAACCTGCAAGTAATACCTGATCTACATCCAATTTGAAATCGGGGAGCAATTGCTCCCCGATTTCTATTGTCAGAATAGAGGTAATCTGCAATAATGAAAATTATCAAATAACTCTGAGGATAAGCCGATGCAGGATCGAAAAGAAAAATGGCTGGCATTTTTAATGGTTTTTCCTTCCATTATCGCTGTGGGTATCTTTGTCTATGGGTTCATTGGTTGGACAACAAGGGTATCCTTAAGCGCCTGGCGTGGAATGACACCAGATTACACCTTTGTGGGTCTTAGGAATTACATAAACCTTTTTGTTGGCAATCTGCGTTTCCAGATCGATATCAAAAACACCCTAATTTTTACCGTCATCTTTGTCTTCGGCTGTCTGATCCTGGGATTGCTAACCGCCCTTCTGCTTGACCAGGGGTTGAAGGGCGAGGGCTTTTTACGCAGTCTTTTCATCTTCCCCATGGCGATTTCGTATATCGTCACTGGAGTGGTGTGGCGCTGGTTGATGAACCCGGCACAGGGATCGCGTATGAGCGGTCTCAATCTGCTGTTCAGCACCCTGCACCTCGATTTCCTGGTTAACAAATGGACATCCACGCCCGTATGGGGGATCGCCTTCCTGGCCATCCCAGCCATCTGGCAGTTGTCGGGATACACGATGGCTATGTACCTGGCGGGGTTACGCGCCATCCCCGATGAACTGCGCGAAGCTGCCCGCGTGGATGGAGCCTCCGAATTCAATATCTTCCGATACATCATTCTCCCGCTTTTGCGCCCGGTGACTCTCTCAGCGATGGTCATCCTGGGTCATATGTCGCTCAAAACCTTCGACCTGGTGATCGCGACAGTTGGCAAACAATTGGTACTCGACATGCCTTCAGTTAATATGTGGCAATCCACGTTTGATGGGCTCCAATACGGCAGCGGAGCGGCCATCAGTATGCTGCTGTTAATTAGCACCGCGGTGTTGATCATTCCTTACTTGTTCTTCTCCCTCCGCAAGGAGGTGAAACAATGACCCGCAGCCGGACCCGCTATTGGAGCTATATCCCACTCGCCCTCCTGGCAGTCTTTTACCTGATCCCCCTCTACATCATGCTGGTCACCGGATTCAAGACCGGCGACGAGATCAGCCTAAAGACAATGTGGGATCTGCCTAAAACGCTTGGATTTGACAATTATCTCAAAGCGTTTGAGCAATTATCTCCCAACCTGCTGAACAGCCTAAAACTGGTCATCCCCTCTTCCATTCTCTCTTCGATCCTTGGTTCGCTCAACGGGTATGTTTTGGCAAAATGGAAATTCAAAGGGGCCGACCTGGTCTTCACGCTCATTCTGTTTGGCATGTTCATCCCCTACCAGTCCGTGCTCATCCCGCTCGTGCAATTTATGAACAATGTCGGCTTATATGGCGGAATACCGGGTCTTATCCTGGTTCATATCATTTATGGCATCCCGATCACCACCCTGACCTTCCGTAATTATTACGCCAGCATTCCAAACGAATTGCTGGAAGCTGCCAAGATCGATGGAGCCGATTTCTTAAAAATCTACGCGAAAATCCTTCTCCCGATCTCGATCCCGAGTTTCGTAGTTGTTCTCATCTGGCAGTTCACCCAGGCATGGAACGATTTCCTGTTCTCGGTTGTCCTTACCCAGCCGAAGAACTGGACCGTAACCGTGGCGCTCAACAATATTTCCGGTGGACAGATCATTCCGTGGAACCTGCAGATGGCCGCCTCGCTGCTGGCCGCCCTGCCCACCCTCCTTGTCTATATCTTCCTCGGGCGCTACTTCCTGCGCGGCATGATGGCTGGATCACTCAAAGGATAGTTCCTCTTCGCATTTGTATAAGAGAAGACCTTACCATTCACGGTAAGGTCTTTAATATTGCCCTGAGATAATTACCCGCCCGTGTGCATCCCGGACAGCCAGATGTCAACTGTTCGCGGGTCAACTTACCTTCATAATAAGTTCCATGGTTTTCTTAATAATCACAGGTCAGATGAAATCATCTGATCGCTGCGAATAAGGTCCCGAAATTCTTATCAGAACTCTTTTTCAACAATGATCCAGGCGGTCCATTTATCGACTTCGACGCGCGCGTGATGGCCGCCATCACCGAAGAGCGCGAGGATCTTTTGCGGTGACAGGAAGTGGCTGCGCATCAAAGCCAGCTTTTCTGCCAGCGCAACCAGTTTGACGCTGAATTTACGGATATCCGGCTCCTCGATGATCACCCGCCCACCCGGTTTGAGCACGCGCCATAGTTCGCGGATGGTGGCTGCCTGGTCCGCTACGTGGTGAAACGCATCAACCATGATGATGCAGCAAAATTGCTCCCCCGGAAAAGGCATGGTTTCAGTTAATGAACAAACCGCCGTCAGCCCCTCCTTCTTGCGCGCTTCCAGCAGCATTTCAAAGGTCTGATCTGCCACAACCACATCCGCGGTTTTACCCACGAAATACTGGGCCACCCGCCCCGTCCCGCCGCCGGCATCCAGCACCATGCCTTCCGGTTGGGGCAGCCCCAATTGCTCCAGGATCTTCCAGGGTTCTTTTGGCTTTATGAACCGTTCATAGAACGGAGCCAGAAATTTAAAGTGCCCGGGTTCAGATTTCATGTCAATTCCTGGCTCCTCAAGTTACTATCTATTTTTTGGCCGCGATTTCTTCTTTGGCAAATGCAATGAAATCAGCGGTCGACATCGCACCGGGGTTCTCTCCGCTGCGCAGGCGCAGGGCAACCTGCCCGCTTTCCTGTTCTTTATCGCCGATCACCAGCATGTAAGGTACCTTCTGTTTTTGAGCGTCGCGTATCTTGGCGT
>CAYYBP010000095.1:0-8331 GCA_964470275.1 uncultured Anaerolinea sp. | reverse complement strand
CTCGGACATGATGCCAATAAAAGCAAGATCTGGAATCAGGCCGACATGGATGCCGACCATGTTTCCGCGTGGAGTACAGGCGGCGCTACGGACATAAAAAACTGCCAGATGTTGTGCAAGACGCACAACCGCGCTAAAGGCAACCGGTAAAGCTGGGGATTTTCCGCTTTCACCCGCCCTTGTAAAATTCTTGGTTATACTTATCCCCATGGACCCCAAGGCAGATCGGAAAAGCGCCTGGCTGTCCGCCCTCTTGCTGGCGCTCACGCTGCTGGCGGGGGCGGGCTTGCGCTTCTACCCGCTGTACGCCACCGGTTTCAGCGCGCCCTACGACCTCGGCGGGCTGTTCTACCAGATGTCCGCGGAGATCCTCGGCGCGGGCTTCGCCCTGCCGCAGTTCATCCCGTACTATTCTGCCGGCGGGCTGCCCTTCGCCTACCCGCCGCTTTCCTTCTACCTGCAGGCGCTCTTCCTCAAGTTCATCACGCCCCGCCTGTTCGTGTCGGTCAACCTGCTGCCCCCGCTTCTCTCGCTCGTCAGCCTGTTGTGTTTCATCCCGCTGGCAAAAAGGGTCATCCCCGGCCGGTGGGGTGCGCTGGCGGCGGTGTTCGTCTTCGCCGTTCTGCCCCTGGCGTACGTTGAGCAGGTGCAGGCCATGGGCCTGGCGGAATCCCTCGGGACGGTCTGCCTGGTGCTTTACCCGCTCAGCCTGTTGTGGGCTAAAGACAAACCGGTCACCGCCTGGCTGGCGCCGGGGCTGCTGCTGGCGCTGTGCGCCGTCTCCAGCCCGGGTTCGGCCTACGCCGGGCTGGCGCTCAGCCTGCTTTTCGCCGCCTGGGCGCTGGTTGCCAGCATCCGCGCGCGCGACGCCCGGCCCCTGGCGGGCTGTATGGTGGTTGCCGCGGCGGGCATCCTGCTTTCGATGCCGTGGTGGCTGCGGGTTGTGCACGTCCACGGCCTGGAGGTGTTCCTGGGGGCGTTCTCTTCGCAAAATGCCTCCTTCTTCTCCGAGCTCGCCGAACGCGCGCTGGGTGTTAAGCTGCTCAAGGCTTCCCCGTTCTGGAATGTTCTGTTCATCATTTCGTTCGCGGCGCTGCTCTTTAAAAAGCGCTTCTGGCTGGCGGCGGGCGCGCTGCTCCTGCTGCTCCTCCCGCGCGAACATTGGGTGGCGGCGGTGCCCGTCAGCCTGGTCATCGGCTCCGGCGCGGCGCACCTGGTGGAGCTGCTCTCGCGCCTGTCGAAGCGCAAACCCAACCTGGTGCGGGTGGCGCTCGCCTGGTCGCTGGCGCTGATCGCGCTGGCCGATTCCGCCTTCACCCAGCTGGCCACGCTCAACGCGGAAACGTATGATCTCACCCCCGTACAGGTCGAGGACCTGGGGCGCATCGCGCAATCCGGCGGGCTGCCGGCTGGCGCGCCCCTGCTGGTCATCGGCAGCGACGGTCTGATCGAGTGGACGCCGGCGCTGGTGCAGCACGTGGTGCTGAACAATTCCTACGGTCTGGAATGGGTCCCCGCTCGCTACGAAATAGTCCGGGCTTTCTCGGCCGAGCTGCAAGCCGCCTCCGACCTGCGGAGCGTTCTCGCGCTCGCCGCTGGCGCTTCCGCGCCGCCCGGCCCCGTCTACCTCATCACCAGCCCTGAACATCTGCAGCGCCTGGCCGGCGCTTCTCAGAACTCATCAGTTGCACCCGAGCCGCTCTTCCAGGGGGAGGAGATCCTGCTCGTCAGGCTCGATCCTGCTCATTAAACGAGTACATGCGGTTGATTTGAGGGGGTAAAAATCGTAAAATGAATTAGTCGATCAGGGAGTGGATCCCTGGGGCGGATTGATCAAGAGGTGTGATGTGACAATTCCCAAAGCACAGCCGGGTCAGCCGAGGGCGGGTCTGGAGCAGTTGCTCAAGCAGCGCGAGGATGAGCTGGCGATACTCACCGGCGTTCAGCTTGGTTTGGCCGAAAGGCTGGACGTGCAGGCAATCTATGACCTCGTCGGCGACAAGATCCGCGAGATCTTCGATCCCGACGTGGTGATGCTCTCCACTTACGACGCCGAAACGAACACGGTCGAGCACCGCTACGCCATCGAGATGGGCGAGCGCATTTACGCTCCAGGGCACCTGTCGCCGGGTGGTTTCCGGGCGCAGGTGATTCACAACAAAGCTCCGCTGCTGGAGAATACCGACGTGGCGGAAAAGGCTGCGCGTTTGGGGCAGCCGACCATCGCCGGCACGGTCACGCCCAAGTCGTGGCTCGGCGTGCCGATGATGGTGGGCGGGCAGGTGACCGGCATTCTAAGCCTGCAGAGCATCAGCGAGGAGAACGCCTTCACCGAGTCCGACGTGCGCCTGATGCAGACACTGGCGGCCTCGATGAGCACCGCGCTGGAAAACGCGCGCCTGTGGGAGCAGGAGCACCTATACCGCCAGGCGCTGGAACGCGAATTTGAGATCGGCAGGTCGATCCAGGCCGGGTTCCTGCCGGAGACCCTGCCAACGCGCAAGGGCTGGCAGATCGCCGCCTGCCTGAAGCCCGCGCGCGAGGTTGCCGGTGATTTCTTCGACGTCTTCAACCTGTCCGGCGGCAGGCTGGCGCTGGTCATCGCTGATGTGTGTGACAAGGGGTTGGGGGCCGCCCTGTTCATGACCCTCGTGCGCAGCCTGCTGAGGGCGGTGTGCAACATGGATACGTACACGCGCGCAATCTCACCCTCGAGGTTTTCGATCAACGAAAAACTGCGCCAGGTGGTGTGTTTCACCAATAATTACATCGAAGAAAACCACGGCCGCACCGGCATGTTCGCCACCATCTTTTTTGGCGTGCTTGACCCGAAGAACGGGCGACTGAAATATGTCAACTGTGGTCATATCCCCCCGCTGGTGGTGGGCGCTGATGGCGTGGTGAGCGCGCTCGCTCCCACCGGCCCGGCGGTAGGCGCGATTTCCGCCCCGGATTTCGCTGTCGGCGAGATCACCCTGCGCCCGGGCGAGCTGCTGTTCGCGTACACCGACGGGTTAACCGATGCTGAGAACCTGGACGGCGGCTCCTTCACCCCGGTCAGGCTGCTGCCGCTGCTTCAGGGCGCGCTGCCGCCGGCTTTGCTGGTGGAACACGTGATGGCGGCGCTGGACAAGTTCAGCCTCGGTGCGAAGCAATTTGACGACATCACCATGCTGGTGGTCAAACGCGATCCCCCGGGAAACCCCCAATGATCGCCTGGCGGGATCGACGGTAATTTGCCGGCAATTCGTTATAATCACTGTCACGGTGGTTGAAGCCGTTAGAGAGAGGAGCTTTCCATGCGGATGCTGATCGTGGTTTTATTGGTTTTGTTGGTTTTTTCGGTCTCCACGCCTGTCAGCGCGGATGTCGCCCCGCCTGCCCAGCCTCCCGGCACGAACCCCGCCCCCGGCAGCGAGCAGACCCAGGTGCGCATGGCGGCCGAGACCGTGACGCTGGATATCGTCTTAACTGTGCCCGAAGGCTCAAAAGGTCTGGCCAGGGTGACCGCGGATTTCACCATGTTCAACACGGGTTCAGATTCTGAGACGATGGCGGTGCGCTTTCCGGTCGGTGCCGACGACGGCTGGGGCAACACGCCCGAGCTCAGGGATCTAAAAGTGAAGGTGGACGGCCGGGCGGTGGAACTGCGCCGCATCACCGGGGAAGACCCTAACTTTTCCCAACAGCAATCTCCGTGGGTCGAATTTGATGTGACATTCCCACCGAAGCAGGAGGTTCGGATTGTCGTCACCTACCTGCTCGAGGCTACCGGTGAAATGCCCTACGTCTGGTTTAATTACATCTTCTCAACCGGCTCCGGCTGGAAGGACGCCATCGGCAGCGCGAAGCTCGTGGTAAATTTTCCATTCGATGTGGATGAGCTCTTCATCATGCCCTGCATCGACAGCGATTACGGCTGCACGACCAGGGGTGGGATGATCAGCGGCCGCTCGATCACCTGGGAGTACACGAATTTTGAACCGCAACCGGAGGACAATTTCGAGCTGTCGATCGCTTCGCCTTCTGTGTGGAAGCAGGTGTTGGACGAACGGGAGCAGGTGCGCCGCTCGCCGAACGATGGCGAAGCCTGGGGCAGGCTCGGGAAGCTATATAAATCCCTGCTCTTCAACCCCCACGGCCGGCGTGGATTCCGCAACTGGACGCTGAACACTGACCCGGGTGCGCAGCAGTTGTTCCAGATGAGTGATGAGGCGTATGGCAGGGCGGTGGCGCTTAAGCCGAAAGACGCCCAGTGGCACGCCGGTTACGCGGACCTGTTGGGTCTTTACGCGTATTATGCCGGGTACGAAGGCGTTGATACCATCCCCTTCTTTATTCGCTCACTGAATGAGATGAACACCGCGCTCCAGCTCGCCCCCAATGACCAGGTGGTGCAGGAGATCGCCTACGAAATCCTTTACATAATCCCGGAAGGAATGGTCGAGAGCGGGGATGGCTATGATTTCCCCTGGCTGACGCAGACGCCGCTCCCGACGGCGACGGAGATCAACCCGATCCTGCCCACGGCTACTGAACCGCTGACGCTCGCCACCCCGACCCGGCAGATCGAAAAGGCGACCGCCGTGACGCTGGCAACCGCAACTTCCACTCCGATCCTGGTGCCGCTGGAAACCGAAACTCCGCGCGAGAACAACCGGCTGCCGATCTGCGGCGGCGCGCTGATGATCCCGGTGTTCCTGGCTGGCGGCATCATCTTCAGCCGCTCACGGCGAGGTCACAAATACCCCTGATGCGAGCATGGTTAAAGAAACCAGCGGTGGTGTTCGGCGTGCTGTTGCTCGCCTTGCTGGCGTTGCGCGTGCCGTTCTTCTTTACGCACCACGTACAGGAGGATGCGTATATCAGCCTGCGCTGCGCTGAAAGTTTCGCCGAAACTGGCGTGTACGGGTTCAACCCCGGGGAGAAGGTCAGCGCGTCCACCTCGCACCTGTACGTTTTCCTCGCCACGGTCGTCCGCCTGATCGCCGGGCACGAAGCCTTCATCCCGGCGGTGCTGGTGGTGAACACGCTTTTCCTGCTGGCAGGCGTGTATTTCATCGCCCGCGTGCTGGCGCGCAGCTGGAACCAGGCGCTGATCCTGTGGGTCTGTGTATCCGTGCTGCCGATCTCACTCCTCATCAGCTACTCGGGCATGGAAACCTCTTTGTTGATTTTCGTGGTCGGCCTGGTGATGTACCTGATGCATTACAACCGCCACACCTGGCTGGCGTGGCTGGGGCTGGCTCTGCTGCCCTGGGTTCGCCCCGACGCGCTGGCGTACGGCTTGATCCTCCTGTTCTGGCAGGTAGTGCGGAATCGAAAAATGTCATGGGGCGGGCTTGCGGCTACCGCGCTGGGAACCGGCACCCTCGTGCTGTTCAACCAGCTGTATTTCGGATCCCCCTTGCAGCAGTCGATCAACGCCAAAATGCTCATGCGGCATTCCTTCTCCTTGAGCCGTCTGATCAACAATATTGAGCTGGTCTTCACCGGCCAGTATGGCGGCATCTTCGCGCCCATCCACACCAAGTACCTGCAGCCGGTTGGGGTGATCTTCCTTGTAGCAATCCTCGCCGCGGCCATCCTGTTGATCTACCGCATCCGCGATGGGCGCGACCGCCTGGTGACCGTGCTCTGCCTGGTGAGCGTTTCGCTGGCGATCCCGCTGGCCTACGCCTTTGGCGGCGTGTTGTATCAGTGGTATTTTTGGCCTTGCACCCTGCTGGGGTACGCGTTTGTGCTTGCCCTGCTGATCGACCGGGCGGCTGCCGGGGGGATGCCTGCGCGCTTGATCACCTGGATCACGGTCATCGCGCTGCTGGCGGGCGTGGCCGCGCAGTGGGGCTTCTCGTACGCCTGGGGGATGAAGGAATTCGCCTACCGCGGCGGGATCGGCGTGTGGTTGAACGAGAACTCCAGGCCGGATGAGCGCATCCTGCTGGAGCCGGCCGGGTATATCCCTTATTACTCGCGCCTGTACACCTACGACGAGGTCGGACTGGTTTCTCCCCAGGTGGTGACCTACCGCCAGGCGTACCGCTCACGCTGGTGGATGGAGTTTGTCAGTGATTTCAAGCCCAACTGGATCATCCAGCGCGGGCACATCGAGGAATTTGAAACCTACCAGGGGATCGCGTTAACCGATGATGAGCAGGATTGGTTCCTGGAGCATTACAGAGAGGTCGCTTCGTTCGAATTCAATCCTGAGGATTACACCACCACGCCACTCCTTATCCGCCTGCTCTCGCTCGGTGAGGCAGACAGGTATTATGTTTTCCACCTGAAATAAAAAAATCCGGCGAACCGGATTTTTTTTATTAGGTAAGAATGAGCTGGATTTAATCTTGGATAAAAGAACTTGAAGAAGGCTTAGAGGTCTTTAAGCAGTGTAGCAAGAATGAGAATGACGAATCCAACCACTAGCATCCAGAAAGCGTATACGCCAAAAAAGTCACCAACATATCCTATAATGCCCAGAACACCAAGAATCAATGCGATTAACCAGGTTATCGTCTTTGGGGGTGTAAGTTTCATGATATCTCCTTATTTGTAGCTCGGGTTTGAGTGAAGCATCCAGCCCTGAGTTTCTACCTATAATCATTGTAACAAGGAAATCATAAAATTCAACACCTATTACTTGAACCACAATCCGCTGACCAGGCTCAGGTCAGATTTCGCCAGCACCAACCGCATCGTAACCTTGGCAGACCCGTACGTGAGGCCAAAATTGACCCCGTAATAATTGCCCTGGTCCTCGACGTTCAACAGCTCCACTTTCTCCGGCGTGCCGAGCTTGCCGACGCCCTTCACCAGGGTGGCAAAGCTTTCCTCGGTCATGGCTTTCTTCATGGCATCGTCGAAGTTCGTGCTGAAGAGCGCGTAATCTTCGTTTTGAATGCCGGTCAGGATGTTTTGCGCCATCGGTTCAGCCTTCAGCCGGATTTCTTCAGCGGCATCCCCGGTCACATAAACTGGCTTCTCTGCCGTCGTGCAACCGGTGAGCAGGGCGGCGAGGAGCATTAACACGACCAAAAACAAGTATCTTTTCTTCATATGATCCTCCGTAATTATGATTCCCAAGTATACACCAGGCGATGTAAATGCGTTTTAAAAAAAATTATAAAAAAATTGAGATAATCAAATAAATAGTGAAAAATATATAAATAATATTAAGAGATGTATTGACATTATTGAAAAATGATGCTAAAATAGTAAAAATTAAGAAATAAGGCGGTTGATGATGAAACAAATGTCCATTCCCGTTAAACCTGAAAACCAGATCAACATCAAGGTATCTGGAGACTTGAATATCGAGGGCGGCGACCAGCCGGTTCTCACCGCGGTCGTGCGTCACAGCGAGGCCTTCCGCCTCTCTGAATCCAGCGGGCGGATCGACCTGAAAGCGTCCACCGATTGCAGCCTCAAGATCCCGGCCGGGATGGCTTTGACCATTGAACGGGTTTCGGGGGATGTCACGCTCACGGGTCTGCGCAGCCGCGTGATCATCGGTAAGGTGAGCGGTGACCTGTACCTGGACGACCTGGACGGCGCTTCCGTGGAATCCGTGGGCGGCGACCTGTATATGAAGAATATTTCCGGCGCGGTGGAGTTCGCCAACGTGGGCGGTGACGTGTACGGGGATGGTTTGCCATCGCTTTCGGCCGGTAACGCCGGGGGCGATGCCTTCCTGCAAAAGGTCAGCGGGAACCTCAAGCTGAACGCCGGCGGGGATCTGAACCTGGTGATTTCCGGCGAGAAGCCCGAGCCGCTTTCCGTCAGAGCCGGCGGTGACATCCGCCTGACGGTGCCCGCGGCGATTTCTGCGCAGCTTGAAATTTCCAGCGGTGGAGAGACCATCGAAGTGCACGTGGGGGATCAGCAAGGCTCCTGGGATGAGCCTGAACTCAACCTGCCTCTCGGCGATGGCGGAAATCTGCTGAAGCTCCGCGCTGGAGGCGATGTGACGGTCACCGATCAGGCGACCCCGGTGCAGGACTTCACCCCCGCCTTCGACCGGGCCTTTGACGAATGGAATGATTTTGGTGTTGACCTTGAGCGCCAGATCAGGGACAGCCTGAACCTGGCGGGAGAAAACCTGCATTGGGGCGCGCAAAAAGCCGGGGAAGCCAGCGAAAAAGCGCGCATGAAGATGGAAAAAGCCATGCGCAAGCTCGAGAGCAAAGGCATTAACCTTGATTCCAGCAAGCTGTTCGGGTTCAGTTATGACAACCCGCCGCCAGTCCGGGAGGTCAAACCTTCAAAGGTGAGCGACGAGGAGCGTATGATGGTGCTTCAGATGCTGCAGGATAAGAAGATCTCGGTGGAAGA
>CAYYBP010000094.1:0-8553 GCA_964470275.1 uncultured Anaerolinea sp. | reverse complement strand
GACGAGCTGCCACTGCTCTACCCCGCATCAAGGAACACTATAATACCACCCCCGCCAGGATGCGTCAAGGAAAATTCAACCTATCCACGCTTTTCATCGGTTACAATTGAGCCCGTTCTGATACGAGGTGACCGATGGATAAAAATTCGAACAGCTCTTCCTCCCTGTGGCCGAAGGTTAAGCTGACCTTTACCCCGCAAAAATTTACCTGGAAGATCGCCGGGGAATTCGGGCTTGTGCTGTTAGGCGCGCTGGTACAGGCGCTGGCGATGCGGCTCTTCCTGGTACCCGGCCAACTGGTTAGCGGGGGGATAAGCGGTATCGCTCAGATCGTCAATCACTTCGTCAGCATTCCCATCGGTTTGATGGTTTTCATCGGCAACATCCCGCTCTTCATCCTGGGCTGGCGCTTCCTGGGCGGTCCGCGTTTCGCTCTCCGCACCGCGGTTTCGGTCGGGGCTTTCTCCCTCTTCACCGACCTGTTGGTATTCATCATTCCCGCGCAAGGCATGACCCACGACAATGTGCTCAACGCCCTGTTCGGCGGGGTGTTGCTCGGCGTGGGGCTCGGACTGGTCTACCGCGGCGGAGGAACCAGCGGCGGGTCGGATATCCTGGGGCGCATCCTCAACCACCGCCTGGGCATCTCCATCTCCCAGGCTTACCTGATCACGGATACCATCGTCGTGCTGGCGGGTGGGTTTGCCTTCTCGTGGGAAAAAGCGCTCTATGGTATGGTGGTTATCTACGTCAGCGGGATCGCTGCGGAGATGATCTCGGAGGGATCCGGTATTTTCCGCACTGCCATGATCATCACCGAGAAGCACCAGGAGGTCACATCCGCGGTCATGAAAATGCTCGAACGGGGCGTGACCCTGCTCTCCGGCCAGGGGGCTTACACCGGGAAGGACCGCCCGGTGCTCTACTGTGTCATC
This sequence comes from uncultured Anaerolinea sp., assembly GCA_964470275.1. Lineage (GTDB taxonomy): Bacteria > Chloroflexota > Anaerolineae > Anaerolineales > Anaerolineaceae > UBA6107. The sequence goes on along the minus strand of CAYYBP010000094.1, from coordinate 7,618 downwards.
ACTCGCTCAGAGGTGAACCAGTTAAAGGAGATCGTCAAGGAGATCGACCCGGCGGCGTTTATGGTGATAGGGGTGGCGCATGACGCGATGGGCGAGGGGTTCAAGCCGCTTAAGTAGATCATCGCAGCGTGTGCAGCACGGCGCCTGTGATGATGCCGAACTGCGCCAGGTGGTAGGTGAGGTGCACCAGGCTCTGGGCGCGGGGGATTCTGCCCGCGAACCTGTCCTGAACCAATAATGTATCCGATAGAAAGAAAAGCATCGCTCCCGCGGCTGCCAGGATGGCAGGCCATTGCAGCCATTCCTGCTTGAACAGGGTGAGCAGCGCAGAGAGCAGCATTAATGTCAACGAGATCCCGTAAAGGCTGAGCGCGGTGAGGAATTTCTTGCCCCGCGGCACCTTCATAATGCCCGGCCGAATGCGTTTGAATACCCGCGCGGCGGTGATGCCCACCAGCACCGCCACCATCATCACCCACAAGGAGGAAGGTGCGGGACTCTGGTTAAACCCGACCAGGTAGGCGATATGCGCAAAGAGGAAAGCGGTACCACCCGCCATGAAATAGCGCGGGTTGAGCATCAACGCGATATCCCCGAGCAGCGATAACACCAGGGCGATGCCGAACCACAGCATGTCCGCTTTCCAGCCTGTGACTTGCAGCGACCAGGCGATCAGGAAAATGATCGTCGCGGGCTTGGCGATATAGAGTCGCTTCTTCCAGCCCTTCCAGGTGGATGCCCAATCAAGAAATGCAAAGAGAATTGCCGCGTAAAACATCCAGGTGAAGGTCATTCAGTCGGGCTTCTCTTTGAACCCCAGGAATTCCAGAGCTTCCGGGCTGTTGCGCCAGTTCTTGGCGACCTTGACCTTGAGGTCAAGGAAGATCTTGCGTCCGCTCATCGACTCAATCTCCTGGCGGCTGCGGGTACCGATCTTCTTGATCATCTCACCGCCTTTGCCCACCAGGATCCCTTTCTGGCTGTCACGCTCTACAAAAAGGGTCGCTTCGATATACGCCTTGTCATCGGGGCGTTCCTCGTAGGTATCCACTTTGACTGCCACGCAGTGCGGCACTTCATCTCGCACGTACATGAGAACCGATTCCCGAATCAACTCCGCGGCGATCTCCCTTTCATAAGCGTCGGTCACCACTTCCGCGTCGAAGTAAAATTCGCTCTCCGGCAGGCGCGAGACGAGCAATGGGATCAATTCTGCCACGCCCCGGTTCGTGAAGACCGCGATCTCCAGGATGTCTTCGGCTGGGAACAATTCCAGTGCCTGCTTCTTTCTTTCCAGCAGTGTGGGCTCGTCGACCAGGTCGCACTTGGTGAGCGCCATCCAGGTTGGCGGGAGCGCCCGGATCGCTTTCAATTTTTCGGCGATGAGCGCATCTTCATTGGTAAACGGGACGCTGGCATCCAGTAGCCACAGGATGATATCCGCGTCGCGCAGCGCCTCTGTGGCGGCTTCGTTCATGAAATCGCCCAGCTTGTGCTGCGGGATATGCAGACCCGGCGTGTCGACAAAGATGACCTGGGCGTCCTGGAACGTGAGGATTCCCAGCTGGCGCCGGCGGGTGGTTTGCGGTTTTGGTGAGACGGCCGCCACCTTCTGTTCCAGCAGCGCGTTGATCAGGGTGGACTTGCCCACGTTGGGGCGTCCGATGACAGCAACATATCCGGCACGGGTAGGGTGATTTTCCATAATTCTATTATCCTTCAAACTGGTCTGTTTCAACAGGCGGAAGATTGCCGGCTTTTTTCCTGCCGCTGTTCACGATCACGATCGCGCCCAGGATCATCAACCCGCCTACTATCACGCGCCAATCCACGACCTCACGCAGGATGAACGCACCGAGCAGCACGCCCACCAGCGGGAACATGTAGGTGGTCATGCTGACGCGCGAGGGACCGATCTCATCCAGCAGCGCGTACCAGGTAATGGCGGCGAAGAACGACCCCAGCAGGCCCAGCCAGGCGAACGCCAGGTAGGATACCGGGCGGACCGGCAGCGTAAAGGGTGATTCAAAAGCCAGCATCGCCGGAATGATGAACGCCATGCCGATGGCAAATTGACCGAGCGCCTGCTCTTCGGGTTTCACTCCCTTGTTGTGGAGGCGGGCGAACACCCCGCTTCCACCGTAACAAAACACCGCGATCACCATGGCGATAATGCCGTAGGTCTGGTTGACAGCGTCCCCGCTGAGTTTGTTTGACATTAAAATAAGCACGCCGCCGAAGCCCAGAAGAAGACCGGCGATCCGCTGCAGGGTCAGTTTTTCTTCCTTGATAAAAAGCGCCGCGATCAGGGAAGTGGTGATCGGCTGCATCGAATTTAAGATGGACGCCATCCCTGAGGTGATGTGTTTCTCGCTCCAGGAAACCAGGAAGAAGGGCAGCGCGACGTTGAAGACCCCCAGGAAGAGGAACAAGCGCCAGGGCTTGGCGGGGAGAGATTTTCGCCTGATCAGGAAGAAGGCGCCGAGCCCGAGGATGGCGAAAAAGACCCGGAAAAACACGACCGTGATTGGGCCGACTTCCTGGAGACCGATCTTGATCCAGAAAAATGAAGACCCCCAAACCAGGCCAAGGGCGAGGAACTTAACCCAGTTTTTCGCTGACAACGGTCACGCCCTCCAGCTGCAGCAGCCAGCGCTTGGTGTCGAGCCCGTGCGCGCCGGTGTAACCTGTCAGGCTGCCATCACGCCCGACCACACGGTGGCAGGGGATGAGGATCGGCAGGGGGTTGTGCGCCAGCGCGCCGCCTACGGCGCGTGACGCGGCAGGTTTTTGCAGCGCGCGTGCGATCTCGCCGTAGGTCCGGGTTTCACCATAGGGGATGTCCTGCGCAGCTTGAAGCACCCCGATCTGAAAACCAGTCAATCCTGCCAGGTCGAACGGGAGCGTGAAGGTTTTTCTATCACCCCCCAGGTATTCGCGCAGCTGTTCGGCCGCCAATAGCAGCAGGTCATCCCCGAGCGCCGCTAGAGCGTCCGGGTCGGCAGCGCCAAACTGCAACCGGCACAACCCGTGTTCAGAGCAGGTAAGAGTGATTGGACCAAGCCGGCTGTCAAAATTAAGGGCAAGAAGCATTCGATTTCTGTATCCGTGCATAGATAATGAGTTCAAGCAACCAGGCGGCTTTCTAAATGAGATAAATTGGCAGTTTATTTACTTTCGAAACCTTGTTCTTAGAACAAAATTCCGTAGGGTAATCGTAGGGTAAGAGTCAAGTAAAAAAAGAGGCACTCTGCTAATATATCTACAGGGCGACTTCTTTTCTTCTCCTCCTTAGTAAAGAGAGCCGGGGTCGGCGTCCCCGGCTCTCGATGATTTTACCACAGCAGGCTTTTCCCAACGGATTCCCACAAACCGAAGCGTGGGAATTTGTGTTTTACAGCCGAAAAATTTGATATGATATGTATTGTTTTGTCGGGCGAATCCGCCACACTTTTGAATTGGAGAGTAGCATGGAAAAGAGAGAAATCTACCCGGTCGATATCGCGGGAGTACACCGTGAATTAACGTTGTTCGAAGTGAAACCAGGTTTACGCATTGCCATCCTGAACTTGCTGGGCGATACCGAGCTGGTGCAGGCATGCGCCACGGAGCTGGCTAACTTGCTGGCGAAAAAGGATTACGATGTGCTTATGACCGCTGAAGCCAAGAGCATCCCGCTGGCGCACGCTCTCTCGGTGGCCACCCGCAAACCTTATGTCGTGCTGCGCAAAGTCTATAAACCTTACATGGGCGAGGCGTTGAAAACCGAAACGCTTTCCATCACCACGGGGGAACCCCAATATCTCTACCTCGATGAGAAAGACCTCAAGTTGATGAAGGGAGCGCGGGTCGTTATTGTCGATGACGTCATCAGCACGGGTTCCACGCTACAGGGAATGCGCCTGCTGGTACAGAAAGCCGGGGCAGAGGTTGTGGCTGAGGCAGCCGTTTTCACCGAGGGGGAACGGGCGAAATGGCGCGACATCCTCGCGCTTGGGCATTTGCCGGTCTTTACTGATTAATAATTCGGATTAGATGCTGTCAAGAGAGCCAGTATTCATACTGGCTCTTTCTACGAGATGGAAGGTGACATATCCGATGAGGATGTAAACCATTCCAATCAGCACCTCACCGATGAGCAATCCCCCCACGTCCGTCCAGCCTACGCCTGCCAGCACCATCCTCGCCGCCAGGATGCCCCTGGTGAGGGGCAGAGCGGAGGAGATGGGCTGTAAGAACGCCGGCAGCTGCGCGACCGGGAAATTCACCCCGATCAGAATGAATAACAGCTGCCCAAAGGTGTTGGTGAACATCCATCCGTCGCGGCTGATGAGCGAGATCGTCCCCATGATGAAGCCGATGCCGGTGGTGGTGATGGAAAGCAGGAGCAGGCAGAAAACGAGGAGGAAGAGGTTCACCTCCGCCAGGCTCATCTTGAAGACCAGCAGCGCGATCGGCAGGGCGACCGACACGGTGAGGAAACCGTCGAGCACATGGAACAGCGACCTGCCCAGGAAGAGCGGCGCGCGCGGGGCTGGGCTGCCCAGCAGATAAGACATCGCGCCGAACTGTCGTTCGTTCCCCACTGTCATTGAGATCCCATAAATGCCATTGATCGATGGCATCAACAGGACGTTGCCGATGATAATGTAGGCGGGATCAGCAATTCCCACAAACCTGCCGATGAAGTAGAAAAAGATCATCGAGAAGAACGGGAAACCGAATTTACTGGTCAGATAACTGAAGGGGGTGCTCCACGCGTATAGCGACCTGTACGAGAACCAGGCCTGGAACAGGTATAAACGCGCCAGGTAGACCATCTGCCTGATCATATCGAGTGAAGCTCCCCGGTGACGCGGATGTGGTCATGCACTTTGCCATCGAACCAGCGCGCCAGCAGGAGGAACGCGATGGATAACCCCAACGATATCAACAGCTTAATGATGAGCGGCTGGGCAAGAGGTGTGCCGTTCATCGCGTCTCTCATCCCTTCCAGCGCCCAACGAATTGGAAAGATGCCGGATACCTTCTGCAGCCATCCCGGCAGGACGCTGATGGGGAACATAAAACCGCATAATATCGCCATGGGCATTTCCATCAGGTCGACCACCGTACCCGAAACGCGCGACCAGGCGAGAAAGTTCGCCAGGAAGACACCCATACACCATAATCCCAGAAGGATGAGAAGCAACGCGAGGATCGTGCCGGCGATGTTCACATTGGCGAATGAATAATCAAAGATCAAGACGGCTGCCAATACGGCCACAACGAGGCTCGATAACCCGGCCAGGATATTCAATAATGTACGCAGACCCTCAACCCTTCGCAGCGAGGTGGGGCTGCCGACAATGATCTCCAGCGTGCCTTCCCGCCGGTCCGCGCGGATATCATACGTTGAAGTGAAAACCAGGCCGCTCCACATCCCCATCATGCCCGCTCCCACAACGGTGTAGACGAGGTCGGGGGAGGAATTCCCGGCGGCGCGCGACAGAAGCATGCCAACCGCGCTGAAGATGGCGGGCTGAATATAATACAACCCCAGGCTCCACAGACTGAGCACACGCATCCTGAACTGGACGTCCATCTGGCGGATGGCGAGGCGGATAAAGCTACCCATTATTTCTCCCCGGATTGGATGATCGCAACGTAAACATCCTCAAGCGTCTGGTTGTGCACCTCTAAGCTTTGGATGACCCGCGAGGTCAGCAACGGGGAGAGCAGCTCGATGATTTCGCCTGATTCCACGGTTCGGATTTCCATGCTCTTTTGCCCGTTGGATTCGATGGTTGTTTTCTTGAGGGAGATCGAAGTGGAATCGATCACCTGGTTGACCTCATCACTGTGCGCGGCAGAAAACCGCAGCTCGATGACGGACTCATGGCTGATCAATTGTTTGAGGGCGTACGGGGTATCCAGCGCGACCAGGCTCCCGCGGTTGATGATGGCGATGCGGTCGCACAATTCATCGGCTTCCGCCATGTAATGGGTGGTGAGCAGGATGGTCTTCCCGCGGGACTTCAACTCCTTGATGGTGGCGCGCAATTCACGCGCGCCAACCGGGTCGATCCCGACGGTAGGTTCATCCAGGTAGATCAGTTCAGGGTCGTGCAGCAGAGCGCGCGCCAGGTGCAGGCGCTGCTGCATACCGCTGGAATAGGTCTCCACTTTGTCATCCCCGCGACCGGTCAATCCCACCAGCTCTAATAACTCTGGGATCTGTTTGCGAGTCACTTCCGGCGGGAGGGCGTAAAGCTCGGCGAAGTATCGCAGGTTTTCGATGCCCGTCAGACGCCCATACAAACCGCGTGCACCTCCGAAGGTGAAACCGATGCGTTTTCGGATCTCGCGTGTGTCCTTCATGATGTCCAGGCCAAATATCGAAATGGATCCGCTGGAGGGGATGAGCAGGGTGGAAAGCATCTTCACCGTGGTGGTCTTGCCCGCGCCGTTCGGTCCGAGCAGGCCGAACAACTCCCCTTTCTCCACCCGGAAGGAGACATCCCGCACGGCTTCGATATTTTTGGTGGTACGCTTCCAGAAACCCTGTTTGGTCTTGTACGTTTTACTGAGGGAAGTTGTTATTATTGCGGGAACATGATCTTGAACTGGCATGGCTGCTCCCAGGATGGGTCAATCTTTATTCTGATAGGTTTGGATCAGTTTCTCTTTTTGCGGTCGTTTCAGGGTTTTGATGGCGCGTTCGCGTTTCATCGCCGTGGGCAGGTCCGGCTGTTCTTCAATGTAGACCAGATGCACCGGGCGGTGAAGCCGGGTGTACGCCGCGCCGGTGCCTTTGTTGTGCTGTTTCTCGCGGCGCACCGGGTCCACGCTCCAGCCAGTGTAAAAGGAGCCATCGACGCATTGAACAATGTAACAGAAATACGCCATTTTAATCGTGCTTTGGTTCTCTCGGTTTTCCACCCAGGAGACGGCCAAGAATGTCTCTTTTTACCGGGATATCCCTGGCGGGCTGCTTCTCCCATTCCTCGCTTAACCGTTGGGTCCACCAGGTTTCAAAACCCTGCCTGGCCTCCAGCAGGGTGGCCTTCAGGGTGTCTTCATCTTCATCATCAACCATTGAACGGATGTCCTGCAGCGCGTAGATCATTTCTTCCAGCGCGCGGATGACGTTCTGCTTGTTCATAATGCTGGAAATCCCCAGGTACTCCTGCTCATTGTGCAAGCCGCTGACGGCCGCGATGCGGGTAAATTCACGCGCAGCCAGCTGGCGGGTGTCCTTCCAACCGGGGCTGGTGAGCAGCAGGTTCACCATCGCCGCTGCGGTCAATTTTGGAAGGAGCGCGACCCTGGCGATGATGCCGTCCGCTTCAGCAGGATCGATAAAATAGGGTCTGGCTTTCAGCAGGTCGCAAATCTCGGATGCCACCTGGATCGCGTTGGGTTTGGTGTCGTAATCACTGGAGATCAGCATGGCGCTTTTCTCAAACAGGTCAGGCTGCGGGCGATGCAGGTCGGTGTTCCAATCCTGCAGGCGGTTCGGGTTGAGCGCCGGTGTCAATACGATGAACGGCTGACCGGGGGGGAGAAGATCCCTTGCCCAGGTGTACAGGCGGCTCACCACCTCCGCGAAGCAGATGATGACTGTGTCGGGTTTGAA
>CAYYBP010000093.1:0-8581 GCA_964470275.1 uncultured Anaerolinea sp. | reverse complement strand
CGCCAAGCAATACCCCTCCCCCCACCGAGACGGCGCTGCCGCCCACAGAAACACCCTTGCCGTTGCCAGTAAGCCCCACTTCTACAGCAACTGAACCCCCCACGCTGACTCCTTCAGATCTGCCTCCCGTGACTGCCATTCCATAAAACCAGGAGCATGTATGACCAGTTTTGAGACCTTCTTGGAAAATTTATTAACCGCCCCCGGACTCTCCGGTTATGAAAGACCTGTCTGCGAGCTGATCGCCGACCGCTGGCGCGCGGTGGCCGATGAAGTAACTGTCAGCTGCCTCGGCAGCCTGCACGCCCTGCGTAAAGCAGCGGGGGATGGAGATAGCCCGACGGTGATGATTGCCGCGCACATGGACGCCATTGGGCTGATGGTCAAAGAGATCAATGGTGAATTTCTGATGATCACCGGCGTGGGTGGAGTGGATCCCCGCATCCTCCCCGGTCAGGCGGTAACCGTCCACGGCAGCCATGAGTATCCTGGCATCGTACAAATGATGCCGCCGCGCTTCCTGCCAGAGTCAGAAGCCGGTAAACCTCCTGCCATGACGACGTTGTTTGTCGACACGGGGCTCACCCCGGCTGAGATCAAAAAGAATATCCGCGTCGGCAGCATCATTTCATTCGCCAACCCGCCCCGCACGCTTGAAGGCGGTTACATCACTGGTCACAGCCTCGATAACCGTGTTTCGGTGGCAGCGCTGGATATTTGCCTGGAAGAGCTCCGGAACTTCCGCCTGGCATGGAATGTGATCTGCGCGGCGACATCGGGCGAGGAAGAGAACGCCATCGGCGCGCGCACCTCGACATTCGAGATCTTACCCGACCTGGCGATCGCACTGGATGTGACATTTGCGCGTGAACCGGGGATCAACGATTACCGCAGCTTCCCGCTCGGAAAAGGGTTAAGTATCGGGGTTGGCGCCAACAACCATCCCGCTTTGCTGCGCAGGTTCAAGGAACTTGCAGATGAGCTCGATCTGCCTTACGCGCTGGAAATGATGCCGGCGAGTTCAGGAACGGACGCCATGGCCATGCAGATCACCTCGGCTGGAATTCCGACACTGGTCATAGGTATCCCGATTCGCTACATGCACACACCCGTCGAGTTGACCGCTCTCAAGGATATCCGCCGGGCTGGCAGGTTGCTTGCCAGGTTTATTACCTCGCTCGAGGTCGATTCATTATCTACCCTGCTGAAAGAACAAACAGCTTGATGGAAACCAGGAAGAATCGCATGAGTACATCACAGATAAAACTTCTCGAAGAATTAAGCAACGCGGTTGGCGTATCGGGGGATGAAGGCAGGATCCGCCAGATCGTCCGCCGCGAGATTGAACCCTATGTGGATGAAATTAAGGTGGACGCGATGGGAAACCTGCTGGCTGTCAAGCACGCCGCCCGCCCCGATGCCCCGCGCATCCTGCTGGCAGCTCACATGGACGAGGTCGGGTTCATGCTGGTCCAGGAGGACGGCGATGGATTGTTCGCTTTTGAGCCGGTCGGCGGGATCGACCCACGCCAGTTGCTGGCAAAACCCGTGCTTGTCGGAAAGGACAGCATCCCGGGGGTTATCGGGGGCAAACCGATCCACCTCTCGAATCCGGATGAACGGAAGAACGCTCCATCGCTGGAAAGCATGCGCATCGACATCGGTCCTGCCGGCAAAGCGAGCCCCGGTGATTACGCCACCTTCGCCACCCGGTTTCAGCGCCGCGGCGACAGCCTGTTCGGAAAGGCACTCGATGACCGCATGGGAGTGGCATCCCTCATTGAATTAGCCCGTGATAACCCGGGGACGCTGGAGATCCTGTTTGCTTTCACTGTGCAGGAGGAGGTCGGTCTGCGCGGTGCGCGCGTGGCTGCCTTTGATTTCGAGCCCGAGATGGCTTTTGTGATCGATTCCACCCCGGCGTTCGACCTGCCGCTGCCTGAAGACGTGGAAAACACGCAGTACAACTGCAAACTCGGCGGGGGTCCTGCCATCTACCTCTCGGACGCGGGTACGTTATCCGACCCGCGCCTGATCCAGTTCCTAGTGCGCCTGGCGGAAGAAAACCGCATCCCGTACCAGTTCCGCCAGCCGGGCGGCGGGGGAACCGACGCTGGAGCGATCCACATTACCCGCCGGGGGATCCCCAGCGTTTCCATTTCGATCCCCGGGCGCTATGCCCACACGCCGATCCTGCACGCTAAATTATCAGACTGGCAGAAGACTCTAACGCTGTTAAGACTGGTGATCCGCCACGCTGACAGATCAATTCTTGAGTATCATCGATAATCACAACCCCAAAGAGAGAACATCATGAAAGAATTATTACAGAAACTCACACAGGTACCCTCGCCTTCCGGCTATGAATCAGCCATCCGGGAAGTGATCCTTTCCGAGATCAAACCCCACGTATCCGAGATCCGGGTCGACACCATGGGCAACCTGATCGTCCGCAAAGGTGCCAGGACCGAGGGCGGGCTTCGCATCATGATCGCTGCCCACATGGACGAGATCGGCGTCATAGTAAGTCACATCGAAAAAAACGGGCTTGCCAGGTTCAGCAATATCGGCTCCGTCTTCCCCCGCTACCTCGCCGGCAGCCGGGTCCGCTTCCTGAACGGCGTGATAGGGGTCGTTGACAGCGATAAGCCGCATGACCTCTCAAAACTCCAGCCGATCAGCCAGTTCTTCATTGACACGGGCGCGACCAGTGAAAAAGAGAGCCCGGTAAAACCTGGCGACCTGGGTGTATTCGACCGCGAATTCGTGGACTTCGGCCAGCGGGTGGTGTCAAAAGCCATGGATGACCGCGCATCCTGCGCGCTGGTCATCGAAGCCATCAAACGCCTGTCATCCACGCCTCATGAACTGAATTTTGTATTCAGCGTGCAAGAGGAGGTTCAATCTCGCGGCGCGACCACCGCAGCCTACGGGTTGGACCTCGACCTCGGCATCGCGGTGGATGTCACCCCGGTCGGCAACATCGGCGGAATGAAAATGCAGGTCAATCTTGGCGATGGTCCGGCCATCAAGATCAGGGACGTCGGATTTATCGCCGACCCGCGGGTGGTGGACTGGATGATCGCGACAGCAAAGAAGGCGCGCATTCCACACCAGCTCGAGGTATTAACGATCGGGACAACAGATGCCCGGGTGATGCAAATCTCCAGGGCCGGGATGATGTCTGGAGTTCTTTCGATCCCCTGCCGTTATGTGCATTCGCCCTCCGAGATGATCGACATGAACGACTATGAACATTCGATCGATCTGCTGGTAGCGCTGTTAAGCAACCCGTTTCCATTGGAAAAATGAAAGCTAGCCTGCTCGTTCGAACGCTTTTCATCATCCTGACGCTTCTTGGGATCGGTCTGATCACAGGATGTGAGCAGATCTACGAGCAAATGCCTTACCTGCGCCCCGTCACCAATGACGGCGGCGCCGTCGTACCTCCAACACCCACCGCACAGCTTCCCCAACCGATCTCCCCGCCAGCCAGGAGGTATCCACCATTACGCTGTGGCTGCCGCCCCAATTCGACCCGCAAAACGGAACACCGGAAGGCGTCCTGCTCGAACAACAGCTAACGCAATTTTCTGCTGACTACCCTGATATTACGGTCGACGTGCGCATCAAAGCCGTGGATGGACCGGGCGGTCTGCTTGAGACGCTGACCGCTGCCAGCGAGGTGGCCCCCGCGGTTTTACCCGGCATTATCCTCCTCCCCAGGCAGGATTTTGAAAAAGCAGCCTTGACCGGATTGTTGATGGAGGTTGGAAACGATGAGTTGGATGCCAGTGAATACGATTGGCTGCCGTACGCTGATGAACTTACCAGGATCGATGGAAAGCGCTACGGCCTGCCTTTTACCGCGGATGTTCTGACGCTGGCATATAAACCAGCGCAATCCGGCGCAGCCCCGCTCACGTGGCAGGAGCTCATCCAAAAAAAGGCGCTGACTGCTTTTCCCGCGGCTGAACCCTCCGCGCTGCTGCCTTTGTTGATATATCAATCGCAAGGCGGCGGTTTTACGGCTGATGAAACGTCCCTCGTCCTGGATCCCCAGGCATTGGAAGCGGGTTTCGCTTCGATCGCGGATGCCTCGGCCGCCTCGGTGTTTCCCTCCTGGTTGACCGAGCTGGATACATACGGGCAATCCTGGCAGGCCTTATTGGACTCGCGCTCGTCCTACAGCCTGGTGTGGGTCTCCCAATACCTGGAGGAACAACCTGAAGACATATCCCTCATCCCCCTGCCCGCCATTGGATCTACCGCATTGACCTACGCTGACGGCTGGATATTGGCGTTTCCGCAGACCTCGCCGGAACGGTATGAAACCTTCCGGATTCTCGCCGGCTACCTGGTCGACCCGGAGTTTCAGAGCGCGTGGACGCAGGCTGCCGGTCTGCTGCCGCCCAGCGGCGCCCAACTCGCTTCTTGGATGGACTCTGAACTTTCAGGTATACTTCTAGAGATCACTGCGAACGCGCAACCCCTCCCCTCAAGCGAGGTTCAAGATCGGCTTGCCCCCCTGATGCGCGAGGCGACCATTGACCTGCTGCAAGGCAGGGTGAGTTTCAGCGAGGCGGCAGATCAAATCATAAGATCACTGGGTAAATGAGCGCAAGGGATGAGATGAAAACATCCAAAAGGAATATCTGGAATAAATTCTTCGTGGAATCCAAGTTCGGTCCCAGGCTGCTGGTCATCCTGCTGGTGGTCGCGCTGTTGATCGGGGCAATGATCCTGAGCGGACCGAAGCCGGATGATACCTTCGATCCGTTTGCCACACCCACGCCGCCACCCGTCACGCTGGAGCCTTCCGCCGTCATCACACCTGCCGCGATCCAATCCAATATCGATCAGACCAGCGGGGTAATGCTTGCCACGTTGATGGTGGTGATCATCATCATCGGGGGCACGATCCTGTTTCTGCGGAGCAAGGAAAACCGCAGCTAATCCATATTCCGTTTTTATGATTGTCGTTAATTCAAAATGAAATCCAGATAGCTGCGCGCGACCTGCTCAATATTAAAGCGAAATAACGCCTCGTCGCGCGCTCCCCGGCTTAACTCTGCGCGTGCTTCCAGCACCTTTCGCGCAGCAGCCACCAGGTTATCCAGGTTCGGCGGCTGCAGCTGCCACACGTCTCCCCCGTAATCGGCCAGCCTCCCGCTCCTGTCGGTGAGGAGTTCCTTCATCGAACCGGTATCGTAAGCCACCACCGGTAATCCGCACGCCATTGCCTCGATGACCGAATTGGGGCAGGCGGCGTTGATATCTGCCGAAAAGAACAGGTGCGCCGAACGATCGATCGCCGGGATGTCTGCGTGCCTGACCACGCCGCGCCAGGTCACCCACCCGCCCTGCTGTTCGATGCCCTGCTGCAAGGCTGCCGGTACATCGCCAACAACCACCAGTTCACACGCCTGCCCGGTCACATCGGATAAGCGCCGCGCCAGCGCTGACCCTGTTTGCAGCCCCTGTTCATACCCTCCGCCGTGGTGCCCTTCGATCATCAACAAGCGGGTGTGATCAGCAGGCAGGTCAGCAATACCCGGCGTGAACAGGCTTGTATCCACGCCATTGTAGATTACCACCTGGCGGGCATCCACCTCTCCATGCACCCTTTGCCACCAATCCCTTGAAAACTTGCTCTGGTAAATGATACGGTCCGCCTGCCCGCGGATGATCCGCAGTTTAAGGTTCCCCGCCTCAGCTTTTAGAAAATGCCGGACGCCTGTGTATTTCCTGCGATGGACCCAGTTCATGCCGTTAAGGCGCTGGATAACCCGTACGCCGGCTTTTTTTGCCCGCCTGAGGTCGCTGATCCGGCGGACGCCGCCAAATACCAGGATGGCATCGAGACCACCTTCCAGTGGATCATCTGTGATGCTGACGGAGAGATCGTTCAGCACACGCCGCAACCCCGCCTGAAAGGACGCGGGACCGCCGAGTCCAAGTTGAGCGGGTAGCAGACAGATGCGTGCGCGTTGTGGGCTCAAATCCAACTCCCGGGTTCAGTCCCGGCTGACTTCTCTAAATTCGCACAGAGCCTGTACGATCCGACCGGCGGCTTTTCCGTCGCCAAACGGGTTCGCGGCCTTTGCCATGGCAGCGTACGCCGATTCATCGCTGAGCAGCCGTGAAGCCTCGGCAAGAATAACCTCGGGGTCGGACCCGACAAGTTTGAGCACGCCGGCTTCCAACCCTTCCGGTCTTTCGGTTACCTCGCGCAGCACCAGGGTGGGCTTACCCAGGCCGGTAGCTTCCTCCTGGATGCCCCCGGAATCGGTTAACACGAGGCTGGCGTTTTTGAGCAGGTGCACCAGTGTGATGTAGTCCTGCGGGTCGATCAGGTGAATGCGAGGTATCCCGTCCAACAGGCGGTGCACCGGTTCCTGGATGTTCGGGTTGAGATGGACCGGGTAAACGATGCTCACATCCTCGTGGGCTGCTGCCAGGCGCTTCAACGCCTCGCAAATACCAATGATCGGTTCACCGAAATTCTCGCGGCGGTGGGCTGTCACCAATACCAGGCGTTTCTCACCACTGCTGACCCCCCAGTCTCGCAGCCATCCTGCCAGTTGTTCGGGCAGCGTCGTGCTTGTGATCTGGTGCAGCGCGTCGATCACGGTGTTTCCGGTGACGCGTATGCGCCAATCCGGCACTCCCTCCCGCAGCAGGTTCTGCCGGCTGGTCTGGGTGGGGGCAAAGTGCAGGTCAGCCACCACGCTGGTAACCCGGCGGTTAATCTCCTCCGGGAAAGGCTGACGCTTATCACCGGTTCGCAGGCCGGCTTCCACGTGACCCACCTTGATGCCGCGGTAAAAGGTTGCCAGTGATGCTGCCATGACGGTGGTGGTATCCCCCTGTACCAGCACCCAATCCGGGTGAAGTGATTCGAGTACCGGGTCGAGATGGGTGAAAATCTCAGCCGTTAGATTCGCGAGCGATTGATCCGGCTTCATCAGGTTGAGGTCTACATCCGGAATGATATGGAACAACCCCAGCACCTGGTCGAGCATTTCGCGGTGTTGAGCGGTGACGCACACCCGCGATATAATCCCGGTTTCCTGTTGCAACGCCTGCACCACCGGGGCCATCTTCACCGCTTCCGGCCGTGTGCCAAAGATCGATAGAACGTTGAGGTCCATCATTTGACCAGGTTTTTCCTATCCCCAAGCTTTTCCAACCGGAACCCCGCCGCGCTCCACGCGTCCCGGCTGACGCAATTCACGGTATCAAAGACCAGGCTGGCGCGCGTCTGCCCGGCAACCTCCCGCGGATCGAGCTGCTTGAAACACGAATGCCCCACCAGCAGCAGGATGATATCCGCTTCTTTGATGGCAGCTTCAAATGAGCCGGCCGCTTCCGCGCCTTTGACCAGGTAATCCGCCCGGAAAGGCTCATAAGTCGTCACCTGCGAACCCTCGCTCACCAGGGCGTGCACAACCTCAACCGCGGGGCTTTCACGCACATCATCCACATCCGGTTTGTAAGCCAGCCCCAGCGCGGCGGTCTTTTTCCCTTTCAGGTCACCCGCCAGTTGCTTGAGCGATTCGATCACGAAAGCCGGCTGGTGATCATTGACATCACGCGCGGTATGGATAAGCGGGGTGATATCCGGCGCAGCTTCCACCAGGAACCAGGGATCGACGCTGATGCAGTGCCCGCCGACACCCGGGCCGGGTGAAAGGATCTTCACCCTTGGGTGGCGGTTGGCGATTTCCACCGCTTCCCACACGTCCACTTCGAAACGCGCCGCCAGGCGTGAGAATTCGTTGGCGATCGCGATGTTGACATCGCGGTAGGTATTCTCCATTAACTTGACCATCTCCGAGGTGGTGGCATCGGTGAGGATGATCTCGCCCTTGACGAACAGACTGTAAAGCGCTTTTCCGGCCAGGGCAGATGCGTCATCGATTCCGCCGATCACCCGCGCGTTCTCCACCAATTCCTTGAGGATCTGCCCTGGCAGTACGCGCTCTGGTGAATACGCCAGCAGGAAATCTTTCCCGGCTTTTAATCCTGAAGTCTCAAGAATGGGCTGCACCACTTGCTTCGTGGTCAGGGGCGGTGATGTAGATTCCAGGACGACCAGGTTGCCGCGGCGTAATACCGGCACGATCGATTCAGCCGCGGAGCGCACAAAACTCAGGTCTGCTTTCTTGTCGCCACAAAATGGGGTTGGAACCGCGATGATGAACGCGTCGGCTTCGACCGGTTTCGTCTCAATACGCAGCTGACCAGTCGTGAGCGCGTCCTCCACGACTTCGCGCAAACCCGGTTCGTAGATGTGAACGTGACCATTTCTGAGGGAGTCGATCACGTGAGGGTTGTTGTCCACCCCGGTCACCCGCACTCCCTTGTGAGCAAATGTGCTGGCAGTCGGAAGACCGATGTACCCCAGGCCGATGACACAAATATGCGAAAAATTCATAAGACGTCCTTGTTATGGAGTATCCAGATGATTATGCCACAGCTTTAATCCGTTGTGCAGCCGGATTTACATCCCCCTTATTATTACTGAGTAAGTTCAGATACATGTGAGACAAAAAGACTAGACAAAAAAGGACATCGA
>CAYYBP010000092.1:0-8701 GCA_964470275.1 uncultured Anaerolinea sp. | reverse complement strand
TGAAAACAGGTTTGGTGAAAGCCAACGTGGGTTCGAATCCCTCTCCCTCCGCCATCCAGACCAGGACACAATTGAATACACGGGGAGGTGCCGGAGTGGCTGAACGGGATCGCCTGCTAAGTGATTGTCGGGCGTTAAACTCGACCGGGGGTTCGAATCCCCCCCTCCCCGCCACAAGAAGAAACCGCGCAAGCGGTTTTTCGTTGTTGACACAATCTATTCACCCTCTATAATCTATATATGTCCCCATCAGCCCATAACCAACCGGTTACCGTACTGGACGTCAGCCAACTCACTTATGCGGAACGGGTTTGCGCCGCCGCGCTGCAGGGTCTGGTCAATCGTACTTCTCCCTCGATCTACCTGGATTACGGCATCTACGACGACCCCGCCGCCCGACGCACCAACGAGGTTTTTCTATCAGACGAGTTCTGGTATGGCAAGTACCGCGCCCTGCTCGGCAACCAGGACCAACGCAACCTGGAATACTACCGCGCCAGGTACAACCTGCCCCTCGCGCCTGCTGCCAGCCTGTCAGCGCTGATCGCGCAACACCGCGGCACGCTGGATGGCCTGGTAGTGTGGGACGAGGCGATGCCCGACACGGTTAATATCGCCGTGATGCTGGCCGCCCATGAGAACCTGCTGCCGGTGACCGCCAGCCTGGCGGAGACCCTTTCCGCGCATGGACTGGACGTCCGGCACGACCTGCGCGGACGGTGGTCCGACCGCGTCAGCCTGTACCGCTGGGCGTTCGACACCCTGTTCCAGGGCTGCGAGGCGGGCAGGGTGGCGTGCATTGAACCCGGCTGGCAGCGGCCTGAATTCATCGATTACGTCATTCAACACAAGATTTTTATATACAACCTCTCAGCCACCGCGGGAGGTATGGGCAGCCAGCTGCTGCTCCTGCTGGCTTTCGGTCCACCATGGCTGCGCGAGCTCATGTTCGCCGCCCGGCTCGACCACCTTATCCGCAAATTCGCCCTGGCCTGGATGGGCTGGAAATCGAAAGAAGTTGCCCTCTCCAACCGCATCCAGCGCGCGGTTAAACCCTTGCCTTACCCCACCATCTTCGGCTGGCACACCCGCCACGATGATGAACTCGCGTTCATGCTGCAGCTCTCTTCAAACGGACTGCGGCTGGTGCCCGCGCACCTCGCCGGCAACTTTTCGTTTCATTCCAAACTCCCCGCCGACCACCCCACCGCCAGGCCGGAACCCGTCCCGCAGCCCCTCGATCCCCGGGGCGTTTACCTGTCCTTCACCCTTTCCGACGGCGACCAGCTGATGATGATGCACACGGGAGAGCTGGGCAACTGGTACAGCCAGCAACGCGGCAGTGTCCCTTTCAACTGGGAGACCCAGCCGCTGCTGGTGGAGATCGCGCCCGCCCTGCTCGAAAAATTCACTTCCGGCGCCACCGAGAATGACTGCCTTGTCGCCGGCCCGTCCGGCGCCGGCTATATCGTACCCCCTCTCGCGCCACGTTTGGACATTTATATGAAAGACACATCGCGCATTTGCAGCCAGGCTGGCATTGACGTGGTGACCACCTACGTGGCGGACCCGCCCCGGCGCACGCTGCGCGCGCTGGCAAGACACCGCGGCCATCTGGCGGGGTACCTGGCCGGCTACGCCGTGATCAGCCGCGCCCCGGCTGGGATTGTTGACAATGTACCGGTCATCGCCAACCGCGTGCCAGCGGTTTCGCAGATCTGGCATACCGCAGAAGACCTTATGCAGGTGGTGCGGGAGGCAGCCTCCCTGCCGCAGCCTCTGCCGGCCTTCATTGGCGTTCATCTTTTCGCTTACCGCACCGCTTACGACGACGTGGTGAAGTTTGTTGAATCCCTTGATATGGACCATGTGCACGTGGTCCGGGGAGACGAGTTCTTACGATTGTTCCAGGAATCCATAAAGAGGAAAAATAATGGAAAATGACGTAAAATCCGGCCAGTTGACCCTGGGGACGAAGTTCGCCTACGGCACCGCCGACCTCGGCATCGCAATGGTCACCGCGGCGATCCAGTTTGTTCTGTTCTTCTACTACAACAAGGTGCTTGGCATGGACCCGGCGCTGGTCGGCACCGCGCTGCTGGTCGGCAAGTTTACCTGGGACGCCATCAACGACCCGCTCGTCGGCTATATCTCCGACCGCACCCGCACACGCTGGGGCAGGCGCAAGCCTTACATGCTGTTCGGGGCGATCCCCTTCGGCCTGACGGTCTGGATTTTGTTTTCCCTGCCCAGCGGACTCACCGGCGCAGCCGCCTTCCTGGTGGTGCTGGGGTCCTTCCTGCTGGTGGATACCACCCAGACGCTGGTCAGCGTCCCCTACTACGCCATGTCTGCTGAACTGACCTACGACTACAACGAACGCACCTCGCTCATCTCCATCCGCATGATCTTTACCGTTATCGGATACATCCTGGGCGCAGGCGCGACCCAGATGCTCGCCAACCTGTTCATTGGCATGGGCGCGACCGAGCCCGGCGCGTACAGCATCACCGGCGCGATCTTCGGGGTAGTGGCAGCGGTTACTGTTCTGATCACCACGTTTTTCGTCAAGGAAAAGCCCAATCCCGACCTGGTGCCCGCAAAGATGGCGCCCTGGAAACAAATCGCGCAGATCTTCAAGAACCGGCCATTCGTGCAGTACATGATCATGAGCACCATCATCAGCGTCAGCTTTACCCTGCTCACAGGACTGCTGACATATTTTGTGACCTATCAATTGAAAATGCAGGACCAGTTCTTCCTGGTGATGCTGGTCATGCTGGGCACGATCGGCATCTTCCTCATCCCGTGGCAGCTGGTGTCAAAGAAACTCAACAAGGGTCCCGCCTACGCACTCGGGCTGGGCATCGCCTGCCTGGCCATCATCGGCGCCTTCTTCCTGCCCAACCATCCCACCCCCCTGATCTATGTCGTTGCCTTCGTTGCCGGGTTGGGATTCTCGGCGCAGTACGTCTTCCCGTGGAGCATGATCCCGGATGTGGTGGAGGTGGACCAGGCCAGGACCGGCGAGCGCCACGAGGGAATTTACTTTGGAGCCAATTCGCTTTTAGGGAAGATCTCCGGCGGTCTGGGAGCCTTCATCATGGGCTGGGCGCTCAAGATCTACGGGTTTGACGCCGAAGCCGCCGTTCAAACCGCCCGCACCCTGTTCGGCATCCGCTTTTTCTTTGCCATCGTGCCGGTGATCGCCTTCCTCATCGCCCTCCCGCTGCTGATCTGGTACCCCATCACCCGGCAAAAACACGCCGAACTGGTTAATAAGCATATCCAGGAATAGCCAAGAAAAGACCCCTCACGGGGTCTTTTTTATTTTACATGGATGGTGATGTTGAATTCTTCCAGCGGGGCAACGTCCGCCTCCCAGGACTTGTGGTACACCAGCTTGAGGTGAGCTTCACCCGGGGCAACTCCCGTGAAGGTGAGGGTGACCACCCCGCCTGAGCCGATCAAAGCTGAATCCGCTTTGAAATCCGCTTCGCCGACCTGCTCGATGATACTCCCGTCAATCTCGCCGACCTCCCAGTTGTAGCCGGTGGTCGGGTTGCCTTCAAGGGCAATGACCAGTTTTTGTCCGGTGTTCAGGTCAATTGTCTGACCATCATTGGACTGGTCCAGTTTTACCGTGGAGCTGCAGGCTGCCAGGGAAAACAACATCATGATGAGGGCTGTCATGGGAAAGATCTTTTTCATACCAACCTCCTTTTTTGTTGCTGACACGCATAAGACGGAGGTTTGAAAGGGATTGTTCCAATGACTTCACCGGATGATGCAGATCACCAGGAACCACAGAATGGTGGAAAAGAACACCAGCCACTCCAGGAAGGGCATCCACCAGAATGCCGGTCGCTCCTTGATTTCAGAGGTATCCAGCGAGCTTTGTGTCTTCGCCTTCTTCTCCACCTGGCCGGCGTGCACCAGGAAAACGGCGTACGCCGCGACCGAAAGGAGGCTGAAGAAAAGCGCGAAGTACGGCATAACCACCCGCTCAGCCGGCTGCAAAATGACGGCGATGCTGAACAGCAGCACCGCCGCCAGCCCGGCCCTGAAGTAGGTCATGGCGGCCACGGTGTGAGGTTTTATGTTGTTCATCGGGAAGATGCCCACGAAAATGCACGCGACGGCGGCGACAATCCCCCCCGCCATCGCCAGGTAGCCCCATACCGTGTTAATCGCGGCGCCTACCCCCGGCATCATCAGTGTGAATAAAATTCCGCCTATGATCAGCCCGATGTTAAACACGATTGCCAGGCGCGAAACCCCTGTTTCTCCCAGTTCCGAGATAAAGTGCCGGGTGATGGAATATCGTTCGCCTTCCTTGCCACGATAAGCGCCAGCAGCGACCAGGATCGCGGCCACGAGCACCGCGCTCCCTGACCAACCAAAATATCGATACATCTCAAGCAGCCAAGTCATCTCAATGATTTCCTTCCGAGTGTTATCGCGCGCTATACCCTAATTTTACTGATTTCTCGAGGTTTCGTAATTCCATAATTTACACTATTCAACCTGGTTGCTTGACTGTAGAATTGATCGTAACGGAGGTCAAGATGTACGATAATTTTTCCGCTGATTATGACCGGTTTGTCAACTGGGATGAGCGCCTGGCGTTTGAAATGCCGTTTATTGAGAACGTGGTCAAACAGGTGCGCTCCAGGAAAAACCCGCCGCTCGACATCCTCGATACGGCCTGCGGCACCGGTATGCACGCCGTGGCGCTTGCCAAACAGGGGCACAAGGTCAGCGCGGCCGACCTTTTCCCCGAGATGATTTATAAAAGCCACCACAATGCCCATAAAGCCGGTGTTGAACTGCAGCTCGTTAAAGCCGGGCTGGGTGATATGGCGCGCACCTTCGGGCGCGAACGCTTTGACCTGGTGATGTGCCTGGGCAATTCGCTGCCGCACCTACTCACCTTCGCCGAACTCGCGGATTCCTTGCGGGATTTCGCCGCCTGCCTCCGCCCGGGCGGGATGGTGTTGATACAGAACCGCAATTTTGACGCGGTAATGAGCAAGAAGCAGCGCTGGATGGACCCGCAGCCTCACCGCGAAGGGGATGCTGAATGGCTGTTTCAACGCTTTTATGATTTTGAGCCTGATGGTCTGATCCGTTTTAACATCGTCACGCTCAAGCGCTTCGGCGTGTCGAGCTGGCAGGCGTCGGTCACCGATACCAGGCTGCGCCCGCAACTGCGCGCTGAACTTGAACAGACCACGCTGCGCGCCGGGTTTAACGAACTCCAGCTCTTTGGCAGCATGAAAGGCGAGCCTTTCTCCCCTGCCGCCAGCGGCAATCTGATCCTCACCGCGTACAAGGAATAACGCTCTTTATCCGGAGGAGCCATGGAAATTACCCCTGTCGCC
This sequence comes from uncultured Anaerolinea sp., assembly GCA_964470275.1. Lineage (GTDB taxonomy): Bacteria > Chloroflexota > Anaerolineae > Anaerolineales > Anaerolineaceae > UBA6107. The sequence goes on along the minus strand of CAYYBP010000092.1, from coordinate 3,317 downwards.
AGCAAGCGCGAACTCAAAGAATTCATCGAACTGCCATACCGGCTTTACCAGGACGACGACACCTGGGTGCCGCCGCTGCGCTCTGAACAGCGCTCCCAGTTCGTGCCGGCCAGGAACCCCATGCTCAACCACTGCGAGTACACACTCTTCCTCGCCCGCCGCGACAACCGCGTGGTTGGCCGCGTCTCCGCCTTTCTCGACCGCCTGGCGCTGCAGCACTGGCAGCAGCCGATCGGGCTGTTTGGGTCGTTCGAATGCGAGAACGACCCGGAGGCGGCCAATGCCCTGCTCTCCGCTGTGCGCGATTGGCTGCGAGCCCGGGGCATGACCACCATGCGTGGTCCATGGAGCTTTGCCTCGCAGGAATGGGGGCTGGTGGTGGAGGGTTTTCAGCCGTCTCCGGTGATTCTCGCCCCGTACAATCCGCCTTACTACAACGACCTGCTGAATGATTTTGGACTTCACAAGGCCAAAGACCTACTCGTCTACGTCGCGGATTGCCGCGGGGATTACGTTTTTCCTGAGCGCATCCTCACCCTCACCGACCGGGTCAGCCAGCGTTACAACGTGCGCGTGCGCCAGTTAAACATGAAACGACTGGAAGAGGACGTGGTCACCATCACCCGGCTCGCCAACGAGTCCATCTCTGATAACTGGGGGTTCTACCCCGTCACCGACGAAGAAGCGCGTACAATGGCGCGTGACTTGCGGCAGATCGTGGACCCCAAAGCCATCCTCATCGCCGAGGAAGCAGGCGGCCGCCCAATCGGTTTTGCCATGACCCTGCCGGATATCAACGTCATCCTGAAAGGGTTGAATGGAAGACTCCTGCCCTTTGGCTTACTCAAGATGCTCTTCCAGCTTCCCCGTATCCGGCACTACCGCATGTGGGCGCTGGGGGTCATCCCCGAGTACCAGGGGCGGGCAATCGATACCCTGCTTTACCGAGCCACATATGAAGCCATCTATTCCGACAAAACCTACATGGAGATTAACTACGTCCTGGAAGACAATGACCGCATGAACAACGCACTCATTAAACTGGGTGTAAAACCCCTGCGCCGCTACCGGGTATACGAGATGCCGGTCGAACCGCCTGCCGGACTATTGACTTCTGTCGCGTAACTTCCTATACTGAAAATAGTAAACATCATAAGCGGCCTGTTTTCCATCGCATCGATCTATGAATCATTCCAAGCCGCCCACAACGAGGGGCGGTTTTTTCTTACCAGTTGCAGGAGGTGACATGATCCAACTACAGTTGACCGAAGAAGAGCAGGACATCCTGGTTCATTTGTTGGAAACCTGTATCACTGACCTGAGGGTTGAGATCCACGAAACCGATAATTATGAATACAGGAATATGCTGAAGACCCGGAAAGAAACGCTGATCAAACTTCAACAGGCCCTAAAGAGCGACCAGGCCATCCAGGCAATGACGTAAAAAAACCGGGACTTTCGAAAAGTCCCGGCAGGTACACATATTTACGATCGCTATTTTGATGAGATGTAGTAGCCCATCGGCTGAGGACCTTTCTCCTCCACCGGCAGCACGTCAACCAGTTCGTAATCCTGGCTTCCGACACCGATCTTTTCCGCATAACGTACAACCACATACGGGTCCTTGAATTGCCCATGAAGCTGGGAAAACGGGTGCCCGCCATGGCGCTGCACTTCCATGCTGGTGGGCAGGTTCTCTTCGATCAGCGGATACCCTGCAGTCACATCCAGGATCGCCTTGTCCAGCGCCACGATGTCATCCGAGCCGAAAATACCAGCGTCGCGCATCACCGGCATGCTGGTGAACCCGAAGCAGTCGCACACCGGGGTCATGTGCGTAGCGAGCGCCAGGTGGATGGTTTTGCTCTTTTCAAAAGTTGAGAGTGTGATGGCGGTCGATATGGCACAGGCTTCCATGAAGGAATGAAAGTTCACCGGCTGGATCTTAAGGCTGCCCTCGGGAGCGACCTTCTGGCAGCGCATGCAGTTGTTACATGGTTCAAAATGCAGGTGGAGCTCATCCGGGTCGTGCTTGTCAAAGACGATCGCGCCGAACGGGCAGGAATCGACGATCTTTTGCATCACCGCGCGGTCCGGGCACAGCTCCTTGAACCAGTAGCGGTCATAGTGGTTGGTATCATGGATCTGCCCCCTGGTCTCTCCGACCATGCAGCCCAGGGCGATATTCTTGAAGGCCGCGCCGAACCCGCAGGACGGATGCCCCTTGACATGGGCGAAGTTCACCATGAAGCCGGCTTCCTCCACCAGCCCGGCGACCTTCCAGGTTTTCATGTTCTTATATTCCCACTCGTGTGCGTACGCGTGTTTATCGTTCAATCCGGCCGAAGGATAGATCGGGCAGCCCAGCACCTCGGTGGTATAACCTCTTTCCTCGCAGCCTTTCACGTCCCAGTTTACATCCACGATAAAGGGCTTTCCTCCACCGTCCTTGATCGCCTGCACGACCTTGCGTACGAAAACGGGGTGAATGGTGGAATAACCGATGTCATTGCCCACGTGCAGCTTGAGGCACACGTTCTCGTCCTTCACCCGGTCGCGCAGGTGCAAGGCCTCAAGGATGAGGTCGAGTTTCGCGGGCAGGGTTTCTTTTGCAGTGAGATACGTCTGCCGGGGAGAACCATAATACACGGTGGAGGTCATGGGAGGTTTCCTTTTTACAAATAAGATAGTCTGAATGCTTGAATTATATCAAACCTGGTATTCGTGCAGCCTGCCTGTTAATGTAGAATAAAGGTGGAATATCGACCATGAGGAGCGAAAAATGACCGTTATCCAATCCCCAAACATTAAACTGTTCCCGTTGACCCTCTCGCAGCTCGAAACCGGGTTGCGCTCGATCCGGGAGCTGGCTGCTGAATTGAATACGCCCCTGGTCGAGAACCTCATTGCGGGCGACGCCTTGCGGGCTGTGACCATGAAGATCGAGAAAATGCACAAGGTTGCGCCGCCTCTTCACCCCTGGTACACCTACTGGTTGATTGTCATCGTGTGCGAGAACACCGGGGCTGGCATGGTGGGCTTCAAGGGCGAACCAGACCCCGGCGGAGAAGTGGAGATCGGTTACGGCATAGACCCCATCTACCAGAACCGCGGGTTTATGACCGAGGCGGTGAAGGAAATGATCCGATGGGCGTTCTCACACCCGCAATGCCGTGCCATCACCGCAAAACGGGTCCGGCTGGATAACCTCCCCTCGCAGAAAGTGCTGGTGAAGACCGGTTTCATCGAAACAGGCGCGGATGAACACGGGGTTTCATTCCGCCTGGCGCGGGAATAAGGTGCTTTCGCTGAAATAT
>CAYYBP010000091.1:0-8717 GCA_964470275.1 uncultured Anaerolinea sp. | reverse complement strand
AACCTGGTTTGCCGCGCCGATCGCTTTCAATACACCGATCTGGGCGACCTTCTGCAGGATCTGGATCTGGAAAAAGCCGCCGATTACCAGGATGCCGATGAAGAGGGTGAAACCACCCTGCGTATTCAGCGTGCTTTGCTGAGCGGAATACCCCGGCAGCGCCTGGATGGCCTGCTTGAGGGTTGCCACCTCGATGTTGTTCACCTGTGATACCAGGCGTTCCGACACGATCTCCGTTTCCTCTGGATTTTGAAGTCTCACCAGGATGACGTTGGCCACCGGGTTGGAAAGATTCACTTCAGCTTCGGATTTCGGGCGGATGCGATCCCAGGTGTAGAACGGGGCGAAGAGCGATGGTTGAAGTGAGTATTGCTGACCGTCAGTTATCCCGGTCACCCGCAGCGTGAAAAATTCATCGCGCGTACCCTGTGTCGTGCGCAGGGTCACATTGTCGCCCACCTTGAGGCCCGTGCGGTAGGCGGTGTTGCTGTCGATGATCACTTCGTCTGCCAGGCCGGTGCTCAATTGCTGGCCTTCCAGTACGCGCGGTTCGCCGACGTGCCCCGGCTCCACACCCAGCAGGGCGACCTTGAGTGGCTCCGCGTCACCCTGCAGAACCAGGGTGGCGCTGGCAGTGCCGAGCATGCCGGCATCCGCCACGCCCTCAACCCGCCGGATCGATGCCAGGCGGTCGCGGCCCAGGCGGCTGGCGTTGATGAGGAAATCAGATTTCGACTGGAAAGCGATCAGCTGACCGTCCAGTTTGGAGATGTATTCGCGGTTGCCGTTGCCAAGCCCTTCGCCGAGCGCTGCGATGAACAACACCAGCAGGGTGATCAGGGCGATCACCAGGCTCACCAGCAGGAAGCGCCCGCGGTTGCGCCACACTTCTTTGACCGCCAGGAAGGCGGATAAGGATAGGGTTTTTTGCATAGGGTTATCCCATCACTTACTTAAAATTGACAGCAGCCGTCATTCCCCAGCGCATGCGGGGGTCGGCTTTATCCAGCAGGACTGTGACCGTGAAGGTGATGTCACCGCGCTTCTCTTCGTACCGTGAAGCGATGTGCGTGATCTCGCCGGTGAGGGTGAGATCGGGCAGTGCGTCCAACACGACCTCGACTTTTTGACCAACCTCCAGGTCTGAGACCTGCATCTCGCTCAGGTTGTCGGTCTTCACCACCCACTGCGACAGGTCAGCCACCACCATGACCGGCGCACCAGACGCAACCATCTGGCCGGGCTGGAGCGCGAGGTCAACCACTGTTCCATCCAGGCTGGCGGTAAGCTGGTAGGCGGCGGTCATTTCTTCAGCGTTGGCAAGGCCCGCCTGCGCGACCTCGAGCCGGGATTGCGCAGTTGCAAGCATGTCAGCGTCGACCCCATTGCCTTCGGTGATCCTGGCGAGTGCTGACTGCGCGAGGGTGAGCCCGGCGGTTGCCGCGTCCAGCTTGAACTGGTTCTCCTGGGTCGCGTTGGCGTCAAAGTTGTCCTGCGCATTCTCGAGGGCTTCCTGGGCGGTGAGCACTGCCAGCTCCGCCTGCGCTTTGTTGAGGTTGGCGGAGGCGTTCAGCCCGTCGAGCGCCTGCTGCGCGGAAAGGATTTCCTGCCTGGCGCGTGCCAGCGCGAGATCGACATCGGCGGTGTGCGCGAGGGTCGCGAGCGGATCGCCGGCTGCGACCACATCGCCGTCACCGACCACGACTGTCTCCACCGTGCCGGGGATGGTAAATGCTTGGTCAAGCCAGTTCACCGGTAACAGGCGCCCTTCGGCGATCGCGGCTGCCTGGGGGGTGACCTCAGCTACAACAGTCGCTTCAACTTTTCCTGACGAGCAGGCTGTAATTGAAAGTAAGGTAAGAATAGCTACAAAAAGCATAACGAGATATTTTTTCATTTTATTTCTCCGATGTGATAGATTCTTCAGCGCCCGGACCGACTGGTCCGTCAAATGGTTGATCCCAACCGGTGTTCAGAACACCGCTCAGCAATAGAGACAGGGGCGGGTGATCAGCGATGTGGTCATAGTAATAAGGCAACGCGATCTTCCCGTCCCGAGTGATGATAAAGGTGCCTGACATCTGCATCGCGTCCTGGCCTTCAGGCGGCGGTTCAACACGATACCCTTTTTTCCGCGACTTTGAAATTGCCGACCAGACTTGCGGGTTGAGAAATGTTTGAAACAGATTTCCCCGCTCCAACCCGTAGGCGTGGTAAGCCTTGCGTTCCGGGTCGGAAAGCATCATCAGACCTGGCGCGAATTCCTCGGCAAACAGGGCGGTAGCCTGCGGGGTGCCCTGGTTGATGATGGCGACTCCCAAACCGGCTTGCTCGATCTGCTCCCTGCCCGCCACCAGCTCATCCAGCATTTCCTTGCATTGCGTGCAGCCGAAGTGCCGGGTATACGCCAGAATGAGCGGTTTTTCGCGCCATAAACTGGATAGCTGAACGGGATTTTCGTTCACGTCCTGCAGGATCAGGTCAGGGGCGTCGTGATAAAAGTTCAATTGATTTTCTTTATCCATGTTTCTCCTTGTTTTCACTGTTGTGCGTCAAGTTAGTCAAAAATGCGGTGAGCCAGTCGGTGATCGGCGCAGCCAACAAGCCAAGCTCCATATTTACCGCATCCCGGTAGGTCTCAAGATAGATCGCGAGCCGGTCGCCGGGGATGTCCCGTTTCACCAGCAGCCAACTGAGCCAGTGGATGTCCGGTTCAAGGTATGCGGGGTCTCCCATTTGAAGTGAAGCGATCAAACCGTTGGCGAAAAAATCATTGGCATCGTTAAGGAATTCGAACGGCAGTTGGCCGTCGGTCGATTTTTGCAGCAAAGTCAGGTCGATCCTGGCCCGGTTTTTCTGAAACGCCGAAATCAGATCCTGATATTTCTCCCCGGGGCACTGGAGCATGGGCTTCTGTTGCGGCGAGGCGAGCAAATTTTCGATCTCGGCCGGAGCTTTCTGGAGACTGTCTCCCAGGTAGTGAGCGGGTAGGCACTCGCGTAGCGCGGAGATCCTGGTGTAGATCAAACCGCCGTAAGCCAGCGGCACACCGAGCGCATAAGTTTGCGCGAAAGTCTGTTGTAAGGTTGCCGCGCTGGTGATCGTCTGGGCGGCGAGAACGATGAGGTCGGGTTTCAACCCAGACGCGGTGGCCTGCATCTGGTCAATGGGGATATCGCACCCCAGGTTGACCACGTTCAATCCCCTGCGGCGCAGGAAGAGATCGAGCAGCAGGATCGGGAACAGATGCTGCTCTCCCTGCGGACCTCCGATGAGCACGGTCTGTCCGCGGAAGGGGAGAGGCGTCAGGCTGATCAGCGTTTCCACCCTGCGGTTCGCCAGCGAGGATGTGAAGTGCTCCTGCTGGGCGGTTACCCTGCCGGTGTACCAGTCATGGCCGATCTCGTGTAATCCTTTAAGTAAAATCTCAACGCACACGGTTTCTACAGGGTGTATCGTAAGCGCCTGGTCGAGGATGCTGGAAGCCTTCGAGCTGTCAAAAGCCAGGCAGGACTCCAGCCACTCGCGGCGCAGTTGATCGGTGTTCACCAGGCTGTCTGTGAGGAAATCCGCGGCCGGCGTAGTATCGTTTTCAGATAGAGGATCAACCCCGCTCGATAGTCTGTCTTTCCATAGATCCACCGCCCGGCTGATTGAGAATCCCTCGGTGAGTTTGTACTTCAGCCATTTAATGGTCTGGATGTCGTATTCTGAATATAAGCGATGGCCGCCGCTGGTGCGCTCCGGTTTGGGAAGGTTGTACCGTCGTTCCCAGGCGCGCAGCAGGTCTGCTTTGAGACCCGTTTCATGCAGCACGGCTGTCAGATTATAGATTGGGGTTCTGCTTGGTTTCATCATTTCTTTTTGCGATCGCGAATTTTGCACGATTGACCTCGTTGGTAAGAAATATACTGCATTGTATAATAATTGTCAAGATAATCTGTACAAATACTTGACAGATGTAACCAATTGGCTTATGATTTAAGTATGATCATTTGATAGTGAGTGTGTTTTTGGAAAAGGGAGAGAACATGAAAGTTATTGTTGCTGGTGGAACGGGGTTGATCGGAAAAGCGTTGACCAAAAGCCTGGTGTCTGACGGGCATGACGTGGTCATCCTCACGCGCGGAACGAATTCCGACAGCGTTTCCCATGTGACATACGCCCGCTGGGACGGACGGACGACGGGGGAGTGGGTCAGCCATATTGACGGCGCTGACGCGGTGGTCAATCTGACAGGTGAAAATCTGTCCTCGGGGTTGTGGACCAAGGCGCGTAAACAGGCGATACTCAATAGCCGCGTGGATGCCGGAAAGGCCATCACTGAAGCGATTCAACAGGCGGCAAAAAAGCCCTCCGTTCTCGTTCAATCCTCCGGGGTCGGGTTCTATGGCACCCGTCAAAGCGATTTGCTTGCTGAAGATGCGCCTTCTGGTGACGATTTCCTCGCGCATGTCAGCCGTGAATGGGAAGCCAGCACGCAGCCGGTGGAAGCGATGGGGGTGCGCCGTGTTGTGATTCGCACGGCTGTGGTTCTGAGTAACAAGGGGGGAGCTCTCGACCGCCTGTTGCTGCCTTTCAAGTTGTTTGTCGGTGGACCGTTAGGTTCAGGCAAGCAGTGGATGTCGTGGATCCATATGAAAGACCAGGTAAGGGCGATCTGTTTTCTGATCGAAAATCCTGCCGCGTCTGGCGCATTCAACCTGTCCGCTGAACCGGTAACCAATCATGAATTTTCCAGGATCACCGGAAAGATCATGAAGCGGCCAGCTTTTATCCGCGTGCCTGCCATCGCGCTTCGGCTGCTGCTTGGTGAAATGAGTACGGTCGTGCTGGACGGGCAGCGGGTCTCGGCGGAAAAACTGACCCGCCTGGGTTTCAAATTTGATTATCCTGATCTTGATTCCGCTCTTGTTAACCTGCTGAAATATTGATAAATAAACCAGGAATTCTTGTACACTCGAAGGAGAAATGAAATGAAAGATACCTTGCGCCAAATTGTTGTTGTACTCTCAGTCATCGTGACGATCGTTATTAACACCCTCGCCAACGCTCTGCCCCTCAATGGTTTGAACACCGGCGAGATATCGGACCGCTTCCAAGTCTACTTCGTCCCGGCCGGATATGTGTTTTCCATTTGGGGATTGATCTACATCGGTCTGATCGCTTACGCGATATTCCAGGCACTGCCTGCTCAAAAGACCAACCCGCGCCTGCGCGCCACCGGTTGGTGGATCGCCCTGGGCGGACTGGCTAACAGCGTCTGGATCTTCCTGTGGCATTACGAGCAGTTCCCGCTCACCATTTTCGCCATGCTCCTGCTGCTCGCCACGCTCATTATCACCTACCTGCGCCTGAACATTAACCGCGGTACAGCCCCATTGGGCGAGCGGCTGGCAGTTCACCTGCCTTTCAGCATCTACCTGGGCTGGATCACCGTGGCGACAGTCGCAAACCTGACGGATGTGCTGTATTACCTGAATTGGAACGGATTTGGCATCTCCCCGGAAATCTGGATGGGCATCATCCTGCTGGCGGTGCTGGTGATCGTCGCCCTGGTGAACTTTACACGGCGCGATATCGGCTACACAGCCGTCATCCTGTGGGCGCTGATCGGCATCGGGGTCAAACACGCGGCGGTCTCCGCGGTGGCCATCCCCACCTGGATCACGTTTGGGCTGGTTGCGCTCAGCCTGGTGGTTGGCTTGCTCGTAAGAAGGAGCAAGAGAACCGTTTAGCCGGCCTGGTACTGGAGGGCTTACTTTGAGGCCATATTTATTGATAAAGCCTTCCGATCCATATCGACAATTAAGATATGAAAATATGCACAGGTGCTTTTCTGAGATTATGTATACAATAAATCGATCAGGTGTTTATCATCATAGGAGGATCAATGCCCCGAGTCGCGCTGGATAAAACAGCCCCGCAGTTTTCGTTGGAAGATTTTACAGGCAAGATGGTCAACCTGTCTGGCTTTACCGGTAATTCGAACGTCTTACTGGTTTTCAACCGTGGGTTCACCTGACCCTTCTGCCAGAAACACATGGCGCAGTTGCGCCTGGACTACGATCAATTTGATAAACGGCAGACCATTATTGTGGTGGTTGGACCTGAAGACAGGGAAAGATTTGCGGAATACTGGAAAAAGAATGACCTGCCATTCATCGGACTGCCCGACCCGAAGGCGAGCGTCTTGAAGCTGTATGGGCAGGAAGTCAATCTCTTCAAGCTTGGCCGGATGCCCGCCCAGGTGATCGTTGATAAACATGGTGTCGCTCGTTTCGTGCACTACGGGCATTCGATGTCAGACATCCCCGAAAACAGCGAGTTGTTCGAGCTGTTGGATGAAATAAACGCTCAGTAAAGGAGAATTCAATATGGTATTAACGGTACTGAAAATAATCGCGTCACTGGCAACGGCGGGCACAGGCTTGCTGGCGCTGGTAAAACCAACCTCGGTCTACGACTTTACGGGCTTAATCGCGCAGGGCGCGCGGGGCATCTCGGAGATCCGCTCGATCTTCGGCGGTTTGTTCATCGCCCTGGGCGTGGCTCCGCTCTTCCTGGGTAAAAACGCCTACAGGATGCTCGGAATCGCCTACCTTGCCATCGCCCTGGTGAGATTGTTCTCGATCTTTTTCGATAAATCATACGATAAATCCAACCTCATCAGCCTGGCAATCGAAATCGTGCTGGGGATAATACTTGTCATCTAGGAGGGGAAATGACCATCAGGGTTGTAACAGATAGTACTTGCGATCTCCCAGCGGAAATCATCGAAAAATACGGCATCAAGGTTGTCCCATTGTTCATCAACGTCGGAGACCAGGAATACCTGGATGGTATTGATATTACCCGGACGGAGTTTTACGAAAAACTGCCCTATTTCCCCACGAACCCGACCACCGCTGTCCCTTCACCCTTGAAATTCAAGGCGGTCTACGATAGTCTCGCCGAAGAAGGGGCAACTGACATCCTGTCGATCCATATTTCTGAAGCCTTGAGCGCGATGGTCAATGTGGCCCACCAGGCGGCCAAAGAAACCGCCTCGGCAGTCATCCATGTAATCGACGGACACCAGCTCAGCTTGGGTACCGGGTTCCTGGTGGAAACGGCGGCGAAGATGGCCTCGCTTGGTCACTCGCTCAGGGATATCTTTGAAACGGTAAACTCCCAAATCAAGCGGACGCATGTTTTTGCTGCCCTTGATACACTCGAGTACCTTAAACGCAGCGGGCGCATGAACCGCTGGATGAGCAGCATCGGCTCCTTGCTGCAGATCAAGCCCATCCTCACCATGCACAACGGCATTCCCGGCAACGAAAAAGTGCGTACGCGTGAAAAGGCCATGAAGCGTGTGGTGCAGATGCTAGAAGCTGTTGGGCCAAGCGAACGAATCGCCCTGGTTCACACAAACGCTGCCGCACGCATCAAGGAGCTCGCCAGGATGGCTGAGCACCTTCTTCCGAAGGGTGATATCATGCAGGAAGACATCACCCCGGTGATCGGCGCGCACATCGGCCCCGGCGCTGTTGGATTTGCCGTGATCGCAAAGGACACGAACTAACCCTGGAGAGAAGATGGAATTTATTACCAATTACCTGATCATAGGCGCTGTTATCCTGGGCGTCATGACCCTGTTGTGGGTCGTCAGTCTCATCCTCAAAAACTCGAGCATCGTCGATATTTTTTGGGGGGCCGGGTTCGTGGTCGTGGTTTGGATCACGTTCGCGCTCACCCCGCAGGGCTACGACCTGCGCAAATGGCTGATCAGCCTGCTGGTCACCGTTTGGGGGCTGCGGTTGACGCTGCATATTCTTATCCGTAATTGGGGAAAGCCCGAGGATTTCCGCTACCAGAAATGGCGCGAGGAGAATGGAAAATCCTGGTGGTGGCGCAGTTTTTTCCAGGTGTTTATGCTGCAGGGAATCATCATGTGGATCGTCAGCACACCGCTGCTGGCTGCCCAGATCAGCCCGACTCCGGCCCGCTTGGGTGTGCTGGATATCCTGGGGATCCTGTTGTGGGGGTTTGGATTTTACTTTGAGGCCGCCGGAGACGCTCAGCTGACCCGTTTCAAGTCTGACCCGGCCAACAAAGGCAAGGTGATGAACCGCGGTGTGTGGCAGTATACCCGCCACCCCAATTACTTTGGCGATTCTGCGCAGTGGTGGGGATTCTACCTCATAGCGGCCTCTGCCGGGGGCTGGTGGACGGTTTTCAGCCCGATCCTGATGACGCTGCTGCTGGTAAGGGTTTCCGGTGTCGCGTTGCTCGAGAAGACCATGGAAAAGCGGCCGGGCTACCTGGAGTACAAAGCCCGCACCAGCGCGTTCATTCCCTGGTTTCCCCGCAGGTCAAAATAAGCAACTCTCTTCTCGAAAAGTGGACCGGACGGAAAACCCCGCCCGGTCTTTTCTTGTTGATGCGTTCCCGGAGATTTGTATAGACAACTAACCAAGGGGAGAGACGTAAAATACAATATGGTGCTATACTTGGTTATTAACAGGAGGTAATGAATATGCCAAAATTTGAACGTGAAGTAGAAATAGACGCGCCAGTTGATAAGGTCTGGCAGGTGATGATCGACCCCAACCATTGGCAGGAATGGCTGCCGGGAATCGGGACGATCTCTAACGTACGTTCCACCGCAGAAGGTCCAGCCTTTGATTACACCACTGAGCAGGGTTCAGGCCAGGGGCAGGTTGTCAAGATGG
>CAYYBP010000090.1:7717-8751 GCA_964470275.1 uncultured Anaerolinea sp. | reverse complement strand
CCTACGCCGGTGGGGCCGAGGAACATGAACGACCCGATCGGCCGCCGCGGGTCTTTTAACCCTGCCCGTCCACGTCGGACGGCCTTGGCGATCGTCTTGATGGCTTCTTCCTGCCCAATAATCAATTTCTGCAGTTCGCCTTCCATGTTCAGCAGGCGAACCGATTCCTCGGTGGCCAGCTGCATGATCGGCACACCCGTCCACATCGAAACCAGTTCGGCGATATCATCCGCGGTCACCACCGGGCTGTTGGTGCGGTCCCAGCCGGTGCGCAGTTGCTCGATGCGTGTTTTCAGGTCAGCTTCCTTGTCCGAAAGCTCCTGGGCGTCATCGTTGCGCCCGCTCTCCACGGCTTCGGTGCGGTGCGCCTTGACGTCTTTCAACTCGCCCATCAATTCCTTGAAGGTTTGCGCCGCCGGGCTCTTGTACATGCGCACGCGTGACGAGGTTTCGTCAATGAGGTCTATCGCCTTGTCGGGCAGGAACCTCTCGGTGACGTAGCGTGAAGAGAGATGGGCAGCCGCGTCAAGGGCTTCGTCTGAGATCACCAGGCGGTGATGTTCTTCATAGGCTTTGCGGATGCCCTTGAGGATCTGGATGGTCTCTTCGACGGTCGGTTCGACCACCAGGATGGGCTGGAAGCGCCTCTCGAGAGCGGCGTCGGTTTCGATGTGCTTGCGGTATTCATCGAGGGTGGTGGCGCCCACCACCTGCAGTTCACCGCGCGAGAGCGCTGGTTTGAGGATGTTTGCGGCGTCTACGGAAGAGCCCGCCGAGCCCGCGCCCACCAGCATGTGCAGTTCATCGATGAAGAGAATGGATTTAGATGCCTTCAATTCGTCGATGACGCGTTTCAAGCGTTCTTCGAACTGCCCGCGGTACATGGTGCCGGCAACCAGCGAACCCACATCGAGCTGGAGGACGCGTTTGCCCACCAGGGGAGCGGGCACGTCGCCTTCCACGATGCGCTGCGCCAATCCCTCGACGATGGCCGTCTTGCCGACGCCCGGTTCGCCGATGAGCGCCGGGTTGTT
>CAYYBP010000090.1:0-7707 GCA_964470275.1 uncultured Anaerolinea sp. | reverse complement strand
CAATTTCCTGCTGCCGCCCGATGACCGGGTCAAGCTTGCCTTCTTCTGCCAGCGTGGTCAGGTCCACGGCAAGTTGGTCGACCAGCGGGGTCTTGGCTTCCTTTTTGTCTTCCTTGCGCGCCAGGGGCGCCTGCCCGGCTGAGGCCGGGGAGTTGCTGCTTTCTTCCATAACGCGGCGCGTCTGCCGCCGCACCTGCTCGGGGGTGACGCCCAGTTTTTTGAGCGCCTCCATGGCCATCCCCTCGGTTGAGCGGGTCAACGCCAGCAGCAAATGCTCGGTGCCGATGAATTGATGCCCCAGCTGCCGGGCTTCCTCGATGGCGTATTCCAGCACCTGCTGCCCGCCGATCGAGAGCTCTAGGGTGGATGTTTCGTGCATGCCGATGGGAGAAAGGCGCTCGACTATCTCCTGTACGCGCTCGGTCTCCAGCCCCAATTCACGCAGGGCGTGGCTGGCAATGCCCCCATCCTCCTCGATCAGACCAAGCAGGATGTGTTCCGTGTTGATCGCGCCGTGGCGCATGCGCTCTGCCTCCTGGTGAGCCAGGGAGAGCACCCGCCGCGCGCGTTGAGTAAATCGTTCCATTCCTGCCAAAAACTAATCCTCCTGATACGTTTCTGTTACCGGTAATCAACGCTTCCTGTACCATCCAGAAAGTGCGTCGTTAGATTTAATTCCAATCGGTGTGCACCGATTGTACCAGTCTCCTGCAACACAACCTCTTGTTGCAGGATGATTGTACCCCCCGAATATAATAATTGAATAAGAATTCCGTTTAGCCCGGCAAGCGTCCTAATTCAACAGGTAAGCCAGCACCCAGCGGGTGGTGGCGGTCAGCGCATCGATGTGCGTGCGTTCATAGTTGTGCGAAGCGTCCACTCCGGGTCCGATCAGCGCCACTGCGGATTCGCCGCCGGCTTTCCACCAGGCGCTGCCGTCTGACGAGTAATACGGGTAGATATCCACCTGGTGCGGGATGCGGTACTGCTCGGCCAGCTTGCGCAGGCGGTTGCTCAAACCGCGATGATACGGACCGCTTGAGTCCTTGACGCATAGCGTGGAGCTGAACTCGTTCGAGGTCTGCCCCTCGCCCACCGCCGCCATGTCCACGGCTACCAGTTCGGTCGCCCCGGCAGGGATACCGGAAGCAGCCCCGTGCCCGGTCTCTTCGAAATTGGTGATGAAAATATACGTCGTTTGCGCAGGTTTCAGCCCGGCTGATGCCAGGGCCCGCGCGGCTTCCACCAGGCAGGCGACTCCGGCTTTGTCGTCCAGGTGGCGTGAGCGGACGAATCCGTTCGTCAACTCCACCCGCGGGTCGAAAGCCACGAAATCCCCCACGGTGATGCCCAGCGCGCCGGTCTCGGCAGCCGAGGCAACCTTCTCATCCAGGCGCACTTCCATCGTGTCATCATCGCGTTTGGTATCCGCGGTTTTGGTCCCGTGCACATGGCTGGACGCGGCTGTGATCAACACCGACCCCCGCACACGCCTGCCGTCGCGGGTGAAGATCGTGCAGCCCTCGCCCTCAACAGTGTTCCAGGCGTACCCGCCTATGCGGCTGAGCGTGAGCCGCCCGTTGGACTTGATGGTCTTCACCATCGCGCCCAGCGTGTCGACGTGCGCGCAGAGCGCGCGCAGAGCGTCATCCTTTTCGCCCGCGATGCTCACAAGCAGCCCGCCCTTGCGGGTACGGCTGACCTTCACGCCCCCGATGGATCTGAAGACTTTCTCTGTGAACAATACCGCCTCGTCGCAAAACCCGGTGGGGCTGGGCGTTTTGAGGAGGTCGACCAGGACGCGCAGCAACAGGGATTCGTCAATTTCGGGTAAAGGAGTGCCGGGCGCGTCCATCAGAAATCACGCCCTTCGCGCTCAGCGAATTTGCGCCGCAACTCATCCGAAACCGGCGTGGATTGCTTGGTCTGATAGTCATAGCAGACCATGATCGATTCAGCGCTGGCGAAGACAGGTGCACCGTTCTCACCGGTGATCTCGTATTCGAAGGTCACCGTGCGGTTGCTGATCCTGGTCGCACCCATGGAGACGACCACCTTGTCGCCCAGCTCGATGGGGGCATGATAACGGATGTGGATATCTCCCACGATGAACGGCAGGCGCCACAGCGATTCACCGTCCACCAGTCCCATTTCGCGCACGTAACAGCTGCGGGCGTGCTCGAGGTAAACCAGAAAGCGCGCGTTGTTCACATGCCAGTAGGCGTCAAGGTCGCCAAAACGAACTTCGATCGGATAATGGTATTTGAATTTGCTCATAATAAAATTATACCGTGAAGTCAGACCAGGGCGATTGCATCGGGAGGTCATGTAGAATCAATTATGATTGTCACTTGGTGGATACCCCCTGGCGTAGTAAAATAATAGAGTAAAAAGACTAATTTGACCATAATTACCAAAAGAGGTGGATTTACATGCAGATCACACGTCAGGCAGATTACGCGCTCAGGGCAATGGTGTACCTTGCCCGGCATGAGCCCAATCAAAACGCGGCGACCAAGGTAATTGCTGAAACACAAAAGATCCCGCCCTCATTTCTTGCCAAGATCATCTCCCAGCTTTCGATCGCCGGTCTCATTAAAACATCGCGCGGCGCGCGCGGCGGGGTCATCTTATCCAGACCTCCCAAAGACATCTCTCTACTCGAGGTCATTGAAGCCATCGACGGCCCGATCGCGCTGAATGAGTGCCCGCTGCACGACATCTGGCAGGAAACGCAGGATGACCTGGTAGCCAAGCTTCGCAACACCCGATTCGACAAATATATTCACAGGTAATCCCGGAGGCTTCGGGTGAGGTTCAGATATTTCGATTCGAAGGAAACGAGGGGAAAATGACAGCTGGAACGCCAGTCAACCGCCAGTTGGTGATCGTGCTCAAGAATGGAGCGCTTGTCATTGATTGGGGAAGAGGAATCTTACAGGATATCTACAATGGCACCTTCCTGGATGTTGCAGAAAACCAGGTCAGCCATCACGTGCTTGACGAGGAACTCGACTGGCTGGTCAAGGTTGGGCAGGTTGCATCATATGACGCGAATACGGTAAAATTCCTTAATCTACCGGAAAGACCTCAGCCCACGATCGATTAAATTGCCCGCATTGCTGAAACGCCTCCCGGAAGTGCCGGGAGGTTTTTTTTATTCTGGCGCATAAGGACTGTATGATCTCGCAAAAAACGCTCAAACAACAGGTCGTCTTTTTCACCTCGTTGCGCCTGGTTCTCAACACCCCTCTGCGCATGGTGTACCCGTTCCTGGCTTATTTCGCTGCCGGTATGAACCAGGATATCGGTATGATCTCCTTCGCGGTCGGCATCTCCATGGCAACCAGCGCCGCCGGCCCCTTCGTCGCGCCGATCGCCGACCGCCGCGGGCGCAAGGTGGGCATGCTGATCGGAACGGGCATCTTCCTGGTCGGGTCAGTCGCCGCGAGCCTGTTCCCGGGGTACGCCACGTTCTTTCTTGCCATCATGCTGGGCAACCTTGGCAACAACATCTTCATTCCCGCCCTGCAGGCTTACCTGGGCGATCACGTGCCCTATGCGCGGCGCGGCTTTTACCTGGCGATGACTGAACTGTCATGGGCGCTTTCTTTCGTCCTCATGGTACCCCTCGCCGGTCTGCTCATCCGCCACACTACCTGGGTGGGACCATTTATCGCTGTCAGCATCCTGGGTGGGATCATGCTGCTCCTGCTATGGCTGCTCATCCCATCTGACGCCCCCCTGGAGACGCAACCGCTGGCCATCCTGGCCGACATCCGCAAGGTCCTCGCGTATCCGCCGGCGGTCATGGGCATCCTCATGGGCACCCTGTTCATCACCGGCAACGAAGTCGTCAACATCGTTTTCGGGGTGTGGATGCAGGACGCCTTCCAGTTGCAGATCGCCGCGCTCGGAGCGGCTACAGTGATCATCGGCATCTCCGAGCTGGGCGGCGAAGGCCTGGCGGCGCTGCTGGCCGACCGCCTCGGCAAGGAGCGCACGATCGCCATCAGTCTGGTTCTCAACGCCCTATGGGTTGTCACCCTGCCGTGGCTGGGAAAATCCCTGCCCGGCGCGTTTGTCTGGCTGTTCTTCTTTTACCTCACCTTCGAACTCGCGATTATCAGCGCCCTGCCGCTGATGACCGAAATCACCCCCGCCACCCGCGCAACCATGATGGCGCTCTTCATCGCTTTCCTTTCACTTGGGCGCGCTGTGGGCGACCTGGTCGCCCCCTGGATCTATCGCGGCGGCTTCATCATGAACGCCGTCGTTTGTGTCGCGCTGGACCTGCTGGCGCTGTTTTTCCTATCCCGGATTAAAATGAAGCGGGACTCTTAGATCACATGACAGACCAATCCACCGCCGTGCTGGATCACCCGCACCGCCCACCTGTGCCCATGCGCTTCCAGGTGTTCCTGTTCGCGGTGGTGCGCATGATCATTAACTTTAATACGCGCATGGTGTACCCGTTCCTCAACACGTTTGCCAACGGGTTGGGGGTCGACCTGGTGACCATCTCGCTGGCCATGACCGTGCGCTCGATCAGCGGGGCGTTAAGCCTATTTCTCACTCCCATCGCCGACCGGCGCGGTAGAAAAGCCGGCATGCTGCTGGGCATTGCCATCTTCGTTTTCGGGGCTTCGCTGGTGGTGGTTTGGCCGACCTTCGCTGGCTTCACGATCTCCATCAGCCTGACATTTCTGGGTATGTTCGTTTTCCTGTCCGCCACCCAGGCGTACATAGGGGACCGCGTGAGGGCTGGCCGCCGCGGCACCGCGCTGGGGCTGATCGAAACCGGCTGGGGGGTCAGTTTTATCGTGGGGATGCCGATCCTCGGATGGATCATCGACCGCTACGGCTGGCGCGCTCCCTTCCCGTTCACTGCCATCCTGGGCATTGTGGCGTTCCTGCTGGTGCTCTTCCTGGTGCCCAATTACCAGCCAGCCAGGGTGCAGCCTGTTAACGTATTAAGAAGCATACTCGAAGTGCTCAAGCTCCCGGCGGCAAGGCTGGGGCTGCTGATGTCGCTCATGCTCATTTCTTCCAACGAAGTGATCAACCTGGTTTTCGGCGTGTGGCTCGAGGTCTCCTTCGGTCTCAAACTGGCAGCGTTAGGCGCGGCGTCAGCCATTATTGGCATCTCAGAGATCAGCGGCGAATCGCTCGGCGGGGTTATCTCGGATAAGATCGGGCGCGAACGCAGCATCATGCTGGGCATGGAGTTGATGCTCGTTGTCTCTGCTGCCCTGCCCTTCGTGGGCGGCAGCCAGGCTGGCGCGCTGATCGGGTTGTTCTTCTTCTACCTTTCCTATGAATTCACCTTTGTTTCCACCCTGCCGTTCATGACCGAACTGGTTCCCGAGGCGCGCGGCACCATGCTGGGTGCCAACGTCGCTTGCCTCTCACTGGGCCGCATGATCGGCAACCTGGTGGCGCCGTTCGTCTTCCAGGTGGGGTTCTGGGCTAACGCCGTTTCGGCGATCGTGTTCATCCTGGTCGCTTTTTGGGCTTTAACCCGCGCCAAAGCAGTGAAAACCGCTGCGGCCGCCGTCCAAACAGGCTGAGAAAAGGTATACTTCAAGCCAGGAAACGTCTCAATGCTCATCCATTCAGCCTCCCAGGTTGTCACCCTCGCCGGCGGTCCGCGGCGCAGAGCCGGTCCGGTGGATCCCGTCATCATCCCGGATGGCGCAATGCTGGTGCGGGATGGCCTGATCCTGGAAGTTGGACAAACCGAAGACCTGCTGCGCAGGTTCCCCGATGAAGAAAAACTGAACGCGTCTGGACGCTCGGTGATACCCGGGCTGGTAGACCCGCATACCCACTTGGTATGGGCAGGCGACCGCGCGGCGGAATTTGAGATGCGCCTGCAGGGCAAGACCTACATGGAGATCATGTCCACCGGCGGCGGTATAAACGCCACCGTGCGCGCCACGCGCGAAGCAACCCCCGATGACCTGTTGACCCAAACCCGCGCCCGCGCCAGGGGTATGTTCCGCCACGGCACCACCACCGCTGAAGCCAAAACCGGCTACGGGTTGGAGTTGCAGGCTGAGTTGTCGCAGCTGGATGTGTTAATGAAACTGGACCAGGAAGGCCCGCTCGAGATCACCCCCACCCTGATGCCCGCCCACGCCATACCGCCTGAATACAACGGGCGGGAGGATGAATACACGCGCGTGGTATGCGAAGAGATGCTGCCCGCGATGAAAACCTGGTGGCAGCAGCGCTCCCCGGGCCGCCCGCTGCCCTTTGTGGATGTGTTTTGCGAAGCCGGCGCCTTCAACCTGGCACAGAGCGAAACGATCCTGGCGAGCGCCGGGTCTTTGCGTTTCGCGCTGAAGGCGCACGTCGATGAATTTGAAAACCTGGGCGGCGCGGCGCTGGCGGTTCGCCTGGGCGCGGTTTCCATTGAACACGCGGTCAAAACCTCCCCGGAAGAGCTCGCGCTCCTCGGCAGCTCCGATACCGTGGTGATTTCGCTGCCCTGCACGCCGTTCGGGCTGGCGCAGGCGCAGTACACCCCCGCGCGCGAACTACTCAAGGCGGGCGGGCTGCTGGCAATCGCCACTGACCTCAACCCGGGCACGGCCTGGTGTGAGAGCATGCAGTTCGTCATCGCGCTGGCCTACCGCTACCTGAGGCTCGCCCCCGCTGAAGCCCTGGCTGCCGCCACCATCAACGCCGCGGCCGCCATCCGCCGGCAGGAGATTATCGGCTCAATAGAACCCGGCAAACAGGCTGACCTGCTCATCCTTTCCGTTGACGATTACCGCCACCTCGGCTACCGCTTCGGCGGCAACCTGGTGCAGACCGTGATCAAGAAAGGGCGGGTCTACCATCAGAACTAATTATTTCTTGAAACAATTATCGGGGTATGTATGCTGACACTGGAACAAGCGCGCGACTGGTACCGCGATACCGACGCGGTTCACGACTTCTCACACATTGAACGCGTCTACCGCATGGCCGAACGGCTGGCTTCGGCCGAGGGGGCTGATCTGGAGGTCGTGCGGGCGGCCGCCCTGCTGCACGACGCGGACGGCACCACCCCCGGCAGCGATGTGCGGCGCGAGCACCACCTGCGCTCGGCGGAATTTGCCGGGAGGATCCTAAGCGAGGAAGGCTGGCCGGAGGAGCGCATTAGGGCGGTGCAGCACTGCATCCGCGCCCACCGCTACCGCGACGACAGCGAACCCCCCGCCACCATCGAAGCCAAATGCCTGTTTGACGCCGATAAGCTGGACGTGCTCGGCGCGATCGGCGCAGTTCGCGTAGTGGTCTACGCCGCGCTGGCGGGAACGCCTTTTTACAGCGAGCCTTCGTCTTCGTTCCTCGAAACCAGGCAGGAAATCCCTGGTGAACTGCACAGCGCCTACCACGAATACCTGTTCAAGCTGCGCAAGGTGGAAACCCGCCTCTTCACCCAGACCGCGCGCGAATTGGCGAAAGCCCGCCGTGAATACCTGGATGGCTTCTCGGAGAATGTGCAGGAGATCATCGGCAAGTTCGATTTCCGCCGCCAGCTCGACAAGCTCGACGAAGCGGACGCACTCGGCCACCTGATCGACAAGTTCATCTCACCCAATATCAACCTTAGTCCGAATGCCGTCCTTCACGGCGACGGCAAAGAGAAGCTGCCGGGCCTCTCGAATCACGGAATGGGCTCCGTCTTCGAGGAACTAATCCGCCGCTTCAACG
>CAYYBP010000089.1:0-8776 GCA_964470275.1 uncultured Anaerolinea sp. | reverse complement strand
GCCCTGATCGGCGGAATCATCGGTGCGGTTGTCGTTGGCGCGGGATTTCAAGCGATCAAGATGAGCGGTGTGACCAAAGTGTTGATTTCGTTATTCGCTTCTCCAATCATCGGTTTCATTGCCGGAATCCTGATCGCGAACCTCATTTTTCTCTTGTCATGGAAGAGCTCACCAAAGATCAACGGCGTCTTTAAGAAGCTTCAGGTTGTCACTTCGGTCGGCCTGGCGCTGAGTCATGGCACCAATGATGCTCAGAAGACGATGGGTATCATCACGCTTGGTCTACTGATCAGCGGCAAGATCTCCACTTTCGAGGTACCTCTCTGGGTTGTGATTGTGTGCGCGGCAGCCATCGCGATTGGTACATCCGTTGGCGGGTGGCAGTTGATCCGCACCCTGGGTTCAAAATTCTATAAGATCCGCCCGATCCATGGATTCGCAGCCCAATTGACATCCGCGATCGTGATCCTGACAGCATCCCTGATCATGGGAGTAGGCGCCTCGGAGCGCATGAGCAAGGTTCGCTGGGGGGTCGCGGGCGAGATCGCTTCCGCCTGGCTGTTCACCATCCCGGCAAACGCGCTCTTAGCGGCAGGGATTTATCTACTCATTAAATTCGTGATCCTTTAATTCGGAAATAAAAGAGAGAAAATGACACAAACATCTGGAATTTATGATGCAATTTTTGTTGGCAATTATACGAAAGACACCATCATCACCCCGGATGGTACGCGCTACGTGGATGGCGGCGGGATGAATTACGCCGCGCACGTGGCCGCCAGGCTGGGGTTGAAAGCCGCGGTGGTCACCCGCCTGGCAGAGGAAGATCAGCACGTGGTGGAGGACATCCGCAGCCACGGCATCGATTGCTACCCGGTATTTTCCCCCTCCTCAACGCTGATGACGCTTGAGTACAAGACCTACGATGTCGACAAGCGCAGCCTGTACGTGAAGGCAACCGCCGGGACGATCCGCCCCGCCGACATGGAAGGTCTTGAGGCGAAAGCGGTCGTTGTCAGCCCGAGCATCCGCGGCGAGGTGGAGCTCGAGTTCTTTGAGGTAATGAGAAAACGCGGAGATATCCTGTTATCTGCGGATGTGCAGGGATTTGTTCGGGTGCTGCGCGGTGAATCACTGGTGTACGAGCCCTGGCCGGAGATGGAACGGGTGGTGCGCACCCTGGATGTTCTCAAGACGGACGCGGTGGAAGCCGCCTATCTCACAGGAGAGAACGACATCGAAAAGGCGGCCAGGTTCTTTGCCGACCTGGGCGCAGCCGAGGTGATCCTTTCACACAGCGAAGGTATTCTGGTTCACGCACAGGGAAAATTCCACCACTACCGTTTCCACGCCATATCCATGGCGGGGCGCAGCGGGCGCGGGGATACCTGCGTTGGGTCATACGTGGCAAAACGCCTGACCCTGCCGCCGGGCGAGGCTGGCAAATGGTCCGCCGCGGCGACGAGTTTGAAGGTGGAGCGTCTTGGTCCGTTTGACCGCAGCGTGGAAGAAGTGGAAAGGTTCATCGCGAAATACTATGCCGACTGACGCAGAGACTCGAAGAAACGAGAACGCGCGCAACCTTGCTGCTGCCAGGGAACGATATCCGCTGCAGTGGTCAACGATGTTGGACGAGTGGAACCACAGCGCTGACGGGAACCATGCCTGGATGACCTACGCTGCCAATTACCTGCTTTCGAGCAGCGGGTACAAATGGGCGGTCGATCCTTATGTTCTCTCCTCCCGGGTGACCGGGCTCCCGGACCCGGATTTCGTTGCTGACCTCGCGCAGCTTTCGCTGATCGTGCTCACCCATAAACACAAGGATCATCTCGATCTCAAACTGATCAAAGCGCTGCAGCACACCAACGTGCAATGGGTCATCCCCGAAAATGTGTTTGAAAGGCTCAAGGAGTTGGATATTGTTCCTGAGGGGATGACCACCACCCCGGTGCCCGGGCAGGCGCTGCGCTTTGGACCGATTCGATTGCTGCCGTTTGATTCGCTCCACCTGCATGGCGTGCATGGCGTGCCAGAAACAGGCTATCTGCTTGAGTGCGGTAGCTGCCGCTGGCTGTTCCCCGGGGACA
This sequence comes from uncultured Anaerolinea sp., assembly GCA_964470275.1. Taxonomy (GTDB): domain Bacteria; phylum Chloroflexota; class Anaerolineae; order Anaerolineales; family Anaerolineaceae; genus UBA6107. The sequence continues at coordinate 6,686 of CAYYBP010000089.1, read as the reverse complement.
TCCGCGCGCATGATTTTGACCGGCTGCCGGATTTCGGCAGGCTGAACGGGGTCTTCGCGCACCTGTGGATGGGCAAGGCGCGGGCGCTGGATGAGGAACCCCCCTTCTTCCACGCTTTCTGCCAGTTCTTCACCAGCTTCGATACACCCAGGCTTGTCATCACCCATCTCAACGAGTTCGGCCGGGATGAGACCGAGCTGTGGACAGAAGGACATTACGAAAAAGCAAAACGCGAGATCGAACGCCTGAAACCCGGGCTGGCGGTCACAAAAGCGATGATGGGTGACAGGGTTGACCTGGATTAATTCTCACCGGAGGACCAATGACCGATACGCCAACAATTCTGAAGGATAAAGACCTGTTCTGCCAGGCGTTGCACGAAAAGATGAACGTGGTCGCGCCAGTTTGCACCCGCATGGAACCGTATGAGTTCCGCTATTCGCTCAATAACATCACCCCGGCGGAAGGGAGTTGGTTGGGGATATCTGTAGAGCCCCGGGACGAGATAGAGGCGCGCATATCGTCAATGGACTTCTTTGAGAGGATTGATATAAAGCCGAAGGTAAATGGCGCGATCGTGATGGACGAGACGATCAACTCGCTCACCCGAATGTTGTTTGTCGGACTGGTTACCGGTGCGTATTCAGCAGAGTGGGTCACCAACTGGTTCTACTTTGATCCCAGGGGATTTAACTTTTATGTCAGGTCGATCTATCTCACGGATGAGATCCGGGCGCACCTGGGCGGGTCGCCTTACCGTTCTTACGAGCCCAGGCAGAAAGCATTTGAGCTGGCTCACGAAGTGGGTTACCAGGATTTCATGCGGGCCAACGAAGAGGTTGACCGCGCGTTCATTGAGTGTGTTTTGAAGCTTGTCTCATCCAAAGGCACGCCGATAATGCTGGGGATCGCGGGACCCACCGCGGCGGGCAAAACGGAAATCGTTGACCGGCTGCGCGAGCAGTTTGAGCAGCGCGGGAAAAAGATCACCGCAATTGAGCTGGACAATTTCCTGCTTGACCGTGATTACCGCGAAGAAAATGACATCGGGTCGTTTGGGGTAAGAGCCCTGCACTTTGAATTACTGAAAGCGTGCATCCGCGGCATCCTCGCCGGGAAGACCGTCTACACCCCGCGCTATAACTTCATCAACGGCACTTCCAGCCACGATTTGCAGGGAAACCTTAAACCGGACGGCAAGCCGGTGCAGGTGGACACCGCGGATATTGTTTTCATCGAGGGCAACTCGCCCTTCCTGCTGCCGGGAATGGAGGAGCTGGTGGGGGTCAAGGTGGTGTACCTGACGGATGACCCCGTGCGGTTAAAACGCAAGTGGCGCCGCGATATCGATTACCGCAAGAAATATGACCCGTATTACCTGCGCAACCGGTTCTTCAAGGAACAACCGCCGATGGCGTATAAAAACTACCAGCCCCAGCTGATGCTGTGCGATATCTTCGTCGACACCACGGGCGCAAGCCTGTGGGTGACGCCGGAGCTGCAAAAAACCATGGAGAATACATAACCAGCAGGTTCAAAAAGCGGATCTGTGAAATTCCTGTTAAAACAGGGTTGAGCGTAAACCGATAAAAAGCGGGATGGAGTTCTCCATCCCGCTGCATGTTTAAAGGTTTACTTGGTCTTGTAAAAAACGACCCCCCTGCCTGGTTGAAGCTTGCTCAGCGCGTCGATCACTCTGTACCCGCAAAACCGGTAGATGTTTTCCGCTGAGATGAATTTCCCCTTCTCGTCGCGTTGCACGTTCCAGCCAAGGATCGGTGTGAACAGGTACCCACCAAAATCCGCCGGCAGCAGCCAGTCATAGCCGTTAGAGGTTTGAACCGCAAAGATCTCTTTCAGTGCTTCCTCTTCGGGCATTTCCGTCAGCCTGGACCAGTCAAGGCTGGGGTCGGGGCGCCAGGCGACCAGGTTGCCATCCTTGTCGATGTAGGTTTCCACCCTGCCTTTGATCTCGTTTTTCTTGTGCGTTGCTACATCCTGAGGATTGGTCATGAAGTATCCTCTCCTGTAAGTTGAATAAGGTTTTGTAGGTTTGATTGACTTGATTATATCCAGATGGCAGATAAGCGTGTGTTCTGGCTTACTGCTCAGGCTTTTTGACAAGCGCCAGGTAGACGGCGTAGCCGCGTTTATCGAACGGCGTGATCAGGTCCATCAGCATGGCGAGCAGGTTGAAGAGCGGCGACAGGATGACAGAAATGCCTAACGCGACCAGGTGGAGCAGTTTGGTGAACTGGTTTTTATTGAACCAGCTGTTACGGACGGCTGTTGCATAGCTGATGTAGAGAATGGACAGCCATGATCTCGCGGGGAAATACTCCTCGACCAGCTCCAGGTTGTTTTCCTTGAACATCTCATAATAACCGTAGCGAATCACGTTGAAGTAATTGTAAGGGACGCGGTGAGAGGGGTATATGTCGCCGGGACCGCTCAGGATCAGGTATCCGCCGGGTTTGAGAATGCGGGCGACTTCGCGCATATGGTGCCTGGGGTGGATGACGTGCTCGAGAACGTAGTTGCTGATGACAACCTCAAACGAGCTGGAGTTGATCGGAAGCTCTTCCATCGATGCGTTGATGTTGGGATAGGCGCTCGGGAGGGGAAAAACATTCTTGGCATTAAAATCTTCCACGGTCACACAGTTGCCAGCGCCGAGGTAGTCGACCAGGTTGTTATCTTCGGGCTCGATCAAGAGCGTCTTTTTCTTGCCCGTGGCATCGATCCAGGTTTTCATTTTTCGCAACGCCTTGATGAAGATCACCCCGCCGCCGGCAAAAATCGAGGTCCGCAAGAACGCATCAATGTAGTTGCTGTAAAAGTGATTCAACCTGAACATCACTCCTTCAGGCACTGGCTTCTCCGCCAAATTTGTATTTCCCTGGAAATCGATCATTTCATGAACGAGCGGGTAGGTTTTCCCTGAAATGAGGTCGGTTATTTTTTCGCCATCGCTCGCGAAATTGCTCCCGGCATCCGACCCCGGGCGTTTGAGATATGGAAGGATTTCGCTGATCTTCATTTTTTCCTCCGGTTCAGCATCACCAATTCGCGTTGCAGGGTGTGAAATGTGCTGATCGTGCGGTATTTGTTGATTTCAAAGATGTACCTTGAGTCGTTGACCTCGCCGCCTGTCCATTCAATGGAGGTCAACTTCGTGCGCTGCCATCGGATGATGGGACGTTTTGTTTTGCACCATCGGCACAACGGGATCGGTTTATTGATGAAGTTGTAGATATCCCCGGCTGCGACGCCCTCCTGTAAACCGATCGAATCACCTTCAGAAACGGGGATGTTCTCTCCAAAATGATCATTAAAAATGGAAACATGGGGGGCGAAAGAGCAGGTGTACAGTCTCATGTCGCGCAGGAAAAGGGTGGTGTACATGGCTCTGCAGTTGGCGAAGCTCTGTTGCGGGTCCGAGTCCCCCTTGATATTCACGAACTGGAAAAAGCTCTCGATCATTTTGGGCGATTTGACGCGCACCCCGAATGACCGCGCGGTTTTCAGGATCGGTTGGATATCCAGCCTGATCGGATACCGGCTGATATTGATACGCACCCTGCACCTGGCGCAGGTCTGCCAGAATTCTGCGGGCATTTGTGGCAGGAGTACGCCATTGGTGAGGATCACAAGATTCGTTTCTGGAAATATCTCTCTGGAAACAGAGATGAATTCATTGATGCCGGGGTGAAGGAGTGGTTCACCCCCCATGAGCCTGAGTTCGTAGATATCCCGGAAGATCCCTGCCAGCCCCGTGAGGTCCCGTTTGAAATCCTCAAGGTCGCGAAACACCTCGCGTTTCACCAGCGGGGAGAAGTGGCTGCAGCCGGCGCAGTTCAAATTGCAGTGATCCACCAGGTGGGTTTCGATTATGTGAGGGAAACACAGGCTGTTATTCATTGCCACCCCTGATGATGTTGCGTATCACTCCCATGTTGGTGTGAGAGCTGTATTTTTCACGACTTTCAACCAGATCTTTTTGAGAGGGTTTCTGAAGCTGCCGGAGTTCTATGAGCCTGGTGCCCAGCAATTCCGCGGGATCGTGTTTTACCAGGACGTAATTCTTGTCTTTCAATTCACGGCCATAGTCTCCGATGTATTCGAGGGTGACCAGGCTGTTTCCTGTGGCGAGATACTCAGGTATCTTCACCGGTGATGATACGTAGCTTACCGGGTCATCGCTGCGAAAGGCCAAACCAATGTCCGCGGCATTATATAGTCCATTTAAGACCTCGCCGCTGGCGGATTCAATGATTACATTCTTCAACCCGTACTTTTTTACGAGCAGGTGTGCCTTCTCCTGGTCATAGGTCAATATCAAATAACCGAATTCATTTCGGTTATCCTGCGCTTGAACTTTCTTTATGAAGGAAAAGATCAAATCCGGCTTCTGCCACTCCTGGAGCATACCACTGTATACAATGACCTTTTGCTCGTCCATGAAGTGATACTTATTGCGATACTGCTCGCGCAGTGACTCATCTACAAAAAATTGTTTTTCATTATACAGGCATGGGATCACACATACCACGGGCAGCCCGCCCGGATATTTGTTCTGCAGCAGTTCTCTCATACGCTGCGAAACGACCGATATCGAATCGGAACCGCTTACATTTTTGCTTTCGATTACTTTCAACACGAATAGTTTGATTAATCTCAGCACATAGGAAGAACTGGAATAATAGAATTCTTCTTCAGGGACAAGACCCAGCATATCAAAGTGGAGGCGAAGTTGGGGAATATGCTTTTTCACGTGAGCACCGGCATAGGTATTGAAGTAATTTCTTGCCCACACGAACATCCTGGAATAGCGGGTTGATTCATGCAGTAGTTTTTGCCTCGCCGCTTTTAACCCGTTTATTGTTCGCCCGGGGATGTGAAAGAATTCAATATTCACTTCAAATTGGGCGATCGCCCGCTTCAGGTCAGATTCCTTCCGGTCCAGGAGTTCCTGATCAGCAGCGTTGAAATTTCGCGGGAGGATGATCGTCATCAGCAGATCTGTGTCAGCTACTATACGCCGGGCGCCGAGATCCAGAATGAATTGAGAATCCACGCTATCGAAAAGCCCTTCCCGAAAGTCGTGGCTGGCCATGTAAACAAACACCGAGTCGTTAACAGGCTGTTGTCCCTGCTGGTCAGGCTGAATGTGGACGAAGCGGGGATGGGCTTTGTTGATCATGCGTTGAAACTATTCTTTCACTGGTTGGGATCAACCCAGATTCTGCTTGACGATCCTTTTGATCACTTCAATACTTCGCTTGATGCTGTACTTTTGCATGACCTCCTCCAGGTCAGCCGGTTGTGGTTTTACTAGCGCTTTGACTTCATCAATACCAGTCACCAACAGGTCAGCGATGCTCTTCTTGACCAGGACATACTTCTTGTTCTGAAGCTCCCTGCCAAAATCCCCGATATGTTCCATCGTGATCAGGCTGTTGCCGGTTGCCAGGTATTCCGGGATCTTGACCGGGGAGGAGAAATAACTGACCTTGTCGTTGCTCCTTAACGCGATACCGATATCGGTGGCGTTGTAGTACCCGTTAAGTTCTTCTCCACTGGCTGTTTCGATCCTGATGTCTTCAATTTGGAATTCACGAGCGTAATTTTCGGCTCTTTCCTTGTCAAATGTAAGCACAACAAACCTGAATTCATGCCCGGGGTCCTGGTCCTGGATGTGTTTCATAAAGGCGAACAGCGCTTGCGGTTCCTGCCACTTCAGCAGGGTTCCGCTGTACAGGATCACCTTTTGCTGCTCATTCAAACCCAGACTGGCGCGGTATTCTGCTCTTAAATCCGGGTTAATGTAAAACCTGTCAAAATCAAAGAAAACCGGCGTGATGGATACCTTAACAGCGGAGATGTGGTTTTGTGTAACGATGTAGTCCTTGAATTTGCTCGAGACGACCGAGATTGTGTCAGCATTCCTCAGGTTGATCTTTTCAATCACTTTGAGCGCGAGAAAAGCGGCGTATTTCACCACCGAGACCGAGTGGGTGTAATAAAACACCTCTTCCGGCACCAATCCGCTCATGTCAAAGTGCAGACGGATATCCGGGTACCGCTTTTTCGATATAACTCCCATAAAACAGTTGAAATAATTTTTCGCCCAAATGAAACGTTTTCCATACCCCTTTGTCTCGCAGTTGATCCAGGCAGGGGTATCGAGGAGAGTGCGAAGGGACCTGCCTCGCAGGTGCAGGAAAGAGATGCGCGCCCCGTAGCTCGAAGCCAACTCGCTCATTTGTTCTTCCTTGGCGGACAATTCGTGCAGCCTCAGCTTAGAAGTATTGGGCGGAACAAAGACCGTCATCAAAACATCAACCTTCTCGATCACCTTGTGAACGAAAAGGTTTCTGATAAAAGTGAGGTCAACCGTGTCGAACAACCCCAGCCAGAATCTATGGCTGCACATGTAAACAAGTATGGACCGTCCGTCAGCGTGACCTTTTTGCGGTGGTTTTGATGAATTCTCTGTTTGATGGGAAAACCGCATTGTTCAGCTCCGCGATTCAATTGCTGGATTTGAAAGAAATCGGAACGTGATTGTCTGACTTAACCCGGTTACTCGTGGCGGCGCGGGTATCCGGTCGGACTGCTGTTCGATACTCCATTATACACTCGCCTTATTTCTGAATACGCCGGCAGCTCATTGCAGCGCGTTG
>CAYYBP010000088.1:0-8933 GCA_964470275.1 uncultured Anaerolinea sp. | reverse complement strand
CTTTGCGGGAAAGAGAACAGGCTCAATACAAAAACAGCGATCAAACACAAGGAAAAAACGCGATTTGCCGTACGCATAACCCCACCTCCGTATGAAATTTGGTTTGCTGAAGAACGCGCAAAGGATACTTTTATTTTAGAGAGTTTTTATTTTTTTACAAGCGAAAATGACCACCCAATTTCAGCACATTCCTTGGTGTGCCGTCAGGCTGCCCGCGCCTTCCTTAGTATTCATGAGAAAGGGTGCGTTCCTCTCGCACCCTTTGCATAAAAAATCCCTCAAACCTACGGCAACGCCGGGAATCCGAAGGCGCGGTCCACGAAGGTCGCCATCTCCGCACGGTTCACGTTGCGTGCCGGGCAGTACTTGAGGCCCACCCCCGGAACCGAGCCGGCGCAGCCCGTGGTGATGTGCTCGTTGTAGAACTGTTCGATCCACGGCTGCATCCAGTTCGTCGCGGGTACATCCACGAAAATCCCCGTGCCCGGCGGAGGCGTGTAACCGGAACCGTGCACGGCGCGCAGCATGAATATCGCCATCTCGCCGCGGTTGACGCTTCGTTCCGGGCAGTACAACCTCAGCCCACCGGAGGTGAACCCGCAGCCGGTGGTGATGCCTTCGCTGTAGAACTGCTCGATCCACGGCTCCATCCACTCCTTGCCGGTCGTGGGCACGTCGGCGAACACGTTCGGGGTGACATTTACCGGCACATAGGCCACCGGGTCATCCACGTGCTTGGAGCGCAGGACGAAGACCGCCATTTCAGCGCGCGTCACGTTGCGGTCGGGACAGTAGCGCATGGGGTTGATATTGCAGCCGGTAGTTATGCCCTTGCTGAAGAATCCTTCCACGTACCTCCATAAATTATGATTACCGGGTACATCCTGGAAGCTGGTGAAACTCACCTTCAGGTCCCCTCCTGTCTCGGAGGCACCCTTCTGCGCTGCGCCGACGTAATAAACAACATCCGCGGCGTACTTAAAGGTCAATTGCGATTGCACCTTGCTCAGCGCGTTGTCGTTGCAGACCACGCGGGTCATGCTGCCGGGTTCTCCCGTCCAAACCCCCAGCATGGTATCGTAATTGCTGCCCATGGTGTCAATGGAAATCTCGCCAGCCTCAGCGAATTTGAAGGTATACCAGACGGTCGCAAGGCCAACCGTCTGCCCGCACCCGGCGAAGGACGGGTCTGGTTTGCTGTCGTCATTATTCTCACGGTCAGCATCGGTTGTATTCAGGTGAGAATACGCCGGGAAATCTTCGAGCGGGGTGGGGAAGCGGATATCGTCATTAGAAGCCCAGTAGACCTCTGTATAATCCCCATCTTCGTCAGGTTCCAGTTGAGCGTAACCATCATAACCGGGCTTCAGATCCTCCGGGAGCGTGTTGAAATCCGCGATCCAGATTCCGGATCCGTTCGCGACCACGTCCAAGCCGTAACCAAAATTGATCTCAGTTCCCGGCAGCGAGGTGCCGACTACCAGGTCGTTATCCTGGTCGACCATTGTCAACCCGATTTCACCCGTGGTATGCGTCTTCGTGAAGGCTCCCCCGGAAATTGTAACGGTCTGACCTGGTTTTACATCATAAGTTACGAAATAATTGCCATCAGCGCCTACATTACCATCGGTGACAATACTGGTCCCACCCACGGATATCGTGACCAGTGTATCCGCCGGCCAATCCACTGTCCAGATATAATTCAAGTTCAGATTCACAACAAATGTAGGTGTGCTGATGCTCCACATCGCCGAGGTGGTATCCCCGTCCTCATCCGGCTGGTAGGCAATGATATCCGTGCCGGCGGCGATATCCACATAATCACCAAAGGACGCTGTCCAATGCCCATCCACATCCGCGGTTTCCTGGAGCTCCTTTTGTTCGGTGTTATTCATAGCCAGTACATGCACTTGGGTTCCGGCTACAGCCGTACCTTCCACAGCATCGGTATCTTCGTGGACATCTTCAATGGTCAGCACTTTTACGACAGTCGTGCGCGTAGTGGTGCCATAACTCATGGTCACGGTAAAACCGGGGTGGATATCCAAAATACCCATCAGGTCCAGATCCACCATGCCATCACTATCCGAATTCGTGGAACCCGTGTAATCCAGTGTGCCTGTTGCCGGGTTATCCACGGTCACCGCGATCGGAGACACACCCGCCGGCCATTCGTACCCTCTCACAACGTCATCAGCATACACAACGTCCAGGCAGGGAGGGGTCATCAGGCAGGTAGGCCCCTCGGAGGTCTGGCTAGGCTGAGGGCTATCGCTATTTGAGATGTTTCCATCCTGCGCTAAAGCCTGCCCGATACCTGGATTGATGAGACCTATCAGAAAAATCGCACCTGTGAATACCACCACAAGGGTGATTCCCCAACGCGTTCCCATAATTCGTTTCATGGCCTCCTCCTATTACATATGAAAGCAAAAGAATGATTTTCCGCGGAGGATTTTCTGGAATGCTAATGACCTCCGCTGGTAGCCTCAAATGGGCTCAGAATCCGGCCGGGTGAGCAAATGGGTTGATGGGGATATTGGTTGGTTTATGGGTGGCGAAGCGCCGGGTGAAGATATTTATATATTACTCATTTACTGATCCAATTTCAAGTGCTGGCAGCGCGCTGTTCAGCGAAACCCGGTCACGCCACAATTATGTACATTCCTGTATAATCACGCTTGTAGCACTTCTATCACCCGCATCTCGGAGCGTGTTTTGCCGCCTCTGATCCAATTTGATCACGTAACTTACCGCCACCCCGGCAGCGCGGAAGCCCTGCCACCGGCGCTCAACGATATCTCCGTATCCATTGAAAAAGGCGAGTGGGTCGCCATCGTCGGCGCAAACGGCTCCGGCAAGACCACCTTCGCCCGCCACTGCAACGCCCTGTTGCTGCCCACGCACGGCGAGGTGCGCATCGACGGCGCGAAGACCAGCCAATCCGACAACTTGCCGCGTGTGCGCGCACGGGTGGGGATGGTGTTTCAGAACCCCGAAGACCAGATCGTCGCCACGCTGATCGAAGAAGACACCGCCTTTGGACCCGAAAATCTGGCGGTGCCGCCGGCGGAGATCCGCGCGCGGGTGGCCGCCGCCCTCCACACGGTGAAGATGAGCGGGTTCACCACCCAGCTGCCGCACCTGCTCTCTGCCGGTCAGAAGCAACGCGTGGCGCTGGCAGGCGTGCTGGCGATGCAGCCGGAATGCGTGATATTCGATGAGTCAACCGCCATGCTCGACCCGCGCGGCCGCCTGGATGTGATGGCGGAGATGCAGGAGCTGCACGAGCGTGGCATCACCGTGCTTTTCATCACCCACTTCATGGAGGAGGCCGCCAAAGCGCAGCGCGTGATCGTGCTCAATGAGGGCACCCTGGTGTTCGACGGCACGCCCAAAGCCCTGTTCGCTGACCTCGCCTTACTGAAGGAATGCGGTCTCGAGCAGCCCTCCACCCTGCTGCTGCTTAACGAGATCCGGGGGCTCAACCCGCAACTGGCTGACCTTTCTGCTGATTTCGAACAGGTGCTGCAGCGCGTTCCACAGTACACCGGTCCACGCCTGCCGGTGCCGCAGGCATCGGACGCGCCCGGCGGAGACACCCTGATCGAGGTGGCTGGGCTCAATCATACATATCTAAAAGACACCCCGCTCGCCCACCAGGCGTTATTCGATGTGGCGCTCGAGGTCAAGAGCGGTCTGGCGCACGGCTTCTGCGGTGCGACCGGCTGCGGCAAATCGACCCTTTTACAACATTTCAACGGACTTTACCGCCCGCAAAGCGGCAGGTTGCGCATCGGACCCTACACGCTTTCTGACCCGGATGTGGACATCCGCGCCGTGCGGCGTTACGCCGGGCTGGTGTTCCAGAACCCGGAGATCTATTTCTTCGAGCAGTACGTGGGGGATGAAATCGCTTTCGGACCCAAGAACCTGTACGGGCGGGAGGGGCTGGCGAAGCGCGTGGAGGAGGCAATGGAACTGGTGGGGCTGGACTTTGGAAAATTCAAGGACCGCGTCACCTACACCCTCAGTGGTGGTGAAAAACGCAAGGTGGCGCTGGCTGCCACCATGGCGCTGCAGCCCGGGCTGCTGATCCTCGACGAACCCACTGCCGGGCTCGACCCGGCGTCCAGGCGCAACCTGCACGGCATCCTGCGTAATTCACAGTTGAGCGGAATCGAATTGATCCTCAGTTCCCACAGTATGGGCGATATTACCGAGCTGACGCAGAACCTCACCCTTATGGCGCGCGGACGCGCCCTGCGCACCGGCAACACCGCCGATCTCTTTAATGATGCCGCCCTGATCCAGGAAGCCTCGCTAGGGCAGCCATCGGTGGTGCGCCTGGCAGGGGCGATGCGCGCGCGCGGCTGGCCGGTCCCCCAGCGCGTGGTGCGGGCGGAGCAGCTTTTCGACGCGCTGCGCAGGCTGAAAGGAGGGCAGGCGCATGAGTGAGTTTGATTTCCTCTCCCGGCTGCCTGTTGGTCAGTACATCCCAACCGGTTCGATCATCCACAGGCTCGACCCGCGCGCCAAGATCATAGTGTTTGGCGCCCTGCTCATCTCCATCACCTTCACGCCCTCAAAGCTTGGGCTGGGCATCGGGGTTGCCGCCCTGCTCATCGCCATCCTGCTCTCCCGTGTGAACTTCGGCTACGCCCTGAGGGGATTGCTGCCGCCGCTGCCTTTCCTGCTGATCATCGCCATCATCCAGGTATTCTTTTACTCCAGCGCGCTGGATCCGAACATCCTGCTCAAGGTTGGCAAGGTCAATATCACGGCTGCCGGGCTTATGGCCGGGGCCATGCTGCTGATCCGGTTTTCGGCGCTCATCCTGTGCCTCAGCCTGGGCAGTTTCATCCTCTCCACTTCCGCGCTGCTGCACGGACTCACGCGCCTGCTGCAGCCATTGAACCGCATCGGCATCCGCACCATGGATTTCATCATGGTCATCCAGGTGACACTGCGCTTTTTGCCCTTCCTCGCCCAGTCCGCTGAACGCATCGCCAAAGCGCAGGCGTCTCGCGGGTCGGATTGGGGCACCAAACGCAAGGGTCTGATCAACCGCATCCGGCAGGTCGTGCCGATGCTCATCCCGCTCTTCATCACCAGCCTGCGCCGCTCTGAGAACCTGGCGCTGGCGATGGACGCGCGCGCCTACGGCGTGCTGCCTTACCGCACCAGCATGACCGAACTGGATTTCAAATGGGGCGACGCGCTCGCGGTGTTAATAAGCATCATGGTCTCACTCGCCATCTTTCTCGTGTGAGACCATGAAGGTTTTGAATATAGGGGAAAATTACTCCAGGTTGGAGCCTTTGCGCTTGCCAACGGTGAACTGGCGGTAAGCTGCCACCACCAGCAGCGTGATCAGCGCGGAGACGCCGGCTTCAGGCAGGCCTGAAACCACGGCGATGCCGCTCAGGGCTTTCCACAGGTTGTCGCCCAGGATCTGGGTGACAAGCGGCAGGCGGCCGAAGAACAGCCCAAGCACACCCAGAACCAGCACAGTGTTGGTGAGACTTCCGGCAATGCCACTGGCGATCAGCCCAACCACCGGCCATTTCTTGAGACCGGACCATACCAGCCAGGCGACCGGTCCAATGAAAAGGCGCGGCAGCACTGAAAGCAGCGGGTTAATGAAGAGGGGATCGAGAGGACCAGTGGGCGCGATCGCGGCCTGCAGCATGCTGAAAAGACCGAAGATGAGACCAATGCCGGCGCCGACCAGCGGACCTTCGAGGATGGCGCCGATGATAACCGGCACGTGCATGATGGTGAGCGAGATGCCGCCAAACCATGGGATGAAGCCCCAGTGGGTGAGCCCGAGAAGGACTGTGATCGCCCCCAGGACAGCAGTTACTACGATCTTACGGGTTCTATCTTGTGCCATTTATCTCTCCAAAATATATGGTGGCAAGCGCGTCGATCAGCGGTTGCCCATGAATTTTAGCACACCCAGACCGGTATTATGCTGAGTGATCTGGGGCTTGCCGTAGTACTCGATGTACCCGGCGCCTGAAATGGCGGTATCCAGCGCGTCCTTCGCCCACACCGTGGCGTTGCCCACGCCCGAGAGCTTCACATCCGCCCTGGCGGCCTCAAGCCGCGATGCCTTGACCGAACCCGCCCCGGAGATCGCCAGGTGCAGGTCATCGGTCGTGCCAGCCACGTCCACCGCACCTACGCCGTTCAGCGCAACTGTCAGCGCCCTGGTCTTGAGCTCGCCCAAAGTGAGCAGCCCCGGACCCGACAGCGTCAGTGATAGAGCCGGCGTTTCGATCCGCGGGGTATCAAGGCTGCCGACACCGGAGATGGTGATGGCGTTGATCTCGCGCATAATCAGGTTGAAAGTGATGCGGTCGCCACTGAGGCGGCGGATGCCCGACCAGTCCTTCCAGTCCTCTTCGTAATCGATGTAAAGCGTGCCATCCCGCACCTCCGTCTTGATGCGTGAACGGATCTCCTCAAGGGCGACGATCTCCAGCTCCTCGTGGTCCCCCTGGATAAGATCGATCCTGCCCATTCCATTGAAAACCAGCGATGTAAAACCGGTTACTTCCCTTTTTTCTCTTTCATTCACTTGGTCGCTCATTCCATCCTCCAATCCATCAAATCGTAGTCTGTAAAATATATACGTATCTTCCGCGATAGAGGTTCATTGTTGTGCTTTCATTTATATTCTATTCCTTTTTGACTTATAATCAAACCGATAAAAATCTAAACAGGAGCGATTATGACGACTCAAACCCCTCCCCGATGGGACCTGACCAATGTTTACCCCGCGCTGGATTCAAAGGAATACGCCGCGGATTTTAAGAGATTGCAGACGTTGATTACAGGCATGGAAACGTTGCTCGGTGAAAAAGCCGCCAAACTGACTGGCAAAGAGGTAGTTCACGATCTTTCCGCCCTGGCCAAGGAAGTGATCGAGCGTTACAACGAGATCCTGCTGGTGGGCGGCACGCTACGCGCCTATATCGAATCCTTTGTCTCAACGGATTCTTACAACAAGGAAGCCCTGCGCAAGGAATCTGAATTCGACCTGGTTGGAGTGAAAATTTCTCAACTCGACGTGCTGCTGCTCGCGCTCGTAGGCAAAGTCGCCCCCCGCCTGCCAGAAATGTTCCAGGACGCGCCGGAACTGTTGACGCACCGGTATTTCCTGGAGGAATACGCGCGCCAGAGCAAGTACATGATGTCGGAGCCGGAGGAGATGCTGGCTTCGGAGTTGAGCCTGAGCGGCTCTAACGGTTGGTCCAAGCTGCAGGGGATGCTCACCTCGCAGGCCAGCGCGGAGGTGGAGATCGACGGTAAGTTGGAAAAGCTGCCATCGCCCGCCCTCATTAACCTGCGCTCCCACCCGGACGGTGAAGTGCGCCGGCGCGGCTACGAGGTAGAGGACAAACTGTGGACCTCACTCAAAGTTCCACTGGCAGCCGCGCTCAACGGCATCAAGGGCGAGGTGAACACCCTCAACCACCGCCGCGGACGAGAAGACGCGGTGCACAGCGCCATCGACATGGCGCACATCGACCGCCAGACGCTGGATGCCATGCTCGGTGCGATGCAGGACTCTTTCCCCATGTTCCGCCGGTACATGCAGGCCAAAGCCAAATACCTGGGGAAGGAAAAACTCCCCTGGTGGGACCTGTTCGCCCCGGTCGGCGAGATCAAGTCGGATTTCACCTTTGACGAGGCTAAGGATCTTATCCTCACCAACTTCGGGCGCTTTTCCCCCAGGCTGGAAGCATTCGCCCGCAACGCCTTCGAGCACAGCTGGATCGACGCCGAACAGCGCGACGGCAAGCGCGGCGGCGCCTTCTGCATGGACGTGCCGGGTGTGGGCGAGAGCCGCATCCTTTCCAACTTCGATGGCACCTTCGACCAGGTATCGACCCTGGCGCACGAGCTGGGTCATGGCTTCCACAACGATTGCGCGGTGAAGGCCGGCAAGACCGAGATCCAGAAGTTCACCCCTATGACGCTGGCGGAGACCGCCTCGATCATGTGCGAGACCATCGTCACCTCGGCGTTGATGCAAGAGGTGAAGAACCCTGAAGAGGAACTGGCAATCCTCGAAAGCCAGCTGAACGGCGACTCGCAGGTCATCGTGGATATCTATTCGCGCTACCTGTTCGAGAAAGAGGTGTTCGAGCGCCGCGAAAAAGCTGAACTGAACGCCGATGAGATTTGCGAGATCATGGAGAACGCGCAGAAAGCGACTTACGGCGATGGGCTGGATGAACGCTACCTGCAGAAGTGGATGTGGACCTGGAAGCCGCACTATTATTCCGGCGGTCTCTCATTCTACAATTTCCCCTACGCTTTTGGGCTGCTCTTCGCCACCGGTTTGTACGCCATTTACCAGCAGCGCGGCGAGCCGTTTATCAAGGATTACGTCGACCTGCTGGCGAGCACGGGCGAAGCCCCGGCCGCCGACCTGGCAGCGCGCTTCGGCATCGACATTCGCACGCGCGCCTTCTGGGAAGACAGCCTCAAGGTTGCCGCGAAGCGCGTCGAGCGCTTCTGCGAGCTGGTGGGGTAATACATAGCCAGGGAGGCCTAACCTCCCTGGTTTTTTCACTTGCCCGGATAATCAGTGTGGTTTATAATTCCGGGCGCAAGCGGGCGTCGCCAAGTGGTAAGGCGTCAGCCTTCCAAGCTGATATTCGTGGGTTCGAATCCCATCGCCCGCTCTAACAGATCCTCGTAGCCGATGGGATGCTATCCCATCGCCCGCTCTAAACAGCCCTTCCGGGCTGTTCTTTTTATTGAAGCGACGGGAGGCTTCGCACTCCCATCAACCGCTCTAAACAGCCGTTCCGGGCTGTTTTCTTTATTGAAGCGACGGGAGGCTTCGCACTCCCATCAACCGCTCTAAGAGACCTCACTGGGTCTCTTTTTTTCGTGCGTACCTTCGAGGGCTG
>CAYYBP010000087.1:0-9067 GCA_964470275.1 uncultured Anaerolinea sp. | reverse complement strand
ATTCCGGATGGCGGAAATACCGCCTCATTTCGACGAAACCGATCTCACTCATCGCCGCTCTGATGACAGCGTACCGAACAGAGTAAATATTGACCAGGTCGATATCCCCGGAAACATAGCGGTTCAGGCTGTAATAAGCGGTGGCAGCTCCCCCAGAGAGAACAACGTGTATGCCCTTCTGCTCCAGCCAGGACTGGACGTACGCAGCAATCTCAAGTTGGGACATTTCAGCAACTGGCATCATAGTGGTTTTCCTGACCTGCGCGGTCTGCGGCGGTCCAATTTATAGCGCTCCATTTCTCCAGGAGGATAATAGGAAAATGCTTTCTCAAGCAACGCGCTTAACTCCGGCAGGAATACCCAGGCGGGGTTTAATGTGAAAACCCGTGTCCGCCCGACAGACAGACTCACCAGCACCCCGCCTCTTTCGAACTTGTTCAGCTGGTTCTGGATGGTGGCGAGGTCTGCTCCAAAGAATGAGGCTATCTCCGACGCATATCCTTTACCGCGGATGAAAATGAACATGAGCACTTTCTCTGCATATTCAGAACCCAATACTGTCTCGATCATCATGACCACCTTGATCTTTGGCTATATTACCTATTTATTCGGTTATATCACCTATATTTTATGTGATTATACAACAAATATGCCGCAATTTCAAGAACTCCTATGTCTTCCCTTCCCTACCCGCGCCATGAACAGCTCAGTGAAAACGTGCGATAATGTTAACTATCCCAACCAAATGAGGTGCCCGATGAAACTCACCATCCTTCCCTCCTCCCGCGCCGGAAAGTGGGCTGTGTGGCTTGTGATAGGCTCGCTGCTTGTCATGCTGCTGCTCTTCCTCCTCGCGGAAAAACTCAACCTGCTGCCTGACGGGGTCGTCATCGTGCTGGGTGCGGCATCCCAGCTGGTTCCCATCGCCGCCTTCATTATCGCCCTCTTCGCCTGGTTCAAAAGCAAAGACCACGCCCTGCTGCTTATACTGGCTGCAGTCACCGGGCTGGCAGTGCTCACCGGTATCGTCGCCACCATGATCAGCGAGCTGACCTGAGGTACGAAAAGCCCGGAGCGTCTATCCGCGGTCCGGGCCTCTCTGGAGGAGAAGAAATCGCTGCCTATGTCGTCGCAGCAGTGTGTCAACCAGGAGTATAAAACGAACGCGGAGCGGGTGGTTTAGGACTGGTATAGAAACATGAGAAAAGCCGCTTATTTTATGCAATAATACATAAGATGAAAATGCTTCAGTTTCAGCAATTCCAGGAAAACGCCGCCCGTTCAGGGCTGTTGAACATTGTCGTCAAGGCGGCCTTTATCGCCCTGGTCAGTTTCGGCGCGCCAGCGGGAGTGCTGGCGGCGGTCTTTCCGCGCTTCTTCTTCAGCTTTTCCGCCAACATTGCCTGCCCGCGTGGCTCCGAGATGACCTACGAGGAGTGGTACGATGGCGAAAGCAACCAGGTGCGCATGTACTGCGTGGACCCCGCCGGGCAGCAGGTGAAGGAGCGCACCTTCCTCGCCCTTGCGGTGTGGCTGGGCGTGTTCTTCCTGGTCATCTTCTACGTCGCCTTCACCATCCTGCTCATCCAGCGCGCGATATTGAAAAAGAAGTACGGCGTCGACACCTGAGCGCGTTATGCGTGATGGTCGCGCGGGGGATGAATAAGTTTTAGGTTTAGTGGACGGGGAAATGGCGGTGTTCAGTCCAGCGCGGGGTCCGGCTTAACAGCGGGCAGCGCTCCGGCGGATAACTCACGCCGCCTGATCTCCGCCAGCATATCCGGCGTGAGCGTCTTGAGCCTGATGATGTGCCTCGAGACCACAATGGCAACCGCCAGCAGCAGCGCGCGCAGCCACCAGCTCTCCAGCACGAAGATCACCGAATAGCCGATGGTGAGGACTAAAAACACCAGCGCCAGCACCTTCGAGCGCAGCGGCACGGCGCGATACAAGCGGTAATTACGGATGAAAGCCCCGAACAGGCGGTGATTGGTGAGCCACAGGTAGAGCCTGCCCGAGCTGCGCATGAACATGGCAGCCGCCAGCAGCAGGAAAGGCGTGGTGGGAAGCACCGGGATGACCACCCCCAGCGCGCCGAGCACGAGAAAGAGCATGCCGGCAGCCAGGTAGAGTTTGCGTTGGAAGGATGCGCGCTTCATTTATAACCTGGCGGTATTATACCCTACGCCGCCTGGCAAAGTCGCGTTTACACAAACAACCGGGAGCTGCCTGTGTGGATGTTATCGATAAATCCTATTCGCACCAGAACTCGATCTCGTCGCCGTCGCCAGCTGTCCCGTTGATGGAAGCGCCGCCACAACCGTAAGCGGTATAACTGTAAGAGCCGCCGCACATATTCAGCATCTTCTCGCCATCTGGAATTTCAAATGTGTATTTCGCGGGACCGGTTAAGTAGATGGTGATCCAGCCGCCGGTGTCATTGATGATATTCACCTGGGTATCCAGGCTGCAGGCTTCTGTGGGGGTGGCCGGCGGCTGCGTCGGGCGGGGCGTGGGAGTGCGGGTTGGTACAGGGGTAGAGGTGGCTGTGCTGGTCGGTGTGGCGGTAGGTAACTCCACGGGATTGACTATATAGGTGTATTCGTAAATCGTGCCGGCAGGATATGCCTCCCAACCATCAAAAACATCCCTCACGAACTCGAACCCGTAATACACCGTGTGATCCTCGCCAACCTGCCAATCTTCGGTGAGATATCCCATGCTGACCATTGGGTACATGAGCGACGGATCTTCCAGGTCTACCTTGAACCCTTTTGTTATGTAGTCATGTTTGAGATAGGATTGACCGTCGACCTCAAAAAAGAAACGCATGAAATTCATGTTAGCCTCGAGGGTCTCATCGTCCAGAGAAATCCAAGAAGCCCGGAAAACGATCGGCTGGTCATAAGGCACGTCAATGGTGTACACTCCACCAGATTCAACATCCGCTTCAACAAAAGCCCAGGCGTTCAGTACATCCGGGCAATCCTCCGGGAAAGCGCACGAGCTTAGTTGAATCGCAGGCAGCGGGGTTGGGGTGAAGGTGTGGTAGACCGGCAAACTGGTGGGAGTGCTGGTTGGCAATGGGGTCGGTGTTTCGCTGGCTAACAGCCTGGCGATTGGCGCCGGCAGCGAATTACACCCTGACAATATAATAATAAAAATGATCAATAAAGGGAGAAAAGATCGTGAAGACTGATGCATGTTCACCTCCAAAAAACTGCAGACTATTCCTATCAAATCCGAATTGGTATCGTAATGGCTTGATAAATCAAACCAAAGGAATATGTTCTCAGTTATTTCTTTAACGGAGAAACCAGGACGCCCGACCAAATGTTGTACTGGTAAATCTATTATACGAAATTTCGATGAAAAACCAAAATGACAGCTATCGTCAGGTCACTCGTAACATGTGAAAAGATGATCGTGGAGAATTACCAGTCATCCGTGGCGGTGGCGGTGGGGGCTGGAGAAGGCGTGGTGGGCAGCACCGGGATGACCACCCCCAGCGCGCCGAGCACGAGAAAGAGCATGCTGGCAGCGAGTGTCAACCAGCGTTTGAACGGAGAAAGTGTGCCTGTTGTCATTGGGCTGGATTATACCCTGCCACGGCAGGGTTTGATTATCCTGAAGGTGAGCAGCATATCATAAGGGTCAAATACGGAGACCGAACTCCCTTTTGAGCGCGCTTTTGGCAGCCAGGTAACCGCACATGCCGTGCACGCCTCCCCCGGGCGGGGTGGCTGAGGAACACAGGTAAACGCCCTTAAGCGGGGTGCTATACGAGTTCCAGCGCAGCGCCGGGCGGGTGAAGAACTGCCCCAGGTCCTGCGCGCCGGTGTTGATGTCGCCGCCGACGTAATTGGGATTGTAGACCTCGTACTGCGCGGCGTTGAGGGTATGCGCCGCCAGGATCCTACCCGTAAAACCCGGGGCGAAGCGTTCCACCTGGGCTTCTATATGCGAACGCATGTCCTCGGTGGAGCCGTTGGGCACGTGGCAGTAGGCCCAGGCAGTGTGTTTGCCTTCAGGCGCGCGGGTCGCGTCAAACAGGCTGGGCTGAACGAGGAGCGTGTACGGGCGGTCAGGAGCGACGCCCGCCGCAACCTGGCACTCTGAAGCGGTAATCTCCTCCAGGGTGCCGCCGAGATGCACCGTGGCAGCGCGGCTGACCTCCGGGTTGGCCCAGGGGATGGGACCATCCAGCGCCCAATCCACCTTGAAGATGCCCGGACCGTAGCGGTAACGGGCAAGCTGGCCGCGGTAAGCCGCGGGTAAGGTATCGCCGGTCATGCGCAGCAGGCTGCGGGGCGAGACATCCAGCAGGACCGCTTTCGCGGCTGGCAGCTCGTTGAGATCAGCAACCATGTGCCCGGTGACAATTTCGCCGCCCAGGTCGCGCAGATAGGCGGCCATGGCGTCCACGATGCGCTGCGAACCCCCTAGCGCGACCGGCCAACCGGTGGCGTGCGCGCTGAGGGTGAGCACCAGTCCAAAGGACGCCGTGCCGGGACGGTCGAGCGGGAGCATGCCGTGGGCAGCCATACCTGCGAACACCGCGCGGGCTTCAGCAGACTTAAAGTGATGGCGGGCGAACCCGGCCGCGGAGCCGAGCGCCTGCAGCCCGAAAAGCGCGAAAAGCAGGGGGTGGCGGGGAACACGCAGGGGACCCAGCAGGTCGCGCATCAGTTTATCCCCCGCAGCGTGCAGGAAATCATATGCCCTGCGGTAGGCATGTGTATCGGCGTCCAACCCGGCGGCAGTTTCCGCGAGGGAGGATTTTACCAGCACTGCCCGGCCATTGTCAAGCGGGTGCGCCAGGGGATACGGGGGATAGACCCAGCTCAATCCGTACCTGGCCAGGTCGAGAGATTGGAAAAAGGGTGAGGATTGTGCCAGGGCATGCACCGCGGAGCAGACGTCGTGTGTATACCCGGGAAGGGTGAGCTCCGCAGAGCGCACTCCCCCGCCGATTTTATCGTGGCCTTCCACAACCAGTACGTGCAGGTGCTGGCGAGCCAGGGTGATGGCGGCTGCCAACCCGTTGGGTCCGCTGCCGACGATCACCGCGTCATAGCTGGTGGAAGCAGACTTTATGGTTGTCAGGAGACCCTCGATGAGCGCCTGGAATTGAAAACACGTCTGAAAGGAGATGCGAGTCGATAAAGCACAGAGCGGATGCCGGCATTGTACCAGATGTTGGAAAAGCGGCGCCACTGCCAGCGGCTGTTGAGAAGCTGGTTCACCTGCTCGACCCGCGCGGTAACCCCGAAATGACTGGCGAGGTTTTTAAGCGACGCGTGCCAGAAATCATCCTCAGCCCGCGCGCCAAACCCGAGCCGGTATGCGAGCTCGTATAAAAGGTCGTTCGGCCGGACGAGGGCACGGGTCTGAATGTACAGCTGGTGGTTTTCGATGAAAGCACTGAAATTGATCCTGCCGGAGAACATGTGCCCCTGCAGCGTCATGAACTCAAAGGAAAGCTCATCCACGGAGGCTATCACGGCGCCGGTGTAGAGCCTGATCCCCCCGGTAACACCCGGCTCAATGGCAGTTCCACAGACGTGAAAAATGTTGCCTTTTGGCCAGAATTTTCCAAAATCCGCCTTCCACACGGCGATCACCTCCTGCGGTGAAAGGGAAACACCCGGCAATGCCGCGCGGTACGTGCGCTGCTGCAGGGCGCCAAAACCTTCATCCGGAGAGGTTGGGCGGCGGCCCTCCACATTGAGGTTCACCACCCCGGACGGTACTGCTCCACAGGTTACACGCGGTCTCAGTGCCGTCCTACCCAATCGACCTGCTGAGGATTTTTGAGAATTATTATCTGCCATGTTCCAAGTTTCCTCTCCCTACCGATGACCAATCTTGTGCGGACTGCCAAGTACCATCATGCACAAATTTTATTTATCTTCAAAAACCCTGCAGCACGCTTGCTCCCACGGCATATATAAACGGAGGCTTTCTATTTAAGAATGTTCAACTGATTGAATTACCAGTCATCCGTGGCGGTGGCGGTGGGGGTTGGAGAAGGCGTGGTCGTGCGGGTGGGTGTATGGGTCAGGTTGGGGGTGGCGGTCTTGGTCGGGGTCAACGACACGATCACCCTTGTGGGCATCGGGGTGCGGGTGGGGGTCGCGGTCGCGAGGGGTGTGTTGTAGACCGGGATCTCAACCGTGTCATCGCCCGAAACAGCGGCGACGTAATCCACGCCCAGGCGGCAGACCTCGTCAAGGTTCATGCCCACGTGCTGCCAATCCAGTGGGTGGCCGTCGCGCCAGGCGCGGCTCATGGCACTGTACAGGCAGCCGGGACCGGCGTTGTAGTTCACCAGGGTGAAGCGCCACAGGTCAACGTACGAGCTCATCTGCCCGGACTTCTGGCGGGTGAGGTTGTAGATCATGCGGTCCACCTGGGCGCAGTTGCCCACCAGTGTCTCGCCGAACACGCGCACGCTGAAGTTAGCCTGGGTCAGGTCAATGCCCATGGCGCAATCCGGGCAGGATGCATTCACCTTGCTCACCAGGGCTCCACGCAGGAGCGCCTGCTGATCTTTTTTAAGATTTCCATACCCGAGGTCGCAGGTGGTTTGTGAAAGCACCAGCGGGCAGAACTGCGAGAAGAAATCGGGGTTCCACAGGAGCGCGGCTTCAGCCCCATTTTCCGTCAACTGACCGAGCCCGGCCTCTTCAACGTGCTGGTAGATGCCCGGCCAGAGCTGGCTTTCGCGCGCGAAGATATTCTTGAGCAGCTGGGCGGGCACGCCGGTATCGCGCGAGGTGGACATGATTTCCTCGTCGAACTGGTTTTGCCACTCGTTCAACTGCGGGGCGGCGGTCTGCACGCCGCACAGGTTGGCGGTGGTCGAGCTGTCGAGCCCTCCGCCCGGGCAATTGCTGGCATCGACCATACCATGCTGGATCAGGCGGGCAGCCAGGAAATGCAGCGGCAGCGATGAGTAGAGGTCGGCGATGTCTTCAGGGGTTTCCAGCCAGGCAGGGGGCCCGGTAACATCAGGGAAAGACTGCCAGATGGCAGCGCAGGAGGAAACCTGTTCACCGCGCCACTGGCTGCTGATGACATCCACGAAGTAGCCGGTTCGCACCTCGGTTGTGACGCCGGGTTGCGGCAGATCGCCCCACGCGAGCACGCGCACAAGGGCGGAATACTCAGGCGTCGAATCGCCGAAGCTCGAGTCGCCTTTGAAGGTCATCTCGACGCCCTGGTCGCCGGTTGGCTCAACCGGCAGGAGGCAGTCACCGGAATCGCAAGAGAAGGGTTGGCCGTTGTACTCCCCGCTGATGCGGATGATACTCTCGTTGGGCAACAGCTCCTCACCGATCAGGCGCAACTGCGGGTCGCCCTCACACTTGTTGGCGGCGCCCTCGATGATGCAACCGGACAGGGTGAGCCACACCCGCGGCAGGGGAAGCTCGACCAGGATCTGCTTGTGAGAATCGGAGGTGGCGCGCGGCTGCAGGTAAAAGCCCGGGCAGGAGCTGGTGTCAGCGCCTTCCTGGGCATTGGCGCACACGGACGAGGTGAGCCACTGGTTGTAGATGGCGCTGCCGCAGATCTTCTTGATCTCGTCGTCGGTGGGATTGCCCTCATGCTCGAGGGAGAGCTGGCAGGCGATGCCGTTATCCGACCAACGCACCAGCCACCAATCATAGGAAGTGATATCGACTTCGATCAATGCGGTGCGCTGCGGGGATTCCTCCGCGGAGGCGGGTTTGAACACACCCGCACCGCCAAGAAAAGTCAGCGAAGCGAAAGCGACCACCACCAGGATTGCCAGAACTCTACGCATTAAATACCAAACAACCCCTCTCTGATCGGGTGAAACTAAATTTGTATGGATAGAATAACATAATTGACGAAAAAAGTAAAATGCGATGTCGAGCCAGGTTGCCTCCTTCTATAAAAATTGAGCGAGGTCAGGATAACCTCGCTCAATCGGTCAATCGCTTTTTTACGGGAGCTGCTCGAACTCGAACACCCGGTCGATGAATGTTGCCATCTCGGCGCGGTTTACAGGCCGCTCCGGGCAGTAGCGCAGGTCACCCGTGGGGATAGACCCGCCGCAGCCGGTGGTGATGCCCACCTCGTAGAACTCCTCGATCCAGGGTTTCATCCAATTCGACGCCGGTACATCTACGAAGATGTCCACCTTATCCGGACTTGGCGACGGCGTGTACGGGAGTTCATCCTTATGCATCGCGCGCAGCAGGAACACCGCCATCTCGCCGCGGGTCACATTGCGTTCCGGGCAATAGCGCAGCGGACCCGCCGCGCAGCCAGTGGTGATACCTATCTCATAGAACTCCTCGATCCATGGCTGCATCCAATCTTTGCCCGGGGCCGGCACGTCCGCGAAGACACCGGGCTCCGCGGGCGCCGGGGTGTAGGGCAGTTCATCCACATGCAGCGCGCGCAACACGAATACCGCCATCTCCGCGCGGGTCACACTGCGGCTGGGGCAGTATCTGAACGGGTTCACATCGCACCCGCTGGTGATGCCCTTGTCGTAAAAGCCCTCGACATACCTCCAGAGATTGTGATCCCCGGGTACATCGGCAAAGCTGGTGGCGTGCAGCTTCATGCTGCCGCCGGTCTCGACCTCGCTGTCCTGGGCGATACCCAACAGGTAGGTTTCGCCGGCAAGATACTTAAGGTTCACCTGGGATTGGAGTTTCCCCTGGGCGTTATTGTTGCAGGCGATCTCCTCCAGTCCACCGGGGGTCTGCCGCCAGATGCCCAGCATGGTGTTGTAGCTGCTGCCGAAAGTATCGAAGGTCGTCTCGCCATCCTCTGCCGGTTTGAAGGCGTACCACACACTCGCCAGGCCATCCGCGCGCCCGCAGGAAGCAAAAGATGGATCGCCGGCCGAGTGAGTAGCTCCGAAGGTATCTTTTGTGAGCCACATCGGTACATCGAAAAACTCCTTCGGCGTGGCGAAATCATCATTGGAGTCAATATTCAATGTGTACCCGCCCGACCCGGATTGATCTCCGTCTACAACTATGTAGTATGTCTTTCCGGGTTCGAAGGCGTAAGTGATGAGATT
>CAYYBP010000086.1:0-9150 GCA_964470275.1 uncultured Anaerolinea sp. | reverse complement strand
GTTAGAGGCATAATATGTAATTCCAAACGTTTAATATTCACATCATTATTTTGAACGACGGAGGTTTTTCTTGTGATTGAACAGAAGGACCCGGTTTCATCTCACAAAAGCACTCATACCCCCATTGATCCATCTCAGTTTATACCTGCAGCGATCAACTCAATTGAAGATACAGGCCTTTCTGCTTTATTTCTCCAAGACCTGGCGTTAAAGATCCTCTATTTCCAGGGGTATATGACAGGTTACAAGATAGCAGAAGCGATGTGCCTGCCTTTTTCCGGATTGGTGGACCCAATCCTTGACTCGTTAAAACGAGATAAACTGGTCGAGATCAAATCCGCGCAGGGAGGGCTGGGAGAAGGCGCGTATCTTTACGCGATCACCGGCGCCGGGATTATTCATGCACGCGAGGCCCTCGACCGGTGTCAATATGCAGGTCCAGCACCCGTACCGGTTGAAATGTATTACGACGCTGTGCTGCGGCAGAGCAGGGGAAGAATCCAGGTAACCAGCCGGCAAATGCGCCAGGTATTGGGAGACCTGGTGTTTTCTGAAGATACGATGCACAGGCTGGGCCCAGCGATCAATTCAGGGACTTCAATTTTTATATATGGCGCGCCAGGGAATGGCAAGACCAGTGTTGCCCAGGCGATCGGCGGGCTTGTTCTCTCGCAGGCGATGTACATTCCCTATACCCTGTTCATCGACGGTCAGGTGATCACCTTGTTCGACTCGGTTAATCACCAGATCGCACCGGAGGAACCGACCGGGAGCACGGTCGGAAGAATTGGCACCAGGAGAGACCAGCGCTGGGTGCGGATCAAGCGGCCTTTTATTATGGTCGGCGGCGAGCTGACGCTGGCGGGGCTCGACCTGGTATTTAACGATACTCTCAAGTTCTATGAAGCACCATTCCAGGTAAAGGCAAATGGCGGCATCCTTCTCATTGATGATTTCGGCAGGCAGCAGGTGAGGCCGAGGGATCTGCTCAACCGCTGGATCGTTCCGCTTGAAAACCGCATTGACTACCTTTCAATGCACACGGGCAGGAAGATTGAAGTTCCTTTCGACGTGCTGGTGATGTTTTCCACCAATCTCCCTCCAAAAGACCTGGTTGATGAGGCGTTCTTGAGGCGCTTGCGCCACAAGATCGAAGTGCCTGATCCGAGTGTGGAGCTCTACCGCGAAATCTTCAAGAAGGTGGCGGCGCAAAAAGGGATTAAATTCTCTGAAGATGGGTTCAATTACCTGATCCAGGAATGGTATTTTAAGGCGCGGCGAAAATTGCGCGCGTCTCACCCGCGGGACCTTTGCGACCAGATACTGGATATATCGAGTTATTTCTCGCAGGAACCGGTGATGTCAAAAGAAATGCTCGATCGGGCGGCCAGCGCGTACTTCGTGGAGTTGTAACCAGTGACTAATCGACGGACACCGCAAATCTTTGGGCACCGCGGTGCGAGCGCCTACGCCCCGGAAAATACCATGTCTTCCTTCATGCTTGCCATGGAACAGGGCGCTGATGGGATCGAGTTGGACGTGAAACTCACCGCGGATAACAAGGCAGTCGTCATCCACGATCAGACACTCGAGCGGACGACGAACGGCAGCGGCAGGGTGAACAGCCAGACACTTGCCGGGCTGAAACATCTGGACGCAGGCAGCAAGTATGATCCGCGCTTTACGGGGGAAAGAATCCCTACGCTCGACGAGGTTCTGGAAGGGGTCGGCAATCGACTGGTCGTCAACATCGAGTTGACCAATTACGCATCACAAAATGATGATCTGATCCCGGTCGTGGCAGAGGTTGTGCGGCGGCATAATTCGCCGGATGGAATCATGTTTTCCTCCTTTTCCTGGGGAAACTTGCGAAAAATCAGCCAGTTGCTGCCCAGCTACCCGGTCGGGCTGCTGGCGAGCGGCGGAATAATCGGCGCGCTGGCACGGTCGTCATTGTTCCTGAAGGTCTCCCCCACATACCTGCATCCATATTTTCATGATGTGAATGCCGGGCTGATGGAAAGAGAAAAACGCAGGGGTCGATCGGTGAATGTGTGGACTGTCAACAATGAGACAGACATCATCCGCATGATGGACCTGGGGGTTAACATGATCATGACGGATGATCCGCTCAAAGCGATAAGCATCGTGGAGAGAAAATGATCCCGGCGGGTCGGGTGGGGGAAGCTCATGAGCGCATCAAGAGTTTTCTCAACTCGAGCCCGGTCACCTTCGATCAAAATCTCAATTGCTATATCAAGTGGGAAAATCACCAGGTAACCGGCTCGTTTAAAATCCGAGGAGCACTCAACAAAGTCCTCTCCCTCTCACAGGATGAAATGCAACGAGGATTGGTCTCCTGCTCGGCTGGAAACCACGGCCAGGGGGTGGCGTACGCGGCGCGCCTGAGAGGCGTTGGATGCACGGTGTTCGCGTCTGACCACGCGGCGCAGGTGAAACTCTCAGCGATGACCGCACTGGGTGCGGATGTCCGGTTGATTCGCGGGGGATATGTGGAGGCAGAAACCACAGCGATGAGGTATGCCGGGGAACGCGAGCAAGTGTTTGTCTCTCCGTACAATGATGTGATGGTTGTCTGCGGGCAAGGGACACTGGGGATCGAATTATCCGCTGACCTGGCAAATTTCGCAGATATCCGCACACTGGTAGTTCCTGTGGGCGGAGGGGGATTACTTTCAGGATTGGGCATTTACCTGAGCGGTCTGGAGAAACGACCAGCTTTGGTGGGGGTCCAATCGACCGCTTCACCTTTTGCGTATCAGCTATTGAAGAAAGGCAGCCAGGAGGGTGTGGTGGAGATGGAGAGCATCGCTGAAGGTTTGGCGGGTGAAATCGCGCATGATTCCATCACCATACCAATGCTGAAGCAGTTCGCGGATGATATCCTGCTTGTTTCTGAAGAAGAGATCGAAGCTGCCATCCGGTACGCCTGGGAAGCCTATCACGAAATCATCGAAGGTTCCGCGGCAGTTGGACTTGCTGCCCGTCTTACTGGTAAAATATCTGCATTACCAGCGGTACTCATTGTGACCGGAGGAAACATCCAACCGTCGTTGCATAAGCGAATCGCGCTGGGTCATTAATCCTGGATGCGGAATTGAAAAGAAGCTTTCATCTTCTCGTTTTATTAATCACACTACTCACCATCGCGCTGCCCATCAAGTTAGGGCAGGCTTCGTTCGAAGCGCAGGATGACGCGATCACGATACAAGCGCAGCGCCTGTTCAACGCGATGAGCGCTGAGGAACGGGTCGGGCAGGTGTTCCTGGTCTCCTTCCAGGGGACAGACGTAGCGACCGGGAGCCAAATTAACAATTTGATCGTGAACAAACATGTTGGGGGTGTGGTTCTGCGCGTGTCCAATGACAATTTGACCGGACCTGAAAACACACTTCCATCCCTGCAGGAGTTGACACGTAACCTGCAAAGCGTCAATTATCAGACACACGCTGACGCGAATACCTTGCGGATGTATTCCCCTCTGCTTATTGGGATCCAACAGGCCGGCGACCTGTATGACGGTGACCAGATCCTGAGCGGGGTCACCAGCCTCCCGAACTTGATGACGATCGGCGCGACCTGGAAACCGGAGTATGCACAAGCCGTCGGGAAGATCCTGGGTGATGAGTTGAGCAGTCTTGGGATCAACCTGCTATTAGGTCCTTCGCTGGATGTATTGGATACTGTGAGGATGGATGGTAAGGACAACCTGGGGGTTAAAACATTTGGGGGCGATCCCTATTGGGTTGGATTGATGGGCAATGCCTATATCAAGGGGGTGCACGAGGGGAGCAGCAACAGGATGGCGGTCGTGGCGACCCATTTCCCGGGGCGCGGCAGCGCAGACCGGGAACCGGACGAGGAAATTGCCACCGTCCGCAAATCCCTGGAACAACTCAAGCAGATCGAACTCTATCCATTTTTCGCGGTCACCGGCAATAATGAAGACCAGGCAGAAATAACGGATGGTCTGCTGCTATCTCATATCCGCTACCAGGGTTTTCAGGGCAACATCAGGGCAACCACCAAACCCGTCTCGTTTGACGCGGCAGCGTTGGAGCAGATCATGTTGCTGCCTGAGTTTAATGATTGGCGGTTGAACGGCGGCGTGATCGTGAGCGATGACCTGGGAACCGATGCCGTGCGTAAATTTGTCGATCCGTTGAATACCGGCTACGACGCTCGGCAGGTGGCGCGGTCTGCGCTGCTGGCAGGAAACGATTTGTTGTACCTGGGCAACATCATCGCCACCGGCGACCCGGATTCACACACGACAGTGGTTAGAACCATCGATTATTTCGTTCAGAAATACGAAGAGGATAGCGCCTTCCAGGTGCGGGTTGATCAGGCGGTGCTCAATATTTTACGGCTCAAGGTGAAACTTTACCCTGAACTGACGCTTGAGGCGGTCCTGCCAGGTGCGGATTCTCTGGAAGAGGTGGGAACGCATCAAAGCCAGATCGAGGAGATCATCAAAGCGAGCGTCACGCTCATCAACCCGAGCGCTGAAGAAATCCCCGCCGTTCTTCCAGACCCGCCACAATACACAGAACGCATCGTGATTATCTCTGATGTGGTTCCATATAAACAATGCAGTGTCTGTACCGAACAATCCATCTTTCCAGCACAATCGCTTATGAATTCGTTGGTGAGGTTATACGGGGCTGGCGCCGGCGATCCGATACAGGCGGCGAATATTAAGGTGTATTCATTTGAAAGCATCCGCCTGATCCTGGAAAATGCTGCTGAAAGTGAAACGACGAAAACGGATATCAACGCGGCTCAGTGGATCATATTCGCGCTGTCTGAGTTTTCTGCCACGCAACCTGAAGCGGTGATCTTTCAAAGGTTTTTTAACGAACGACCTGAGCTTGTTCGCAATAAAAAGATCATCGGAATGGCTTTTAACGCGCCTTATTTTATGGACGCGACTGATATCTCAAAATTCAGCGCGTATTACGCCTTTTACAGTAAGATCCCGGAGGCTTTTGATGTCGCAGCAAGGACGCTGCTGCAGGAATTCAGCCCGGTGGGAATATTACCTGTGTCCGTCCCGGGGATCGAATATGACCTGGTGAAAGCCACCTCGCCTGACCCGAACCAGATGATCCCGCTTTACATAGAATCCCCTGATGGAACGGAAGAGATCGATGCTGTGCCCCCTTCAGATTACAGCCAGCCGTTGCTTTACAAAGCAGGGGATACCATTCCGGTGAGGGCGGGTCCAATCCTGGACAATAACGGACACCCGGTGCCGGATGGAACCATGGCGAGGTTCTTGATCGACACCCGCTCGATCAGCGGGACCGTTGAGCAGATGGAAGCACAGACCATTGACGGGTATGCCCGAATCACATACAAAATCGCCAGCGTTGGCAGCCTTGAACTAAAAGTCACTTCTGAGCCGGCGTTAATTTCACAAATATTGAGGCTGGATATCACCAACGCGGGCGGCGTTGTAACCTCGTATGAGCCCACTGTGCCGGTTCAGGTCACGGATGAAAGCACCCCAACCCCGCCTCCGACGCCGACACCTGAACGACCGCTGGTGCAGACCCACAAACAGGGGCGGCTGGCAGTCTTAGATTGGTTCCTCGCCAACCTGCTGATCTTCAGCACGGCGATCCTGTTTAGTCTTTTTAGCTCGCGGGCGCTAACTGCGAAATGGAAATTCTTTACGTTATTGTGCCTCGCGCTGGGAGGGAACCTGGGCTACCTCTACTTCGCACTGGGAGGTACAAAAGCCCAGACTGCGATCAGCGAAAATGGAACGCTATATGTGCTGCTTATCGTATTGATCGGGATGTTGATCGGTTTGGGCTGCGGGCTGGTATTCTACTGGATACGCCGAAAGAAGTAAAAATCACCGTAGAAGTGTAATTAACAGGGTGATCACACTCATCGCAATCATGATCACCCATTGTCGATCAAGCGTGCGCCTTGAGAAGAGCGGAGGTTTAATTGATACGCGGTTGCCGGAAGGAATTGAAACCGGTCGGCTGCCGATAAGACCCTCACGGAATTGTTCCACATTGGCAGGACGGTCATCAGGGTGAAGCGCCATTCCCCACAGGATGGCTTTCTCGGTCTTCATCGTTACCGCAGGATTGATCTGGCGGATGGGGAGAAGTGAGGCGGGATTAATGAACCGCTGGCGGGCATCCACCGGAGGCGTGGCGGTCAGCAGGTGATACAAGGTCGCGGCAAAGGCGAATCCATCGCTGCGGGCATCCGTGTGACCGATGTCGCCGCCATACTGCTCCAGGGGTGTGTAAAGGGCTGTACCCTGACCCTGGAGAATGGTGATCGTCACCTCGCCCGGCGCCATCAATTTGACCAGCCCGAAATCGACCAACTTTAACAACCCGGAGGGGGTGATCTTGAGGTTGCTGGGTTTGATGTCGCGATGAAGAATGGGCGGATTCTGCATATGGAGGTACTGCAAAGCGTCTGCCAGTTGGTAAGACCAGTTCAAGACCTCTTTTTCCTCTATGAATTCGCCTTTAGCCTTTCTTTCAAGCATCAGTGTTCGCAGGTCATTGCCCGGTACGAAATCCATCACGAGGTAATCATTGTTGCCAACGGAGAAATAATCAGATACCTTGGGCAGGTTGGGGTGATCAAGTCGGGCCAGAACCGTGGCTTCGCGCTGGAACTGGTCGCGGGCTTCTTTCAAGAGGTTTTCTGGCAGGGTCCGGTCATGTTCAACTTCTTTGAGCGCGCACTGGCGGCCTTCCAGCCTCAAGTCATCGGCAAGGTAGATGCAGCCCATACCGCCCTGGCCGATAATCTGGCGGACGCGGTACCTGCCTCTCAGGGTTTCGCCGACCTTAAGCGGTATGATCATGTAAAGATGTTCCAGAATTCATTTTTCGTGAAATATCCATTTTCTGTTATATTATACCTGATGCAGTTGTGGTGCATTTTTATTTCCTGGAGGGTGAATGACCAAGAATAACCCCGGGCAATCTGCCACTGGAGAGCATCCTGTGCTCGTGGCGCTCCAGGGACCGTTGGAAGGCGGTCGTTGGATGATCATCGAACCAATCGTGATCGGCAGAGAAACGGATTGCTCGATCCTGATTGAGGACCGGCAGGTCTCGCGTCATCATGCCCGGGTTACGGTTGAAAACGGGCATTGCCTGCTTGAAGACCTGGGCAGTAAAAATGGCACGTACCACAAAGGAAAAGCGCTTGACAGCCCGGTGCAGCTGGTCGATGGGGATGTGATCCAGATTGCCTTGATCCAAAAATTCGGTTTTTACAGCTCAGATGCCACAATGCCGATGGAGGATCTGGATCCGGCGTTTTTTAATCAGCCCGGGAAATTGAAACTTGATGCGAAATCAAGACGGGTCTGGATTGGCAGCCGCGAGCTGGATCCGCCGCTATCTGCTGCCCAGTTCAGGCTTCTCCTCTGCCTGTATGTGCAGTCGGGCAAGGTGATTTCGAGGAATGAGATGATCCAGTGCACGTGGGGAGAGGAAGAAACGGTGGGGGTTTCCGAGCAGGCGCTCGATGCCTTGATCCGCAGACTGCGAGACCGCCTGGCGGAGCTAAATCCCTTACACCCGTATATTGTTACTGTGCGGGGGCACGGGGCGAGGCTGGATAATTTATAAAGCCGTTTGTTTGGATTAAAAAAGGCTTCCTCGTTTACCGGAGGAAGCCTTTTTTACGCGATCAGGATTTCAGATTCTTTTCCATGCTTTTACGAAGAGCGAGCTTGTAGATGCTTTTCAAAGCGTCAAGCAGTTCCGGGGATTGCTTTCTGGATTCACCTTCGGCGATGATCGAATTGATCGTTTGAAGGAGATCCTCGCTTAGCAGTTCAGGCTTTTCATCCAGCAGCTTGACCCTCGCGCTTTCATCCGGCGCCTCAAGCAGCGCCTGGATGAATTCCACTTCGGGCGGGGGCGCGGTCAATTTATCAATGACCGCGGTTAATTTTTGAATTTTCTCGATGCGGGCGAGGTCATTTTCTTCCCTAGCCTTGTCAAATTCCATTTGAACCGCCTGCGAAAAGAATTCGTCAATTTCCTGGGCGTGTTTCTCAATGGCAGCCTGGATATCCTCCTCTTTGAGGATCGATTCCACGAGCGTGACTGAGTTTTCAAGCCGTTTTTTCATTTCGAGATCGATCTCGCGGGTGAGTTTGAGCAACTGGTCTCTGAGCACGACCAGGGATTGTTTCACTTCACCGTCGCTGGCCTCGATGCGTTCGCTGAGCACCTGGAAAAACTGGTAATCCAGCCCGGTGCGGGTGAGGCTGACAAGCGTAACAAGGCTGGTTTCTGATTTTACCGATGACAGGATGTCCAGTAATTTCTCACGGGTAAGACCTTCTTTGTTGGCTTTATCGAGTTCTTTTAACGCGCTCTGGGTTTCCTGGCTGTCTGCAAGCAGCTTTCTTCCGAAATCTGTTTCTTTCAGGAGATCATTTTGAATTTCTGCAAGCATCCTGGCGCCGGCTTCGTCACCCTGGGAGGCTGAGGTCTGAATGAGTGTAGACAGTATGGTGAAGAGCTCACCATCAGCCAGTTCTGCTTCCTGGTGGATGATGGTGACCCGGTCTGCCGGATTGGATGTGGTTAACAAGCGCTGGAGGAGGTTGACGCGTTTCTGCTGAGCTTCGATCATTTCCTTGGTGATACCGTCGGCTTCCAATACCCGGTCGATCAGGGTCTGGTAGGTGAACATGGTATTCGGTTGGAAGAGATAACCTTTTCGTTTTTCAGGCGCCAGGGCGTTGACGACCTGGTTAATGAGCGGACCAATTTGCTTTTCCTGTTCGTTGATTGGCAGACCCAATTCTGGCGGGAAGTAGGTGAGCAGCAATTCTTTTTCAGGATCGTGATAAACGATGGGCGTGCTGACCAACCCTTCGTAGCCGCAGGCATTACAGCGGGCAATGTTGGTATTGCGGCTGAGAAGCTTCTGTTTGGCAGTGGGGTCTGTGGTCATGTCAAACAACATCTGCACATCGGCTAGGATGGGTTGTCTGCAACGTGGACAAGGGGTCTGCAGTTTTGGCATTTTATTCTCTCATAAGTTTTAGAATTAACTGCTGCATTATACCATCCCCCATATTTGGTGCTTTTATCTATTCCGGTGTCGCGACAGGCAGGC
>CAYYBP010000085.1:0-9190 GCA_964470275.1 uncultured Anaerolinea sp. | reverse complement strand
TTGCGCGGGGTGATGATCAGGTCCCACTCGTCAGCTGTTCGGCTGATGGTTTTCTGCGAGTCGGTCATTGGCTCCATTTTATCGTTTTTCACGCGGATGCGTGTACCAGGACGGGATATTTCCTCGTCTCAGCGAAACGGCTGGTCTGCAGGATGCCCAACGCGAATCCGCCTACCGCGGCGACCCCAAGGGCAATGTAGGGGTTGAGGTTGATGAAGGCGATGGCCGCCAGCGAGAACAGGATCCAGCCGGCCGCGCCGATCCCCAGCGTCGCCAGGGCAGCCCCCAACCCGGGCTGCTTCCAGGTGGATGATGCTTGTTCTGTCTGCCCGAACCCAGGCGCGTGGATGTACAGCGCGGCACCAAGCCCGTAATAGATCCACAGGATGACGGCCAGTTTTTCGCCCAGCATGAAATTGTCAAACAGGCCGAAGACCAGGTTGGCCAGCAACCCGCACGCCAGACCGATCGATAGAACCCGGACCACAGGCTGCGGGTGGCGGAGCGTCCGCGCTGTCATCCCGAAGAAGCCGGCGATCAGCGCGAAATACAGCACCAGGGCAGGAATGCCCATGTTAGCCGCCACCGCCAGGTACATGTTATGCGCGTAGAAAGTTGCTTCTCCCTGGATGGAGAACGGTGTAAAAGTATAAAGGTCGTGGAACAGCCTGCCGTAGGTGCCGAGACCCGCGCCAGTGTAGGGGAAATCCTGGATCAGGTACACCGTGCGCCCCCAGTACTCCATGCGCACCGGCAGGGTGTCGTTCTCCTGGGTGGTATCCAGCAGGGCGATGAAATTGGCGATGTTTCCGTCCGCGAAGACCAGCAGGGCGACGACCAACAGGATAAGCAGGATTGGGATCAGCCATAAAAAGCGTTTGTTCTTCAGAAATGCCAGCGCCAGGATGCCCGCGGCGCTGCCCAGAATGGCGGCGCGCGACTGGGTGAGTACAAGGATCACCACCACCAGCAGCAGGGCGGCGGCGATGACCAGCTTGATCACGAAGCCCAGTGTTTTCCGCCCGGGGGGCAACGCGCCGCGGTCCCACAGCAGCCCGATGAGCAGCGGGACGAGGAACGCCAGCGCACCGCCGACCGTATTCACGTGGATTCCGCCGCTGCCTGTGGCGGCATGAAGCGCGCTGAGCTGCACCGGCAGGTGGGCAAGGATCCTTGAAGGCAACGAAAAACCGCTGCCGGACCAGTCCGCGCCGATTAGCCCCACGAGCGGAACACCGAACGCCAGCACAATCAGCGCGGCAATGACGATGGGGAGGTGCCGCAGACTGCGAATTGCATTGACGATCAGGTAGAACAGCGCCATGCCCAGCAGCAGACCCGCGACCTTGGGCATGGACAGCGCCTGGTCAGTGGATACCGCCAGGCTGAGCGGGATCAGGGCTGCCAGTCCGAGGATGGACAGGTCCATGGGGGTACTGAAGGTCAAGCGGCGCTCGAGGAGCGTATAAACGCCCCACAGCCCCACCAATACGATCCAACCGGCTGCCGGCACGCGGTCGCGGACCATCAACAAGATGTACAGCACCGTGATGCACAGAAATACCGCGGTAAGGATCACGTCCCGTAATTTGGCCCTGCGGGCTGCTGGTGTTGGCTGCGACAGTGAAAAACCTTGTGAGCCAGTCATTTGTTAAGAATTAATCCGCGCCGGCCAACCGTTTGATCCCCGCCAGGGCATCGATGTTGACGGGGTCGATCTCCAGCGCGGCCTGGTAGGTTTGCAGGGCTAAGTCGGTCAACCCGGCCTGTTCATACGCGCCGGCTGCCCAAAGGTAGCCCGAGATCTCATCGGGTGCCAGTTCGATCGTCTTTTCAAAACAGTCCGCGGCTTTTTCATACTCCTTCAGCGATCCCGAGTACATCAGGCCGAGATTGCGCCATGACCTCAGGTCTTTGGGGTCGGTTGCCACCGCCTGCAGGTAGGTTGCCTCCGCCTCAGCATATTTCTGCTGCCTTGCGTAGATATCTCCCAGGTAGCGCAGCCAGTGGACCTTGTACTCCGAATCCGGGTAATCCTGGATGGACTGTTGAAAGAGCGCAATGGCTTCAGCGAAGCGTTCGTTGTTCTTGTATGTGACAGCCAGGCTGGAGGTATATTTCTCTGGATTCAATTCATACAACTTCCGAAAACACAGGATGGCCAGATCAGTTCGCCCTTGTTCAAGCATGGCATTGGCAAGTTGTTCCAGAGTGACTTTGTTCTCCAACTGGATCCAGGTCTGTACCGCTCCCTCGAGATCACCATCCAGGTACTGAACCTGCGCGTAGGTATCGAGAGCGAGCGGGTCGCCGCTCTGGGTGCGCGGGGCGATATACGCCAACGCCTGGGCGTAATCGCCGGCGAGCAGCGCCTTCCTTGAGAGCAGCAATCCGGCGTTGGCATGCGTGACCGGTGGAGTCGGGAGGTCTGCGCGGGACCCCGGCAGGTGATAATACTGCCTGATAAAATCGATCGACCAGGCGTTATTGTCCAGCGCCGCGCGCAGGCCAACCGGGGAAAGGATCCCCCAGATAACGATCCCAGCCGTGATCAAAAATAGAAATAGGGTAGTTGCTTTTATCAATTTGATTTGAGTCGAATCAGGATTGTGCTGATCCCGCGCTCCGCCCATTCGACATCGCACGACGTCAAATGAGGAAGACCTAACCTCCAAAGTTTCCTGAGTCTTTCCGGACCAGGAGAAAGTGGATTTTGTCAGATATTTATTCTATACCAAGTTGATTCAGAACGGGCACCCTCAGATAGGGTTAATCATACCTCATAATCGTGTGAACTGAAAATCATGAAACACGACCTGTTCTCGAGATGTTTTGTTGTGGGAGTTATTGGGTTATACTCGTTTTAGATACGCTGGTTGATCCTTGAATCCATATCCCGGAGGGGCCATGTTCCAGTCCTTTGAAGATGCTGCTGAATTCATCCATCAAAATCACATCGAGATGATCGATCTCAAGTTTACCGACCTGGTTGGGCGCTGGCACCATGTGACGCTCAGCGCGGTCGAGTTTTCTCCACGCACGATGAGCTCCGGGGTCGGCTTTGACGGATCGAGCGTGGGTCTTAAGAGTGTGAAGTCCGGCGACATGGCGCTGATCCCCGATCTCGCCACCGGGTTTATGGATCCCTTCTGGGAAGCGCCCACGCTCAGCTTCATCTGCAGTACGGTGGAAGCTGATTCAAAGAAGGCATTCACACGTGATCCGCGGGTGATGCTGCAACGCGCCGAGGAGTATCTGCGCGTTACCGGCATCGCCGACCGCAGCGTGTGGGGGCCGGAGCTGGAGTTTTACATTTTCGACAGCGTGAGCCTGGAAAACAACATTCATGCTGCATGCTACCGGGTCGATTCGAGTGAAGCCAACTGGAACAGCTCTCAGCCAGGGCAGGGGCATACCATACCCATCCATGGTGGGTACCACGCCATCCCGCCGCGCGACCAGCTCTATGGTCTGCGCACAGAAATGGTCAGGCTACTGCAGCAGAGCGGGGTGCCGGTGAAATATCACCACCACGAGGTCGGCGGTCCCGGGCAGTGCGAGATCGAAACCCCGATGATGGGTATGCTAAAATCCGCAGACGCCGCGATGCTGGTCAAGTACATCTCCAAAATGGTGGCTTACCGGGCGGGCAAGACCGTCACCTACCTGCCCAAGCCGTTGTTCGGCGAGGCGGGATCCGGAATGCATTTTCACCAGCAGCTATTTAAGAATGATGTCAATGTGTTTTATGACCCCACGGCGAAAAACCTCTTGAGCCCGACCGCGCTGTACTACATCGGTGGGTTGCTCACTCACGCTCCGGCTATCCTGGCGTTGACCAACCCGACCACCAATTCCTACCGCAGGCTGGTTCCGGGGTTTGAGGCACCGGTCAACGCGTTTTTCTCTTCGGGCAATCGCAGCGCCGCCATCCGCGTGCCCAGGTATGCCACCGATCCCGACCAGGTGCGTTTCGAGTTCCGCCCGCCAGACGCCACCTGCAATCCTTACCTTGCCATGGCAGCCATGCTGATGGCCGGCATTGACGGGATTCGCCGCAAGATCGACCCGACCGCGGCCGGCTTTGGCCCGATCGATGTCAACGTCTTTTCGCTGCCGGAGGAGCAGCGCGCGAGCATCAAATGCCTGCCCACATCACTCGGCGAAGCGACAGAAGCGCTCCGCAAGGACCATGCCTTCCTGCTGGAAGGTGAGATCTTCGATGAGATGATGATCATGGATTGGATCGCGATGAAGGCGAAGGAAGAATACGAGATCCAGATCCGCCCGCACCCTTACGAGATCGAGCAATACTACGATCTATAATCAAGGTCTGAATTAGTGTATTGGTCTCTTGTTATTCAAGGTAGCGGTTGGCCTGTGCGTTCTACAAAGAATGTACGGGATGAAATAGTAAAACCGGATAATTGCGAATAAATTGTGCCAACCATATCAATGGCTGGCACAGTCAATTTAATGATTCCTTAAGTCTGTTTATGGGGAGACTATTGTCGGCTCAATAAGTAATCGATGATCCAGGTCTTTTCTTCTTCGCTTATTTTGGCGCCATAACCGATCATGCGGTCAAGGGTCGCATTCCATTCTTCACGCGTGTGCTTCGCGTTATAGATCCTGTCGATGCTGTGATGGTTTTCCAGCTTCTCGATGACCAGCGCATTCCCGTCATAGGCAGGTGTTGCGGTGCTTGCCACATCAGCAACCGGGGTATCATTTATCGCTGGCGTCGCGGAGCTTGCAAAACCGCCAACCGGGGTCTCAACAACCTGTGGCAGCTGTGTCGACGCATCATTTGTAATTGGTGGATTTGTCACTTTTGGGGCGCAGGCAGTGAGTCCGATTGCGACAACCAGTAGAGCTCCAAATTCTATTAAGCGAATTCGCATCATATTATTCTCCTAAATTTGAATGAGTTCAATTATGCCATATTTGTGTAAAACGTTCCTGTCGAGTTGGAATTATTTAGGTCGGGTGTTTAAGAAATTGCACCCAGATTTGGTGAAGGCTGGATGTTCTACAGAGAAACAGCTGTCACAATTCGAATATCAATAACATGATCCATCGAAAATGATCTAAGTTGATGTACACTCTAAGGGTGAATTGACCAAATGACAATCTAAGTACCGATGGAGTTCACGATTTGCAGGATGATGTAGACCTGGCGAAAAACAAGAAAATCTGGCGAAACGCCGCAACCCTGATCATATTCGGGCTGGCGTTATATTTAATTTTACCCCAGATAAAAGCCCTCGAGAATTCCTGGCAGGTCCTTAATAAAATGCGCCTGTGGGTGGTGGGTTTGGCATTCTTGGCCCAGGTGATGAGTTACCTGGGGAGCGGGTACTTATTAAAAAAGGTGCTTCAACTTACCGGCCAATCCGTTTCATTGTTACGAAGCACCTTGATTGTTTTAGGGGCCGCCAGTATTGGCCTCGTTGCCGGCGGTACAGTTGGTAGTTCAATCTCAATCATCAAGTGGACCAGCGGCGAGAAGGGGAGTGTGGGTGGAGCAACCCTTGCCGGACTATTAACTTCTCTCTTTGTCAGTTTTATGTTGGTCATTTTTTCCATTTTTGGTTTGGTTCATCTGATCCTTGTTCACGATCTGACTCGAATCCAGATCATCGGTTTCAGCTTTACGCTCGGGTTTTTAGGTCTGGTTATCGCTGTCTCAATCCTGGCGAGTCATTATCGGACACGTGCAGCTTCCATAATTATGCAGATTGCACAATTTGCGTCTCGGTTAAGGCGAAAACCTTTTAATCCAATCACAACAGCCCAAGAAACGGATACCGTCTTTTTGGCCTGGGACGCGATATGGAGTGGAAAATGGCACCCCCTGGCTCTGGGAGCCTTCCTGAATGTATTTTTTGATATGGCTACGCTGTACCTCCTGTTCATCGCAGCAAGAGACAACATCACCTTTGGAATGTTGCTCTCGGGGTATGCCTTGCCTTTATTGCTAGGTAGAATTGCGTTCATCCTGCCTGGAGGGGTGGGAGTTGTTGAGACCAGTATGGTAGCGCTTTACGCCAGCCTGGGAATACCCAGTACGACCGCGGTGGTAGTTGTCGGGGCCTATCGACTGATCTCGTTTTGGATTCCCAGTTTGGCAGGGTTTCCGATTGCGGCTTCCTTATCAAGATCACGCAATAAACCCAGAAAAGGTAAGAATATTCAATTTCCGGACAAGTGAACTTACTAAGGTTTAATACAGATGAATGGTAATCAGGAGAATAGGAGAAGAATTTGAATACTTCTTCGAAGATTGCCCAGGAACCGTTACCAAAAGCAGGGCGTCAGGACATGCAAGAAAATGGTCCGGCGTATTGGAGTAAAACGCTGGAGCAACTGCTTTCCTCATTACACGCTTCCAGATCCGGGCTCCAATCCGAGGATGTCACGCTGCGGGTAAAGCAATACGGTTTAAATATCATCGGGGCACAGCAGAATACAACTGCACTGCGCCTCATGCTCAGTCAGTTTAAAAGCCCTCTCGTTCTTATCCTGATCGTGGCTGCGGTTATTTCTGGTATTGTCGGACAATGGGTCGATGCCAGCATCGTGATCGCAATTGTATTGGGCAGTACGATCCTTGGCTTTGCACAGGAATATTCTGCCAGCAATGCGGTCGCAAAATTGCGCTCACAAGTAACCATCAAATCCAGTGTTCTTCGAGACGGCAAGGTGATAACGGTGCCTTCCGAGCAAATTGTGCCGGGAGATATCGTAAAACTTTCTGCCGGCAGCCTGATTCCTGCTGACGGAATTGTTCTTGAGGCGAATGATTTCTTTGTTAACCAAGCGGTACTTACGGGTGAAACTTTTCCCGTAGAAAAGACACCAGGCACATTTCCTGAAAATGCCAGCTTATCGGAACGCACAAATTGTATATTCATGGGAACCAATGTCAGTAGTGGTACGGCAGAAGCATTGGTCGTGGAAATCGGTGAAGCAACCGTATTTGGCAAGGTGGCGGATCGGCTGAGACTGCGCCCACCTGAGACGGATTTCGAACGGGGGATCAAGCATTTTGGCACCATGCTTACGCAGGTGATGCTGGTGATCGTGGTCATCGTTTTGGCGATCAACACCTTCCTTGCCAAACCATTCCTGGATTCACTTCTATTTACACTGGCTTTGGCTGTGGGATTAACTCCTGAGCTCTTGCCGGCCATCATCAGTGTCACACTCTCTCACGGCGCACAGAAAATGGCCAAGCGCGGCGTGATCGTTCGCCGTCTTAATTCCATCGAGAACTTCGGTAGCATGGACGTGTTGTGCACCGACAAGACAGGAACTCTGACAGAAGGATCGGTTCGTCTGGATGGTGCTCTCGACACACACGGACAGCCTTCAGATACCGTTTTACACTTAGCGTATCTTAATGCGCAGTACCAGACCGGGTTGGAAAACTCACTGGATACAGAGATCATATCCACTGCTCAAAAGGCGGGGTTGGATATCTCCAATGATAAAAAGGTGGATGAAATCCCTTACGATTTTATTCGTAAACGTCTGAGTGTAGTTTCCGCTGATTCCAACGGTGTTTGTACTCTCATTACCAAAGGTGCGCTGGATAATATCCTAAAGATTTCGGCGTCGTATCTAACAAGTAACGCCATTCTGCCGATGGATGCCAAGGTGCGCTCAGAGATTGAAAAGCGGTACAGCGATTGGAGTGAAAAGGGATTCCGGGTCCTGGGGCTGGCAACAAAAACAGTCGATAAAGTGACGCACCCTTTTTCAGAAAAGGATGAGAAGGATCTCATCTTCACCGGTTTTCTGCTCTTTTTTGATCCGCCGAAAGCTGACGCATCCCAGGTAATTGTCGACCTGGCCTCACGTGGTGTAGAACTCAAGATTATTACTGGAGATAATCAAAAGGTTGCCCGCCACGTCGCTGAAGCGGTGAATTTGAGTTTAAAGGGAGTTTTGACTGGGAGCCAACTTAACGATTTAAAGGATGAGGCATTATGGCACCTGGCTGAACGAACCACCCTTTTTGCAGAAGTGGATCCCAACCAGAAGGAACGGATCATTCTTGCTCTAAAGAAGACTGGGCACGTAGTGGGTTATATGGGAGATGGCATTAATGATGCCCCAGCGCTGCATGCTGCGGACGTGGGAATTTCAGTGGATACGGCAGTGGATGTGGCCAAGGATGCCGCTGACTTTGTGCTGCTCAAAACAGATTTATCGATCTTACGCCAGGGGATAGATGAAGGCAGGGTAACTTTTGCGAACACCATCAAGTACATTCTCACAACCATCAGCGCCAATTTCGGCAACATGTTCAGCATGGCTGGCGCTTCCCTCATCCTCAAATTCCTGCCACTTCTCGCTCCGCAAATCTTATTGAACAATTTCCTTTCTGACATTCCAGCCATGACAATTGCCAGTGACGCAGTAGACCCGGAGATGACCGATCGGTCGCACCGCTGGAATACGAAATTTATCCGCAATTACATGGTCCTTTTTGGCCTGGTGAGCTCAGTTTTTGACTTTCTCACCTTCGGGACACTGCTGTATTTATTCCGTGCCTCCCCAGAAGAGTTCCGAACAGGCTGGTTTATTGAATCCCTGTTAACCGAGCTGGTCATCGCGCTGGTCGTACGCACCCGGCATGTATTCTTTAAAAGCCGACCGGGAAAACTCTTGTTAATCAGTACCCTGGTCTTTATTAGCATTACCCTCGTCCTGCCTTATCTGCCATTTATCAAGATATTCGGTTTTATTCCCCTGCCGGCGCCATTCATGCTGGCAATGATCGGATTAACCGCATTATATGTTCTGGCAACAGAAATCACCAAGAAATTCTTCTATTCCCGGATTACGAATGCCAACGCATGAAAAAAGACTGATCAGGCAGCAGGTTCCAGGGAAAAGAGTATGACGTCAATAATGCGCATAGATAGATACAATTAAAAATAGTGCCATAAGATGCCATTTTAGGTCACTAAAAATTGGGAAATGTATTCGCACCAAGCTATAAAATGATCAAAAACACCTGCCAAAACGCAGGTATCTAATCAAACAAAACAGGGATTTTTATTATTTAACTGCCAAATAGGCGCCCCTCGCGAAGCACACTGAAAGTGCGGTGCGGTTCGCCTGGGATTTGAAGGCAGAAGGGAGAGCGCCCCCGGCGCGGCTCGAACGCGCAACCTAC
>CAYYBP010000084.1:8800-9386 GCA_964470275.1 uncultured Anaerolinea sp. | reverse complement strand
GCAGGCTGAAATCGAGCACAAAATCTATCTCCGCGGGCATCTGGTCCGGCCGGCAGAAATGATGAGCGTCATCTTGTGTGAACCCGCGCACGCGCATCAGCCCATGCAGCACGCCGCTGCGTTCGTAGCGGTAGACCGTGCCTTCTTCTGCGTATCTCAGCGGCAGGTCGCGGTAAGAGCGGAGCGAATTCTTGTAGATGTGCAGGTGGAACGGGCAGTTCATCGGCTTGAGGAAAAACTGTTGCCCATCGATGTCCACCGGGGAGTACATGTTTTCCTTGTAAAAGCCAAGGTGACCGCTCGTCTCCCAGAGATGGGCTTTTCCGATATGAGGGGTATAGACGAAATCGTAGCCGTTTTTCTCATGCTCCTCAGACCAGAAATTTTCGATCAGTTTGCGAATGCGCCCGCCCTTGGGATGCCACAGGATCAGCCCGGCGCCAACTTCGTCGTTCACGCTGAACAGGTCGAGTTCCTGTCCGAGCTTGCGGTGGTCGCGCTTTTTGGCTTCCTCCTGGCGCCACAGGTAATCCTTCAGCTCCTGGGGTGTCTTCCAGACAGTGCCGTAAATGCGCTGCAGCATGGG
>CAYYBP010000084.1:0-8790 GCA_964470275.1 uncultured Anaerolinea sp. | reverse complement strand
GCGCTTCTCATCCCCGCGCCAGTACGCCCCCGCCACGTTGAGCAGTTTCACCGCGGCCGGGTTGATCTGCCGGGAGTTCTCCACGTGCGGACCGCGACACAGGTCAGCGAACCCTTCGTGTTCGTAGATGGAAATTTCGGGTTTCTCGGTCACCGGGTTGCCGTCCTCATCCAGATTGCCGGATTCCAGACCCTCGATCAGCTCCAGTTTGTACGGCTGGTCGTGAAAGACCTTTTTGGCTTCGTCCGCGCTGACCACCTTGCGGTTAAATGTCACGCCGGATTGGATGATCCCGCGCATGCGCTTCTCTATGCCTTCGAGGTCTTCAAGCGTCAACGGCCTGGGCAGGTCGAAATCGTAGTAGAACCCATCATCGATGGCTGGACCGATCGCCACTTTTGCGCCGGGAAATTTTTCCAACACCGCCTGCGCCATGATGTGCGAGGTGGAGTGCCGAATCTTGTATAACTCAGAATCCTCATATTTATCGTGTGCCATAACATCCTCCTTGATTAATAAAAAAACTCTCTGCCCTGCTGGGGCGAGAGTCAAATGACTGCGCGGTTCCACCCAGATCGATCCGTTTACGGACCATCTCTTTAGACATGTAACGCTGTCAACCGTGCGCCTTAATTGGGGATTCCCTTTCAGGCCCTGGCTCGAGGGTGGTTTTTACTGCTGGTTTCCTGAAGGAACTTTCAGCCAGCGGCTCCTTCTCTCTGGAGGATCGTTCAGCAGCTACTCGTCCCGGTCAACGCCATATCAATTTTGGATATTATACATCATATTTTCCATTTTCATTAAATGAATTGGGGGTGAGCGGTTGACTCACCCCCATGGGAAATACGCCGGTGTCTTAACGAATAAGGATCAGAACGCCTGGTCGGGTTTCCAAACCTTCCATACTTTGCCAGCCAGGTCGGGACCTGGTTTCAGTGTGGGTTTGCCGGGCTGCCAGCCTGAAGGCGTGACTTCACCGGTGGCCACAACATGCTGGAAGGCTTTGACCTGGCGAATCAGCTCAGCAACATTGCGGCCGACTTCGGGTGTCAGAACTTCCATCGCGCGGATATTGAAATCAGGATCGATCAGGAATCTCCCCCGGATATCAACCCCCGCTGTTTCATCATACACTCCATATATCGTACCGACACGACCTCCCGCATCGGATAGGAGCGGGAAGG
Organism: uncultured Anaerolinea sp.; assembly: GCA_964470275.1. Lineage (GTDB taxonomy): Bacteria > Chloroflexota > Anaerolineae > Anaerolineales > Anaerolineaceae > UBA6107. Next base: position 7,606 of record CAYYBP010000084.1, on the reverse strand, counting down.
GCACACCGCCCTCCACCATCTTGGAGAGCTCTTCTTCCTGCCAGATCTTATGCGAGAATCGACTGTCGGTACTGAGCGCCAATACTTCCACCCCCAACGCCTGGAGTTCACCATATTTGACGGCAACTGCCGTTAATTCTGTCGGTCAGACAAAGGTGAAATCACCGGGATAGAAGCAAATGACAATCCATTTACCCTTGTAATCCGAGAGGGTTACATTTTTGAATCCGCCCTGATGAAATGCGGTCAACTCAAAATCTGGGGCGGGTTTTCCAACTCTTGCTTGAACCATCGACACCTCCTTTTCAACAATTAAATTTGCTGAGGGGGTTTCAACTGCAGCCGTAATTGGTCCTCGTACAGGTTTTACACAACCATCTTTGTTTTCTGCCATTAAACCTCCTTCCTTTTCTGATTACCGGCGTGATCTCTCAAAACAGAATATCATCAATTATCTTACACAATTCACTTTTTGAATAATGCCCTTATTTCCCGGGGTTTAGGGCACGCAGTACCCTTTCCTTCGTGTATGGAACTTCGCGCATCCAGACACCAGTCGCGTTGTGAATGGCAGAAGCCATGGCTGGCGCGACACCATCGATGGCAATCTCCGCGACCGATTTCACACCATACGGACCGGATGGCTCATCGGTCTGCACGAAGATCACGTCCATCACCGGCATCTCAACGGCGCGCGGGATGCGGTATTTTGCCAGGTTCGTGTACAGCGGTTGACCGTCTGCTGTGTAGGGCATTTCCTCGGTCAGTGTAAAGCCCATGGCCTGCGCCATGCCGCCTTCCACCTGCCCGGCGGCGGTCATCGGGTTGATCACCCGACCGCAATCGACCACCATCAACAGGCGTTCGATCTCGATCTTACCCGTTTCTGTATCCAGCTTGATCTCCACGAACTGCGCGGCGGTTGGCGGCGGGCTGACCGGACTGACGTGCGACTCGGTCGCCATGATCTGGTGCTGGCGCTGCTGGTGCAGGCTGTTGAGCCCGATCTCCTCGAAGGTTACTCCGCGTCCGTCCGGCGCGACCACCTTCTTGTGTTCCAACTTGAGAGTGGAAACCTCCTTTACCCCCAGCATCACCCCCGCGTGTTCGATCATCTGTTTCTTGATCACTTCCGCGGTTTTTCGCACCGCCTCGCCGCTCAGGTAGCTGGTGCTGCTGGCGTACGCACCCTTATCAAATGGAGTAAAGTCAGTATCAGAGGAATAAACGATCATATCCGCTACATCCGTGTGGAGCACCTCTGCCGCGACCTGGGCGAGGATCGTGTCGGAGCCGGTCCCCAGGTCGGTGGCGCCGACGAGCAGATTAAAGGAGCCGTCATCGTTCAATTTCAACGTAGCGGCTGCCATATCCAGGTTGGCAACGCTGCTGCCGTGCATTACCACCGCCATACCGACCCCCTTGCGGTACCTGCCGGTTTGACCCTGGTACTGCTGGCGTTTTTCTCTGAAACCGGTGAGTTTCGCCCCGATTTCAACACATTCGTCCATCCCGCTGGATTCAAGTGATTGCCTGACGCCTGAACGCCCTTCGCCCAGCTGCTGCGAAAGATACATTTCTTCACCGACCTTGATCCAGTTCTTTCTCTTGAACTCGATCACATCCAGACCCAGTTTCGCGGCGATCTCGCTCATGATCACTTCCATGCCGTACTGGCACTGCATGCTGCCGTAACCTCTGAAAGCGCCAGCCGGAACAGAATTGGTATACACAACATCGCACACAAAGCGCGAGTTGGGGGTGTTGTACAGGGTCAGCCCCTTGAACCCGCCGACCATGTTCACCGTGAGTCCGTGGGTGCCGTACGCTCCCGTGTCCCCGATCAGGTACAGGCTGGCGGCTGTCACCTGGTCGCCGGTTATGCCGATCTTGTAGCGGATGATGTTGTCATGCCGCCGGCGTGAACTGGTGAACTCCTGTTCACGGGTGTATTCCATCCGCACCGGGCGCCCGGTTTTCATCGTCAGGTGAGCGCACAGGTCCTCAATGAGCACCTCCTGCTTGTTGCCGAAACCACCACCGATGCGCGGTTTGATGACCCTGATCTTTTTGACAGGCAGGCCGATGAGCGGCGCCACAATGCGGCGGGTGTGGAACGGCACCTGGGTACTGGTTCTTATCACCAGGCGTTCATCTTCATCGAAGTACGTGATGCAAACGTGGGGTTCGATATGGACGTGCTGCTGCTTGGGAGTGCGGTATTCACCTTCGAAAACGTGCTTGGATCCGGCGAAGGCCTTATCCACGTCCCCGACCTCGGCTTCGATGTGATAGACGATATTCCGTTCGCGGTCGAAAATGCCCTCGGTGTCGTCTTCATCGTGGATCACTGGAGCACCTTTCGCCATCGCCTGCTCCATATCCACCACGACGGGCAGCACTTCGTAATCGACTTCGATCAGCTCAAGCGCCTTGTTGGCGATTTCAAGCGACTCGGCGGCAACCACGGCCACCCGGTCTCCCACATGCCGAACCTTGTTATCCAGGCTGACCTGGTCAAACGGCAACGGCTGCGGGTAGCTCTGCCCGCCGCTGGCGTACTTGACTCGCGGCAGGTCCTTGTGGGTGAAGACGGCGTGAACCCCCGGCAATGCCCGCGCCTTGCTGGCATCGATATTGCGAATGCGCGCGTGGGCGTGCGGACTGGTCAGCAGTGCGGCGTAGAGCATCCCGGGCAGGCGGATATCGTCGGTGTACACGGGTTTTCCCATGGCGAGTTTGCGGGCATCCACTTTCACTTCCGACTTGCCCACCACTTTGGTTTTTTGCATCGATCCTGGTGTGTAAACCAGCGGCGGCAGCGGGTCGCGGTTTCCGTCAGCTCGGAAATACTCCTGCGGAATGTCAATCTGCGAAAGATCAGCGGGTAAATCTCTGTCGATGTGCACGAATGGCGCAGGCTTTTCACCGCGCCTGACGGCAGCTGCGCGCTGGACCGCGTTAACCCCCCGCACATACCCGGTACAGCGGCACAACACAGGATTGAGCGCCTTGCGGATCTCTTTTTCGGTCGGGTTCGGGTTCTTGTCGAGCAGCGCTTTGGAAGAGAGAATGAGGGCGGGAGAACAATATCCGCATTGGACTGCCCCGGTTTCTATGTAAGCCTGCTGGATCGGGTCAAGTTCGCCATTGGTGCTTAAGCCTTCCAGGGTCACGATCGTGCTTCCAGCTGCGTCTGCAGCTTTCATGGTGCAGCTTTTTTCCGGCTTACCGTTGATGAGAACTGTGCACGCGCCGCAATCTCCGCTGCCGCAGCCGTACTTCACGCTGTAATACCCCGCGTTGCGCAGCGCATCCAGCAGGGTTTCTTCCGGGCTCACAAGCAGGGTTTTATGCTCGTTATTGATCGTCAGTTCGACTGCCAGTTTTTCTATCGCCATCTCTCCTCCAGGATACACATAAATGATGCTGCTGATATGCTCTTATTTTATAACAGACTTGGAGTAAATCAAATGCTTAGGTGAATCCGATGAAGCACAGCTTTTACCGGAACCGGTTCAATTGGAAGCAAGGTGAACAGTTCTGAGAGCAATTCCGGGGTATGAAAAAAATTAGACCCCAAAAATACCCGAGAGGAGAAAGACAAAGATCGATCCCAGTATGATCCCGATCGCCGTATAATGCTCATGCCCGTATTCCCTGGCAGTCGGGATCAATTCATCGAGGGTGATGAACACCATGACACCTCCCGCGAAGGCCAATGCTCCCGGAAGCAGGATCCGGAAATTGACCAGGAACAGGCTTGCGAGCAATGCGCCAACAGGTTCTGCCAGGCCCGAGAGAAACGCAACGCGGAACGCGTCCCAGCGGCAAACCCCGCCCTTACACAATGGCAGCGCGGTAGCGATCCCTTCCGGTATGTTATGCAGCAGGATGGCAATGGCGATGAAGATCCCAAATTTTGCATCATGCAGGTAACCGGCGCCGATTGATATCCCTTCCGGCAGGTTGTGCAATGTGATCCCAACAGCCAGCAGCAATCCAGTGTTGACGAGTTTTGTGTCGTAAACCCGGTCGTGACGGTAAAGCCTGCCAAACCCACGCCCGCCGGGGCGTGGACCCATATGCGTGCGCGGTTGATGCACAGCTGTTTCACCTCTCACCTCGCGCTCGCCAAAGCGCATGTGAGGCGCGAAATGATCCAACAGGAACATGAACACCGCGCCGATAGTGAAACCGATCGTTGCAGTGATGTAACCAGCCTGCTTCCAGGCCTCAGCAACCAACTCCAGGAAAGCCAGGCTGATCATCACCCCCGCGGTTATGCCCATTAACAGACCGTATGACCTTCTGCCGGGTCGGCGGATAACCGCGATCAACCCGCCAAGCCCGGTACCCAGACTGGCTAAAAGGCTCAAGATCAGGATATTTAACAAAGGGGAAATACCATTAATCAATGCGGGGTCCTTTTTAATTCAGAATTCATCACAATAATCAACCTTTTACGTTCAGGTTGTTGTCATTAATCCACTATAAACGTTGCGCCACGGGATTGAGGATCAAATCCTTCAGGCCACCTCGTAGTTGAGTTGAAAAGAGCACCCTCAAGTATCGCGCTATCGAGGTCTGCTCCGGTCAGATCGGCGTCTCTCAGATCTGCGCCGATCAGGTTGACACCCTTTAACCCTGCACCTTTCAGGCATGCCCCCCTCAGATTGACGCCCTGCATGATGGCATGCTTGAATCCCGCGTTTTCCAGGTTTGCGCCTTCGAGGTTGGCATCCCATAAGATCGTACGCTTAAGGTTGGTATTCTTCAGGTTGGCGCCTTTAAAATTTACCCCTGTCATGTCCTTTCCGTAAAGGTCCAATCCCTCAAGTTCAGCTTTCACCCCGCCTTTTTCACCATTGAGGTATTTTTGATGCGCGCTGATGATCGTCAGAAGATCTTCATAAATTACTTTCATCAGATGTTAACCTCCCGCAAAACATCCAGCAATGCAAAGGTATTTAGGAAACACATGTCAATACCCCGGCGTCCCGTGATCATAAACCGGGCTTTCAACCGGACCAATATCAATGAAGCAGTTCGGTATGATCGATCAGCTTTCCATCAATATATGCCTGGGCTGCTGCATCGATGTCGCTAATATCCGTCACCACCGGTTTGATGTTCAACGAACGCATGCTTTGATAAGCGCCCATCCCCATCCCGCCGCATAAGATAGCCGCGCAATCGGATATCACTTCTGCCATGCTCTCATGTTTTTTATGCGCGTCATCATGTATTCCATGTTCCTTGCCCTCTGGCTCGTCGCCATGTGCATGATGCGCAAAATGCGAGTGAGATGGCTTTTCGCGCATTTCACGGTCAGTCACCTTTCCATCTTCGATCGTGAGCACCAGGTAATAAGGAGCCCGTCCAAAATGCTGGCTGATGGTCTTTCCGTCTTCAGTGATAACTACTATCTTCATCGTGATCTCCTTGCTATTATGATTTAGGGCAATATGCCGGCTACCCGCGTCCTCTTTATTATCAGCCGGGTAAAAAACCATTAAAAAGCGCGTTAACTGCTGTCCCTGGTTTTCCCAACGATGGGGGAGGTGCGCTTCAAAAACCAGGCTGTCGCCGCTTTGCACATCAAACTCCTCACCATCGATATTGTAGTGAACCTCACCCTCCAGGCAGTAAACGAATTCAAATCCGGTGTGGACGACCTGCCGGTCACCGCTACCCATGCCTGGTTTGAGGGTCACGAGAAACGGCTGGATGGAGTTCCCTTCAAGATTCTCAGCGAGGTTTTTCATCTGGGATTCACTTGCTGGATCCAGTGAAACCCCGGGCGCCGGAGTGTAAACAACTTTTTTTTCGAGGATTTCCTGCTCAAAGAATGTGGATAATGGAACACCCAGGGCGTTCGCAAGTTGTTCCAGCGTGCTTACCGAGGGGGATGTTTTGCCGTTCTCAATTAGAGAAAGAGTATTGATATTAAGGCCGCTGCGATCAGCCAGCGCGCGCATGGATAGACCCCGACCGGTTCGGATCTCCTTGAGTCTCCTGCCAACCAGCACTTCTGTTGGAATTTTTCCCGCGCCACTGGCTTGATCGAACGGAAAAGTCATGGTTACTCCACAATAAAATTGATCGTCGATGTATTCAGAATGTTATCAGAAATCGGGCAGCGGGCATCGATATCACGAACGAACTGCTCTTTCTCCTCCTTTGTCATGTCCGCATCGATCTTCGTCGTTACACGAATATTGGAAAAACCAGCCCTAATATCATCACGTTTACCCATCAGGACATCCGTATCAAGTTCACCATCAATGAAGACTTCGATCCCCCGGACAGGCAGCCGTTTCTGTTTCACAATAATCTGGCCGATGGTAGCCACACAACCCGCCAGGGAAACAAAAAGGTATTCCAGTGGGGTGGGACCGGCATCCGTGCCGCCTCCCATCGGGGGCTGGTCAACCATAGAAACAAATTGCCTTGAATTCACTTCGATTTTGTAACCTTCTACTAATCTGGCATTGACGCTTACATTTTTTACCGGCATTTTTCCTCTATTTTGTATAGTGTATTTACCAAAATTATAGTACATAATTGCTCATTTATCCAAATAATTACCAATATAATAATAAATGACCCGATATGAGATGACAATTATCCTGTGTTTTACGAATATGATTCTGGAGATGAAGAAAACCCGATCTAAATCTCAACTAATCCAATAATTGACGAGGCACGTGAATCCGCAGTCAACTAGACCTCGTTTTTGCGTTGTGATAATTTGCGGCACATATTGTCTATTTTCAAAATTTGATATTTGGGTAAAATAGAATCATCAAATGCGATCACAAAGGATGAATTGAAATCGATTCATAGACTTATTAAACCGCTCCGGTCCGAAGAACGTCAGGAAATACTGGCTGATATACGGCTGTCCTCTTCTCCTGGTATCGATTTTTTCCTGCTCGTGATCCTTTCATGCGCCATTGCCACTTCAGGTCTCGTGACAAATTCGGGCGCTGTGATCATCGGCGCGATGCTCGTGGCACCCCTCATGTCGCCTATCATCGGGCTCGGTCTCGCCTCGGTCATTGGGGATGAGAAACTGCTCCGCAGCGCGATGATCACCCTGTTCCTTGGCGCGGTCCTCGCGGTGCTGCTTTCTTTTTTAATGACCCTGGTGAATCGGTTCCTGCCGTTTGTTTCGTTGCAGGAACTACCCGCGGAAGTTCTCGCCAGAATACGCCCAACGCCGATCGACCTGATCATCGCATTGGCGGGTGGATTGGCAGCGGCTTACGCGATGACCCGCGAAAATCTCTCCGCGGCCTTACCTGGGGTTGCCATCGCCACCGCTTTGATGCCCCCCTTGTGCACCGTGGGTATCGGCCTGGCACTGGTGCGCTGGGATGTTGCCAGCGGCGCGTTGCTTTTATTCATCACAAATGCCATTACGATCGCATTTGCCGCCGCCCTGGTATTCTTTATTCGGGGTTTTTCCGCTGGCCGGAAAAAGAAAGGCCAGGTCTTCCCACGCAGCCTTGTGGTCTCTGCCCTTCTGGTGATCATCCTGCTGGTTCCACTTTCATATTACAGCTACCGCTTCTTTCGCGACGCTTCCAATAATCGCCTG
>CAYYBP010000083.1:0-9397 GCA_964470275.1 uncultured Anaerolinea sp. | reverse complement strand
CGAATACCTTTTTAAGCTTAGAAACGTTGAAGAACGCTTATTTACCACCGCCGGACGCGCGCTTGCCCGCGAACGCACCAGCTATCTCACAACGTTCTTTGAACAACTGATCGCTGAAATCAAAGGAGAAAGATAATGCCTTCATCGCTGAAACCACTGCTGCCACAGGTCATTGACTGGGTCCGGGCTGCCGGAAAGATCGCCCGGGATGGATATTCGAAGGAACACCAACTGGGATACAAAGGCGCGACCGACGTGGTCACCGAGATCGATTTCCAGTGCGAAAGACTGCTCATGGACGCCATCCTATCCAGCTTCCCCGATCACGCGATATTGACAGAAGAAACAGGCGCGGTTGGCGCGAACGTTACCGACCGCTGGTATATCGACCCGGTCGATGGAACCGTCAATTATGCCAACCGAGTTCCGATCTACGCGGTCTCGGTTGCGTATGAGAGCGAGGGCGTGCTGCAGCTGGGGGTGGTATACGACCCCTCCCGAGATGAGTGTTTTGCCGCTGAACGCGGAAAAGGGGCGTGGCTGAACGGTGAGCCGCTTCACGCTTCAGCCTGCGGCGCGCTCGAACAAAGCCTGCTTGGCACCGCTTTTCCGTATCACAGCCTGGAGGAATTCAACCGCAACCTGCAAATGTTCAGCCATCTCACCCGCCACACACGAGGCGTCAGGCGCCTTGGCTGCGCCGCGCTCGAGGTGGCGTACGTGGGGGCCGGCCGGTACGATGGCTTCTGGGAACAGGAGATGAACGCCTGGGATATCGCCGCCGGCGCGCTCATCGTGCAGGAAGCCGGCGGGGTCGTCACCGACCTCGAGGGAAACCCCGATTTCTTCAAGCCGCCCTACGCCCTGGTCGCCTGCGCGCCGGGCATTCACAATTTACTGCTTGAACAGATCCACCGCTTCTGACCCATCCGGCCAGCCTTTCACCGGGTATCGATTTGATGAGCAGGAAAGCACAAAGTATAATATTTTCATTACGTGAAGATCAGGCTATTAATCAATCACCATTTTTAAAAAGAGGAGTTGTATGACCAAATCTACCCGGTATTCACAAAAAAGATGGAGCCTCGCCTCCCTGTACCCGGCGTATAACAGCCCGGAGATGAAAGCCGCCTACAAGGAACTGGAAACCCTGACCGCGGCCTTCGAGAAGAAGCGCCGCCTGCTGACCGACAAGATCAGCCAGTCGGAATTCATGACGATGATCCAGGAGCTGGAAAAGCTCTACCGCATCGGGCACCGCCTGGGAAGCTTCGCCGAACTGTGGTTCACCGAAGACACCCAGAACCAGGAAGCCCTGGGCATGGTGGCGCACACTGAACAACTGCTATCCGAGATCAGCAACCGCGTTCTGTTCTTCAGCCTGTGGTGGAAGAGTCTTTGCGACGAACATGCCGCAGCGTTGATGGCCGGCGCTGGCGATTACCGCTACTGGCTGGAGGAAATGCGCCACTTCAAGCCGCATACCCTGTCTGAGCCGGAGGAAAAGATCATCAACACCAAGAATGTCACCGGCGTCAACGCCCTCAACACGCTCTACGATTCCATCACCAACCGCTACGTGTTCAAGGTGGAGATCGCTGGAGAGGTGAGGGAGCTGACCCGCGGCGAGTTGATGAGCCTGGTGCGCAGCAGCGACCCCGACATGCGCGCTAAAGCCTACCAGGAGCTTTACCGCGTGTATGGTGAAGACGCTCCCATCCTGGGCCAGATGTACCAGACCATCGTGCGCGACTGGCGCAACGAGGAGGTTTCCCTGCGGCATCACAAGACCCCGATTTCCGCCCGCAACCTGGTCAATGACCTGTCCGATGAGGTCATTGAGACCCTGCTGAAGACCTGCGAGAAGAACACCGCGGTCTTCCAGCGTTTCTTCAAGCTCAAAGCCCGGCTTTTGGGGATGAAAAAGCTGCGCCGCTATGACATCTACGCTCCCATCGCCAAGGCGGATAAACCTTATGCCTATGAGAAAGCCGCCGACAAGGTGCTGGCTTCCTTTACAAAATTCGACCCGCGCTTTGCCAAATTGGCTGAACGCGTGTTCGCCGAGGACCACATTGACAGCGAAGTCCGCAAGGGCAAACGCGGCGGCGCCTTCTGCGCCACGGTCAACCCCGGCATCACCCCGTGGGTAATGCTCAACTACCAGGGCAAAGCGGATGACGTGGCGACCATGGCGCACGAACTGGGTCACGCCATCCATTCCATGCTGGCCGAGCACCACAGCCTGTTCACCCAACACGCCAACCTGCCGCTGGCCGAGACCGCCTCCACCTTCGGCGAGATGATGCTGGTGGACCAGATGCTGGCGGAGGAAAGCGATGAATCGGTGCGCCGCGACCTGCTCTTCCGGCAGGTGGATGATGCCTACGCCACCATTCAACGCCAGGCGTTCTTCGCCATGTTTGAAAAGGAAGCCCACAAGATGATCGCCAACGGCGCGTCGGTGGATGAGTTGAGCAAGGCGTACTTGAAGAATCTCAAGCGCCAGTTTGGCGACGCGGTCGCGGTGGCCGATGAATTCAAGTACGAGTGGGTCTCCATTCCGCACATCTACAACGTCCCGTTCTACGTCTACGCCTACACCTTCGGCCAGCTGCTGGTGCTATCGCTGTACCGGCGTTACAAAGAGGAAGGCGAGTCGTTCAAACCCAAGTACATCCAGCTGCTGGCGGCGGGCGGTTCCGAATCGCCAATGAAGGTGCTCGAAGCAGCCGGCGTCGACGTCCGCACCGCGGAATTCTGGCAGGGCGGGTTCGACGTCCTGTCCGAAATGGTCGATCAGCTGGAAAAACTCGCCTGACGCCTGTTGTCTGTTGTTCGCTCTTCCGCGATCCCGAAATCTTAACCCTGGTTTCGGGATCGGTTCTATCTTTCACCGGCTTTTTGCTTCCGTTCGCCCCTTGACAAAACTTCTGGTTAAGATAAAATCGTTTCGATATACATCGAAATATAGGAGTGCGTATGACCGACCAGGAACAACTGAACACCCTGCTGGATTTCTTCAAAACCCTCGCGGACGCCAACCGTCTCAAGATCATCGGTTTGCTGGCGCAACAGCCGTCATCGGTTGAAGCGCTGGCGCAGGCGCTGGGCTTGAGCGCGTCCACGACCTCGCACCACCTGTCGCGCCTCGCCGATATCGGGCTCGTCTCGGCGCGCACCGAAGGGCACTATTATATCTACTCACTGCACACGGAGTCGCTTCAGGAAATGTCGCAACAACTGCTCAAAGCCGAGAACTTGCCGCGCCTGTCGGAGGTCTCTTCAGAGGACGCCTTTGAGCGCAAGGTACTTAAGGCATTCCTCGATGAGTCCGGGTGTATCACCGCCTTCCCTGCCCAGGAAAAGAAATTCCTCGTCATCCTGCGCCATGTGCTCAAAGCCTTCGAGCCGGGAAAACGTTACCCTGAAAAGGAAGTCAACGAGATCCTTTCGCGCTACAATGAAGATACCGCGTCGCTGCGCCGCGGGCTGGTGGAGTATAAGTTGATGGAGCGCGAGGGCGGCGGCGGCGCGTACTGGCGCCTCGAGTAATCCGGGGTTGGCGTTCATTTCCTTCAGGAGACAACCATGGAATCCATGAACCGCTCCTCTCTGTATACCCTGCACGACTACACGGTATACGCCAACGACCTGGTGCTGCAAACCGCGGCGAAGATGCCCGGCGAAGCGCTGACCCTGGATGCCAGCCCCAGCCACGGGTCAGTCAAGCGCCTTCTGGTCCACCTCTTCCGGTGTGAATATTACTTCCTGATGGAATGTATGAACAGCCAGCCGGAAGACCCGTTGGGCGACCTGGACACCCTCACGCTATCCGCGCTGGGCGAGGCGTTTACAGTGCTCAACGACCGGCGCGGGCGCTACCTGGCTCACGTGAACGAATACGAATTGCAGGAGGTCATCGCGCTCAACCTGGGACAAACGCGGCTCTCCCTGCCGCGCTGGCAGTTCATGGCGCAATCGCTGCTGCACTCCGTCCACCATCGCGGGGAGCTGTCCATCGTGATGACCGGTCTCGGTTACCCGCTACCCACGCTCGACCCGATCCTGCTGTACGCCAGCCAGGCAGGCCAACCCTTCTCGTAAGTCCTCTCCCGGTCCCTCCTGCCTGCCCTTCAGGGCAATCTATGGTATATTCTTAATCGTAAAATCCATCCCCCAACCGGGGGCGCAACCGGAGCGTGCATATGTATTTTGCCATCGAGGGCGTAATTGGCGTGGGAAAGACCACCCTCGCGCGCCTGCTGCAGCCACAGTTAGAGGCTGCGCTGGTGCTGGAAGTTTTCGAAGAGAATCCCTTTCTCTCCAATTTCTACGCTGACCGGGCGCGCTACGCCTTCCAGACCCAGATCTTCTTCCTGCTCAGCCGGTATCACCAGCAGCGCCGCAACGTGACCGACCACCTTCAGTACGTAAAAACCCTCATCAGCGACTACACATTCGAAAAGGATTCTCTTTTCGCGCGCATCAACCTGGCGGGCGACGAGCTCGACATGTACTACACCGTACAGGAAGCGCTGGCCGAGAAGATCACCCCGCCGGACCTGGTGGTGTACCTGCGCGCCAGCACCGATACGCTGATGAAGCGCATCGCCCAGCGCGACCGCGCCTACGAGCGCCAGATGGAACGCGGGTACATCGACCTGTTGAACCGCACCTACGACGACTTTTACCTCAATTCGCCGCACGCCACCCACGTCCTGGTGGTGGAAACCGACAACCTGAATTTCGTGGAGCGGGCGGAGGACCTGGACTACATTAATAATCGGATTCGCGAAGAACTGCAGCTGGCGCCGTACCAGCCCAAACTGCCGATCCACTGAAAGAAGGTCGTATGCGCATCACCCGTGAATTATTGCTCACCCACGCCCGCGAGAACGCGGACAAACTTGCCTCCAGGGACCGCGGAATGGTGTGTATTTACATCACGGGCTCGCTGCTCTACGAAGACCCCTTCCTGGGCGGCATCACGGATATTGACCTGATCTGCGTGCATTCCCGCCCCGTGGCTAAGCGGCGCGAGATCATCCGCCTGAGCCCTGACGTCAGCCTCGACCTGGCCCATTACGAGCAGGACGAGTTTGAGCCGCCGCGCAAACTGCGCACCCACGCCTGGATCGGCGCCTGGCTGGAGAATGTACCTCTCGTGCTCTATGACCCACTGCGCTGGTACGATTTCACCCGCGCCTCCGCCACCGCCCAGATCTGGCGCCCTGAGAACGTGGCCGCCCGCGCGCGCAGCTTTTTGGTGCCGGCGCGCAAAGCCTGGTCTGATCTGCAGGACGGCAGCATCCCCGCAGGGCAGCGTTCTGTGTGCGCCTACCTGGCAGCGCTGCGCGACGCCGCCAATGGGGTTGCCACGCTGACCGGCGCCCCGCTGACCACCAGGCGCCTGATGGTCGACCTGCCCGCGCGCGCCAATGACGCGGCCTTACCGGGCTTCTACCCGGATCTCATCCAGCTCTTCACCAGCGACGAAGTGACCGATGAAAATTTCGAAAAGTGGTCCGCTGCGTACCCGTCCATTTTCTCGGCTGAATTATCCTCGGATGAAAAACTCGTCAGTCTCCAGCCCTTCCGCCGCAGTTATTACGAGAAAGCCATCCAGGCGCTTTACCCGGTGCACCCCGCCGCGGCCATCTGGCTTCTTCTCTACACCTGGACGAAAGCGGCCGCCAGGATGAAACACAAGGAACAGCCCTATGAAGACTGGCTCGCGCTATGCCGCGACCTGGGACTGGACAAGGAACACCTGGCCGCCCGGTTGGACCCGCTCGATCACCTGCTCGATACGACCGAAGAAGCCGTCGACCTTTTGACGGGCTGAGGGGCTGCGCGTAGTCTCGCGGATTTGTGCACAGTTCTGCGGATACCTGTGGATAAATTGCGTTTTCCTGTGGATAAAAGCGGATAAATCCCCTCGTTCAGGCTTTCGGGCTGTGCTCAACCTGTGGAGAAAAACACCTGTTTATACCCCTTGTCCACCGCTTATTGCTTCCTCGGCAAACTCCCGCTTTTTCTCACTTTATCCACAAACCATGCACAGTTTGAAGTGGATAAATCTCCCGCGTCCGGGCGGAAGATATGGGGGCGGCTCCCTCAATACTGGTCGCCGGTTCGGTTGATTATGCTCCGGGAGGCGACTGTCCACATATCCACACCCCCTACGACTACGACTATACATTTATCTACTAATAATTAATTAATGTATATACAACAGGTGCTTGAAATTGAGTGGGGGATTGTGTACAATTATTTTTAACATCGAGAAACATACCCCTTTGGCTTCGTTATCCTGGCATTAACCAGGAGGGAGATGTTATGGTAGACGTCATCAAGGTGAAAGCCAATTCCCGTACTGCTGCTGTTGCGGGAGCCATCGCGGGGGTGATGCGCGAACATAAGCACGCAGATGTACAGGCGATCGGTGCTGGTGCGGTAAACCAGGCGGTCAAGGCGCTGGTCCTGGCGAAAGGGTATCTCGCCGAGGACGGGATCGAGATAATCTGTATACCCGAGTTTGTGGATGTGGATATTGAAGGAAAGGTCCGCACCGCCATCAAGCTCGTGGTCGATCCCAAATCCTGATCTTTAAAGCGCAGGTATCGGATTTTTCGCCAGCCGGGTTATTCCAGGCTGTCTGCTTCTTCACGGGTAAAGATCACTTCTTCTTTACCCGTAAGTTTTTCCTTGACCTTGGAGATGATCAATTCCAGGTGGCCGGTGTGTGCCACGTAATCCAGGTCGTCAGCTGGCACGGTGAGCACCGGGCACAGGGTGAAATGATTGATCCAGTTCTCGTATAGGGTATTCAACCTGTCCAGGTATTCGGGGGCGATGCTGCGTTCGTAATCGCGGTTGCGCATTTCGATGCGCTGCAACAATGTGGGCACGGACGCGCGCAGGTAGATCACCAGGTCAGGCGGCGGCAGGTATTCCGCCAGGGTGCGGTACAGCGAGCGGTAGGTGGCGTAATCTCGTTCGTTGATATTGCCCTGGACGAAGAGATTCTGGGCAAAGATCTCGGCGTCCTCGTAGATGCTCCGGTCCTGGATGACGGACCCCGCCACCCGCACCAGCTCCTGGTGGATGCGCAGTCGGTGGGTGAGGAAGAAGATTTGCGAGTGAAAGCTCCACGCCTGCATGTCCTTGTAAAAATCCGAGAGGTAAGGGTTTTCTGTCACCGGCTCATAGAATGGCTGGCATTCCAGTCTCTCGCAGATCATCTCCACCAGGGTGGACTTGCCAACGCCTATGTTCCCGGCAACAGCGATGAACTTTTTCATGGTTTCCTCTTGGAGCAGGAGTGGTTATTTTAAAAATTATATCATTCCACAAAAGAGGGGTTAAACAAAACAGCCTTTCGTGAATGAAAGACTGTTTTTTCGCGAAAAGGGTCTTTACGCCGGGATGCACGCGCCGGTGGGGCAGACCTCGGCGCATGAGCCGCAGTCCTGGCACAGGTCGGGGTCGATGACGTATTGCCCGTCGCCCTCGGAGATGGCGTGTTCGGGGCATTCGGCTTCACAGGCTGCGCAGCTGATGCAATCAGATGTGATCTTGTAGGTCATGGAGGATTCCTTTCTGGTTGGGTCTTTCTGTCTGCATAGAATAGCACCCGTGATTGGAGATGTCAATCTTGCCGCGGGGTGGAATGTCATCAAAAACGATTCCCAATGTAATATTTCCGGATCAAAGGGCAACATTCACAGGAAAATCACAACTTCTTCACAGAAAATTCACATCCGGCGGCTATCATGAGGGCAATCAAGCAGAGAAAACCTCTGCACAAACAGGAGAAAAAAATGAAAAAATTACTGGTAAGTTTAGTGTTGGTTGGTGGACTCGTGGCAGTGATTGGCGCCACTTCGGTTGCCCGGGCGCAGGGTCCCGTGGATCAGCCCCTGTATCAACAGGGCGGCGGGCAGTATGGCTATGGTGCCAATGACCCCGACCATGTTGAGAACGAGGATGTGCACGAGTTGATGATGAACGCCTACTCGGCCGAGCTCGGCATCAGCGTGGAGGAACTGGAAGCCCGCGAAGCCGCCGGCGAGACGATGTTCAGCATTGTCACGTCGACCGGGCGCACGTTCGAGGAATTCCGCGCCTTCAAGACCGCGGTGCACACGACCGTGGCTGAACAGGCGCTGGCCGCCGGGTATATCACCCAGGCGCAGGCTGACTGGATGCTGCGGGCTGCCGATCGACAGATGGGCGCACAAGGTGGCGGCGCTGGCATGCGCGGGGCGGGCAACCGCAGCGCGGACGGCACCGGATTCGGTGGCGGGATGCGCAGGAGTGGTCTGCGGAGCACGGACTGTACCACCCAACCGTAAGAAGTGAGGAAAGAATATAAAAGAGCCGCGGGAGATCCACGGCTCTTGCGATTTCACCATGGGCTAAGGCTTCGGGCTCGCTTGACATCAGGCGTTCCTGAATTATAATAATGGACGCCTTCCTCGTTAGCTCAATCGGCAGAGCGGGCGGCTGTTAACCGCTAGGTTCGAAGTTCGAGTCTTCGACGAGGAGCCAAAAAAAAACATCCCATTCAGGGGTGTTTTTTCTTTATAGACATACCCTACGACGAGTCACTACGGCGAGAGGCGCCGGAGGTGACGAGGTTTCACAAAGATGGTATCTTTTCTTAATGGACTTTCTCTACGACGTGCCGCTTAGCGGCGAGGAGCGTTTTGACGCACATGACAGCAAAAATCCATATTGAAAGTGCTATACTGAAAATTGATGGTATGAATGGTCACGCGGGCTGTTTATCTGATGAGGAGTTGCCGCAATGAAATCAAAAGGAATTGTCATTTTATGTGGCTTTGTGGTCATTCTTTTGACCGCCTGCTCTCTCCTTGATAAGGTCGGGAACCAAATCCAGGCGACCCTTAATCCCAGCCAGGAGAGCATCGTCCAGGAGAGCGCGGTCCCGCAGCAGGCAACCCCGGAAGAAATCGTAGTAACTCCAACAGAACCTCCCCCTGACCTGCCCCCCGGCGGCTGTCCGGAAAACATCGGAAAGATCGTATTCCAGTATGACCCCATGGACAGGGAAACCGTTCACCAGGGCATCTACCTCATGAACGCTGACGGAAGCGGCAGGGTGCGCCTCTCTGGCGAGAACGAGATCAATCACTCCCAACCGTCCTGGTCGCCCGAGCACTGCCGCATTGCCTTCAGGTCGCACACCAAGGACGGGGACGACGATATTTATGTCATGAACGCGGACGGGTCAAACATACGGCGCCTGACCACCGACCCGGAACGCGACATGTTCCCGGACTGGTCGCCGGACGGTAAACAAATCGTATTTGTCTCGTACCGCAACGGCGGCATCCGCAACTTGTGGATCATGAATGCCGACGGCACC
>CAYYBP010000082.1:0-9856 GCA_964470275.1 uncultured Anaerolinea sp. | reverse complement strand
ATATCTGAACTCATCCTCCTTAGTTAATAACACCAGCGGAATCAAACCGCATCTTCATCGTGATTTTACCACTCTCGGCATCCCCTCGCAACGAACAGCGGTGACTGGCCACCCGCGAAGGCAATTATTGGAAGAAATAATTCATTTGTGTAATCCCTGGCCGGTTGAGATAAATTTGACGATCGGCCAGGGGTATTAAGCAATGAAGAGTCTCAGCAGCCTGGCAGGACTTACCTGATCTTTTCAAACCTCGCACCAGGCACTCCGCACACCGGGCAATTCTCCGGCGCGGATCGTTTTTCAGTGTAGCCGCACACCGGGCAGATGAAATAGTCGTATTCTTCAGAGGTGTTGCCCAAAGACGCCAGGGCTTCACGGTAGAGGATCTCGTGAACTTTTTCGGCTTCGTTGGCCCAATGGAAGCTTTTCAAGGACCGCGCGTCATTCTCAGCCTCCGCGTCCTTCATGAACGCCGGGTACATTTCGGTGCTTTCGTAATTTTCACCATCCGCGGCGGTTTTGAGGTTCTCTTCAGTTGAGCCGATCTCACCTGCGAAACGGAAATGATTGAGCGCGTGGATCGTTTCAGCATGGGCAACAGCGCGGAACAGGCGGGCAACCTGGGCGTGCCCCTCGTCTTCCGCTTTCTTTGCATAAGCGAGGTACTTGCGATTGGCCTGGCTTTCTCCAGCGAAAGCTGTCATCAGGTCATCATACACTTTCGACATTTTGAGCTCCTTGAATGTGTGATTGGAAATCTTATACGGGTACATTGTAATTCGATTGTGCCGCAACGGAAGGTGACGAACATCCTCAAATCATCACTTCCCCCTTGACAAACCCTTATACAATGATACAATCATACAATGATACAATATACAGGAGGAAAGAATGTGAAACCGGGTGAATTTTCTGTCGATTTCCGTTCAGACGTGCCCACTTACGTCCAGGTCGTTGACCAGGTGCGCGACGCACTGGCCGGCGGGAATCTGAAACCGGGGGATCAGCTTCCTACCGTACGGCAGATGGCCGCGGAGCTGCGGGTCAACTTTAATACCATCGCGCGCGCCTACCGGTTGCTGGATGACGCTGGTCTCATCTCCACCCAGCAGGGACGCGGGACGTTCATTATCGAGCCGCTCGAGAAGGAAAAAACACAATCGCTCATGCAAAGCACTTTGAATCTCCAGGTGCAACGCTTTCTCCAGCAGCTTGAGTGGCAGGCGTATGCGCCGGACGATGTATTGATGAGCCTGACCGAAAACATCCGGGCGTGGCGCGCCGGAGAATTGTCAAAAAATAAATTAAAAGATATGAATGAATAGGAGAAAAATGAGATCGAAACAGGTAGACGCAAGAACGAACGAGGAAAATCAAGACGGGACGAACAATCCCGGCAGCCAGAGAACGGCGCAGAAGAAAAATACGAACACGCACTTTAACGGGATTTCCATCACCGTTTTCTGTCTCCTATTATTCGCGGCGGTGGCATCCGCAATCGTCATGGACGAAAAAGGGTACCCGGACGGGACCATCCTCAAGGTTTTCCTGCCGTTGAGCGTGCTGGCATTCCTTGCCCTGGCAGCCATCCAGGTCGCCCGTCAGTGGGAGAAGGCGGTGGTTCTGCGACTGGGAAAATTCCACGGGTTAAAGGGTCCGGGTATTTTTATGATCATCCCGATCATTGATACCATCACCGAATGGATCGACCATCGCGTAATGGTCACGCCTTTCTCCGCCGAAAAAACTCTGACGCGTGACACGGTTCCGGTGAATGTGGACGCCGTGCTGTTCTGGGTGGTGTGGGATGCCGAAAAAGCAGCTCTCGAGGTGGAGAATTACCGCATGGCCATCGCCTGGGCGTCGCAAACCGCGCTGCGCGAGATCATCGGGCAGATGACGCTGGCAGATATCCTCGTTGGTCGGGCAAAGATGGACGCCGACCTGCAGAAGATCATAGATGAGCGCACCACACCCTGGGGCATCACCGTGCAATCGGTCGAGATCCGGGACGTGATCATCCCGGCTGACCTGGAAGACACCATGTCACGCCAGGCGCAGGCTGAACGCGAGCGCCAGGCGCGGGTCATCCTGGGCGAATCTGAAAAACAGATCGCGACCAGTTTTTCTGAAGCCTCTGTAGCCTACCAGAACAACCCGACCGCGCTGCACTTGCGGGCAATGAACATGCTGTTCGAGGGATTGAAGGAGAAAGGCGCGCTGGTGATCGTACCCTCCAGCGCGGTGGACACCATGAACCTGGGCGGGATCAGCGGCATTACCGCCCTGGCAAAGGCTGAAATGGAGAAAAACAAAGAATAAACCCTCGTCAAACGAATGGACACAGGGGCCCCGATCATTTATATAACAACCCCCGTGTCCGCTATTCTTTAGTGTTTCACGTGAAACATTATGAAAGGCAAAATGGATAAACCGATCTTGATTGAACACTTAAGCCACCGCTTCAACGGCCACTACGCCCTGCAGGATACCAGTTACGAGGTGCGAGAGGGAGAGGTGTTTGCCCTGCTCGGACCAAACGGAGCCGGAAAAACCACCACCATCCGCCTGTTGAATGGCCTGTACACCCCCACCAGCGGCACCATACGCGTGTTTGGCAGAAACCCGGTGACCGAGGGCGGCCAGGTGCGGAAAGAGGCCGGAGTGCTGACCGAAACCAGCGCACTTTATGAAAGATTGTCGGCGCGCGAAAACCTGTTGTTTTTTGGGCGCCTGTACGGGCTCACAGAATCATTTCTGTTAAAAAGAACGGATGAAATTCTCGAATTTTTTACACTTAACGAGCGTGCAAACGATCGTGTGAGCACATTCAGCAAGGGCATGAAACAACGCCTCGCGCTGGCCAGGGCTTTCTTAAGCCAGCCGCGTATTTTATACCTGGATGAACCGACGGCCAGCCTGGACCCGGAGTCCGCGCTACAGGTGCACGAGTTGATCGAGTCGCTCAGCCGCAGCGGAGATTGCACGGTCTTTCTCTGCACCCATCACCTGCCTGAGGCTGAACGGCTGGCTGACCGCGTAGCCATCCTCAATAAAGGCAGGCTGCTTTCCATTGGCAGCCTGGATGAATTGAGGCAGCAATACGCTCCTGGGGTGTGGGTCGAGATCGAGTTACTGCAGCCAGCCCCGATCGAATGGAAAGATTTTCCAGGGGTGGTCAAAGTCGAGATGGATGACCGGGTGGCGCGGGTTCAGGTGACGGATGATCACGTCATCCCTTACCTCATCAGCGGGTTGGTTCACCTCAACGCGCAAATTGTCCGGGTGAACCCACAAAGGACCACGCTGGAGGATATATATTTCAAGCTGCAGGCTGAGGCAAGGGAAGGGCAGAAATGAACTGGAGAACAGTATTTACCATCGCAAAAAAAGACATCCGCGAAGCGATGCAAAACAAGGCGGTGTGGCTGCCATTATTGATCGTACCGATGATTTTTGTTATCGTAATGCCAGTCGGCCTGATCGTTGCCTTCCAAAGTCCCGCGGCTGGGCTATCCAACCCGCTGGCGGATCCGGACTTCGCCATGTTCCTGGAACGTATGCCGTCGTTTATGAAGGATATGATCAGTCAATACAACCCGACCCAGGCGGGAATCGTTCTGGTGCTTGGTTACCTGTTTGCGCCATTTTTCCTGATCCTGCCATTGATGTTCTCCACCGTGATCGCGGCCGAGTCCTTTGCCGGGGAGCGCGAACGGAAAACTATCGAAGCCCTTTTGTACACCCCGGCGTCAGACACAGAGCTCTTTCTGGGAAAGGTGCTGGCGGGGCTCATCCCGGCGGTAGGCATCACATTGGTCAGTTTTGTTGGGTATAGTATCGTCCTCAACGCGGCAGCCTACCCGGCAATGAAACATATCTGGTTCCCGCTGCCCAGCTGGATCCCGCTCATTTTGTGGATCTCCCCGGCTATCTCCCTGTTGGGCATCGCGGCGACCGTATTGATCTCGGCAAAAGTTCAAACGTTCATGGGGGCATATCAATCGAGCGGTTCTCTGGTACTGCTTGTGCTGGCGCTGCTGGTGGGTCAGGCAACCGGGGTGATCTACCTGAGCGTGTGGGTCGGCGTCGTGATCGGCGTTGTGATATTCATTGTGGACGCGGTCCTTGTGTACTACGCTGTGCGCACTTTCAACCGCGACCGGCTGCTTGCGTCAACGGTCTGAAATTGTTTCACGTGAAACAACCGGTTTCAACAGGAATAAGATGATATCTGGCGTGAATAAAGAAATCAGATATACTTGGAGAATCTCACGCGCAGCGAGTCAGGCCGCGTAAACCAGAGATGAGGTGTTGTCAATGGAGATCAATATTCCCCTGCTGATCACATACGTTCTGTCGCTCATTGTTATGCTCGGACTCCCGATCGTTCTCGCGTTCCTTATCGTACGACGATTCAAAGTGTCCTGGCTGGTCGTGCTCACAGGGGTGTTGACGTTCATTGCTTCGCAGGTGTTGCGCGTTCCCGCGAGTTACGGGATCAATACCCTGTTCAATAACGGCATTTTACCGATACCCTCGGATTATTGGGCGCCGCTGGTCTCCGCGGTGATCGCCGGCTTGATGGCGGGCATTTTTGAGGAAACCGCGCGCTGGGTGGGCTTTAAGGTTTTGAAGCGCAAGGCGGAGAAATTTGGTTCTGCGCTCGCGCTGGGTGTGGGGCATGGCGGCGCAGAAAGTATTCTGCTTGCTGTACTGGGTACCGCGACCACGCTGTTCACTGTGCTGTTCTTCAACGCCGGCGCGCAAATTGCCAAGGGGATTTCAACCGGCGAGGTTCAATACACGCTGTTCCAGATCGAGCAATTCTGGATGAACCCCTGGCACACCGGCTTGCTGCCGGGTGTTGAACGCCTGATTGCCATCGTGGTACAGATCTTCCTCTCCACGCTGGTTTGGCGCGCTGTGGTCGAGCGCTCATTCCTCTGGTTCCTGATGGCAGTGCTCTTCCACACGATCGTGGATGGCGTGGCGGTCTTCCTTTCCTCAATCGGTTGGAGTTACTGGCCGATTGAAGGCATTCTTTCAATTTTCATGCTCATCAGCTTGTATCTCATTTACCGCTTCTGGAGAGATGAAAAGGAGCTCGAAGAGGAGATCGGTGAATTTGAAGTGAAGGACGATGACGAGGATGATGAAGAAGAAGATGATGATGAAGATGATGACTATGAGGATGACGAGTTAGAGGCGCTGGACGAGCTTGAGGACGAGGTTGAGGAAATCGAAGGCGATGTCAGCGAAACCTCTGGGGATGATGAGGATCAATCGGATCCATCCAGCCAGTCCTGAGCAAACCTGTTGAGGGATATACAGCTTCCGCGTTCATAGCGCGGAAGCTTTTTTATTCGCTTTTGGCTACCAGGAAAGCAATTGCGCGGTTGATCTCGTCGTTCATGATCACGCGCAGGGTCTTACCGGGGTAGGTATCTTCGATGCGCAGCACGCGCAGGCAGAAAGCGAAATCAGCGGCATCCGGCAGCAATTCACCCAGGTGGTTGGGGGCGGTATCGAAATACGCGCGATCAAATACTGTCGCCGGGTCGTCGAGCTGCAATGCCAGCGGATAAATTTGAGATTCCAGCAGGTCCTGGAAAAAATGTGTTCCGAGCGAAGGTTCAGGCGGCAGACCGCAGTTCTCCCCGGCCAATTCCACCAGCGCCCTGGCGTGATAGATGTCGCCATACCCGATGGGCACGCCCAGGTCTGCGTTTGAGCTCCCCCATCTGCCCGGACCGATGCAGATAAAAGACTCCTGTTTGAGTACATCGTTGAGCCGGCCGATCGTCCGGGCCAGGTTCGAGCGCTCAGTCGTCGATTTGATCGAAAAATAACCTTCAGGGTTTACATACAGGATGTGATCAACAGCCGGTATCCTGCCCTGCGGCACCATGAAGTTCGTGCTGAAAAGCACGCTATCCGGGTCGAGGTGCCTGGGAATGCGCTCCACCTCGGTTTGCATCAGCTGCCCCTGGGGGCGGCATTGAAGGATGGTCATGCAGAGTTGCGGGATGCCGCGGGAATCATCGTTTATGCTCAGGGTGAATTCCACATCGACCGGGTTTCGGTAGGCCTGCTCGAGTGATTTGAGGATGGTGCGCATGCGCTGCGCGAAGGGCGTGCGTTTTAGCAGGTCCTCAAAGGTTAATACCAGCTTTCCGGGGTCGCTGATAATGGTGGAGCGCAGGGATTCAAAATAACCATCTTCATCAACCTGGGCGATGTAGCGCAGCGGCGCGTAATCGGCGGCGAGCACCTCGTGAATGGGGAGGGTGGTAAATTGATTTTTCTCTAGGTCCAGCAGGTCAACATACTGCTGCGAGTAGCGCCGGACCGCGCGCGGGTCATTATTTGGCCGCAGCAGCGGGTGGCTGAGCGCGACCAGGCGCGGATAATCGTTTCCCACCCGGTCAACGGCGCGTGTGCCCAGCCCCCAAACCAGACGCACAAAACCGTCTTCGCTGCGCAGCTGCGGCGCCCAGCGGTAAAGGTTGCGGCTGAAAGCCACGCCAGCGGCGTGCGGCATCAGGTAGTTGCGGTAGCGGTCGCCTTCAACGAACTGGATGAGGAGCGCCATGCGCTCATCGTAGTCCAGCAGACCCTTGCTGCTGCGGTACAACAGGGCGTTCGGATTGAGAACAGAGGCGTAGATCCGAGCGATCGCCCCTGTGATCTGTTTCAGATTCTCCTCCAGCGAGCCCTGGTTGGGGCAGAAGATGCTCTCGTATTTACCCGCGAAGGCTGTGCCAAAATTGTCCTCCAACAGGCTGGAGGAGCGCACGATCAGGGGTTGCTTGCCGATCCGGATGAGCATCGTTTGCAGGCGGTCAAGAATATCCGGAGGGAAAAAGCCTTTTTCGAATGCCTTTTCGATCTTCGGATAATCCTCGCGCATTTCATCTTCGGTCTTGTATTTCTGATCGTTCCATACCAGCAGGTTGTTGATCGCCATAAAGGTGTAGAACTCATCCGAGCCGATGTAATACGATTCGGGCATGGAGAGACAGGGCATTTCGCTCAATTCAGCGTTGTTCTTGAGAATATGTTGGGCCAGGATCATGCCGGCGGATTTTCCACCGATGCGGCCCGCGCCGATCTTCCGGCGGCGGATCTCGGCCAGGTCGCTGATCGAGAGCCATTCCTTGGCGATGTTGATATAGCGAAGCTGATCGCTGATGAGCGAGCGGATGAGAACCACCTTGGATTCCTCGAGGCGGGCGTAAAAACGGGAGCGCTCCGGCTCGGGCAGCTTCTCGATCATCAGCGCCTGTTCAAATACCAGGTCGAGCGGGGCGAGCTCCGGGTTGATCGATAGAAGCATTTCCTCGGATGAAACCCCGCGCTCACCCAAAACCTCATTGATCAGCGTTTCCAGCAAGTCGGCTGAAAAATGACGATTAAAGAGGAGATCTGTCAGATGTTCTCTGAGGATGGACTTGCGCGTTTCCCACAGGTCGGAGGTTTCTTCGCCGTAAGGGTTGTTGATGCCCTCAATTTTTTGTGATTGGATGGCGTTGTCGAGCACCCGGCGCTCAAAATTCGCCGTGGAGATGACCCCGCGCGTGAACAACTCCTCGCGCATGCGGGCGCGGATGCGCGAGGCCAGGATGGGATACTGCGCCAGGGTGAGCTTGAGGTGCAGCAGGGCTTCGGACGTGTTCGGTGAATAATCCATAGAGGTAATTTTTTCTAGAAAAAATTATTGGCCGGAATAAAAACCCCCTCGCGGACAAAGCGAGGGGGGACAAGATCAGCCGAGATGCATTGGCATGATCACATGCACAAAGTTTTCGTCGCCCACCGGGCGTACAACCCCCGGTGAATTATTGGCATTGGTCTCCAGCACCACATTAGGAGAATGGATCACCTCAAGAACCTCGCGCAGGTATTTCACGTTGAAGGCGATCAACAGACCGCTGCCGTCAATATTGGCTTCCACCGAGATATCGCTTTTGCCGGTTTCCTCGGTCTGGGCGCTTATCTCCACCTTTCCGGGTCCTTCCTCCTCTGGGGTGATCTCCAGTCTGATCACGTTGTTACCCTCGCGGGCGATGATCTCTGCCTGTTTGCAGGCTTTAAGGAAGGCGGGTGTGGAGATGATCGTCTTGGTCTTGGCGCTCTTGGGGATAATGGCGCGGTAATCCGGGAAGTTGCCGTCAATCAATTGGGATACCAGTTCGGATTCCTTGAGGCGGAAAATGACCTGTCCGCGTTTTTCAGGAACGATCATGCGAACCGATTTATCAACATCACTGAAGATCCTGGCCAACTCGTTCATCGCCCTGGCGGGGATGATGATCGAAATGTCCTGCGCTACCGGGCTGGAAAGGGCTTCCTTGCGCACCGAGATTCGGAACCCGTCGGTGGCAGCCAGCGTGATCTCATTTTCAGCCACATCCATCTTGACGCCCTGCAGCACCGGCCGGGCTTCCTCAATACTCGCGGCGAATGCCACCTGTTGGATCATATCCTTAAAATCTGCCAGGTTGAGCTCCATGCCTGCATCGGGATCGGTGACCGGCATGGGTGGGAAATCCTGGGCGTCGATGCCCTTGATGTCGTGCACGGAACTGTTGCACACCAGGTTAAGGGTTTGGGTGCGCTCATCCAGGTCCATAATAACGTTATCAGGGGGGAAGGTGCTCACCAGGTCAACCAGTGTGCGTGCGGGGATGGTAATGGAGCCTTCCTCTTCGATCTGGGAGGGGATCCAGCAGGTGATGCCCAATTCAAGGTTGGTGGCAGAGAGGCGTAAACGACCTTCGTCGGTCGCCAGAAGCACGTTGGCCAGGACAGGCAGGGTGGTGCGGGGTGAAACTGCACGGCTGACGATGCTCAGTCCATGAGCGAGATGTTGCTGGGTAACGGTCACTTTCATGGGCGCCCTCTTTTCCAATATTTGTTTGATTGAGTATACAACGAGAAGGGTAAAAATTCCAGTATAAGGGTGGTTGAATCATCGGGAGGATGTTGTACAATCGAAAAGTAGACTTGTTTATGGATGGGAGACCACAGCTCCGTCCAGGATGAAAGTGGAAAGACACAATCCCGGGGCATGCTCAGTGGGAGCACGTTGGTACTCCAGGTTCGGTAAACCCGGCGGTGGATAAGGATCTCGGTTTCAATAACAATAAGGAGTGAATATGGCAAAAAAAGCGTTGCAGGTTGAAAAATGGGAGTTCCACCCGCTCACGCCGGAGCGGTGGGAGGATTTTGAAACCCTGTTCGGCCCGAATGGCGCGTGCGCCGGCTGCTGGTGCGCGTGGTTCCTGATGACGAACAAACAATTCCGTGAGGCGAAAAAAGAAGGACACAAGGAGCTTCTCCGAACGCTCGTTCATTCAGGTGTGGAGCCGGGGCTGATCGCCTACGCCGACGGCGTGCCAGCCGGTTGGGTGGCGCTGGGACCGCGAGAGAAGTACGTTCGCCTGGCAACCTCAGATCACCTTGGACCGGTGGATGACCAGCCGGTGTGGGTCATCCCGTGTTTCTTCATCCATCGTAATT
Source organism: uncultured Anaerolinea sp. (assembly GCA_964470275.1). Taxonomy (GTDB): domain Bacteria; phylum Chloroflexota; class Anaerolineae; order Anaerolineales; family Anaerolineaceae; genus UBA6107. Next base: position 331 of record CAYYBP010000082.1, on the reverse strand, counting down.
ACCGCCACATGGGCTTGATGGAGCACTTGCTGGAGGGAGCGATCGACTACGCCCGCGCCAGGGGGGTGAGCATGCTCGAGGCCTTCCCGTTGGAGGTGACGGACAAGATCAATTCGATGAGCCTGTTCACCGGAAAAGCCGCGGTTTTTCATCGCCTGGGTTTTGAGCAGGTCGCGCTGCGCGATTACCGCCTTATCATGCGGAAAACGCTGTAATTATTTCTAGAAAAAACCTAAACAGAGAATTATTGGAAGAAAAAACTCCCCGCGGTTGCGCGGGGAGAAATGTTATAATCGAGGTGCCGAAGGTGGGAATCGAACCCACATTCCCG
>CAYYBP010000081.1:281-9969 GCA_964470275.1 uncultured Anaerolinea sp. | reverse complement strand
ATATTTCCTCCAATATAAAAAATGACTGATAAATGATTATAACTCGTTTGTTTTTTTGATACCTTTCAATGTGCTTATTGAGTATAATCATTTTTTATCTTATCCCACAGAAGGACAATAATGACCGCTTACCATCCGCTTTTTCAAGATATCGAAATAGGCATTGGAACCTGGGCATGGGGGGATCGCCTTGTTTGGGGATACGGGGATGGATATGCAGAAGCCGAAATCCAGGAAGCTTTCCGGGAAACAATTGTCAATGGCATCCGGTTTTTTGACACAGCAGAGATCTACGGGCAGGGCAAATCTGAACTTATGCTCGGAAAACTTATCAAAACGTCCGCAGAAAAGATCATAGTCGCCACCAAGATCATGCCTTTTCCATGGCGCCTGTCGAAGAATGCGCTTCATACAGCCCTGAAAAACAGCCTGAAACGACTCACGCTTCCCAGTGTGGATTTGTACCAGATGCACTGGCCGATGCCTCCAGTAAAGGTGGAAACATGGATGAACCGGATGGCAGACACCTGCGAAGCAGGGCTGATACGGGCGATTGGCGTGTCAAACTACAACCTGGATCAGACACGCGCCGCGCAAGAAACCCTGAAAAAACGCGGGCTTCAGCTTGCATCAAACCAGGTGGAGTACCACTTGTTGGAACGTAGAATTGAAACGAACGGGTTAAAAGAATACTGCGAGGAAGAGGGCATCAAGATCATTGCTTACAGCCCGATGGCGATGGGGGTTCTGACCGGGAAATACACACCAGAGCATCCCCCGCGTGGTACGCGCGCCAGTCAGTACAACCGCGATTATCTGAAACGGATTCAACCGTTGTTAAAAACAATGGTGCGTATAGGCAACGAATACGAGGGTAAGACAGCCGGGCAGGTGGCGATCAACTGGACGATCCAGAAAAATACGCTGCCCATACCCGGCGCGAAGACTGCCAGCCAGGCTGCCCAAAACGCGGGGGCGGTCGGTTGGGCGCTTAAGGCAGAGGATGTGCAGCTATTGGATGAGGTGAGCCTGGAAGTGGTAAGGGCGTCTTGATTTAAGCGAAATAATTAATCCACAAATTCGAGTTCCTGGTCATCCATCGCCGTAAGCTCTCCCTCGGGCTGCAGGTGTATGTCTCCAAACAGGTCGTTCTGGCTGGCTCCCACCATGTGTCTTTTTACCAGTTCAAGCAACGCCAGGAAGGTCACCACGATTTCAACCCGATTGGAATGACTCGAGAGAATTTCCTTGAAGGTCGCTGCTCCAGTTCTTTGCAGCGTATCCAGGATAATATGGATCTTTTGCCGGATGGTGAACCTGGGGGAGGAAACCACCTCGCTGAGTGGTGGAAGATTGTGGTGATCGATAAATATATCCCTGGCTGCCGCGACAAGAGCTTCCAGCGTCAATTCACTCAAGTCCAACCGCGAAGGGATCTGGGCGCGGGTATCAGAATCCAGCCTCAGGTAGGTGTGCAAGCCGGCTGCTTCGCGCTGCTCAAGGGTTTTGGATAATTCTTTGAAGTGCTTGTACACGATCAATTGCCGCGCCAGTTCTTCGCCCGGGTCCTCCTCAGGAACCAGGTTCGGAATTGAAGGTTTGGGCAGCAAGGCAGCAGATTTTATTTGAACAAGCCTGGCAGCGATGACGAGGAAAGCTGATACCTCAGCCGGATCCTGGACCTCGAGACGGTGCATGTGTTCAAGGTACTGATCGGTCACCTGCGCCAGGGCGAGGCGGGTGATATCAAGTTCTGCTTTTTCGATCAACTGCAACAGCAGGTCGAGCGGACCGGAATAAACCTCCGTGTCGATCTTATATTCTTCAGTCTGGTGTGCTGCGATATTGAAATCCACGTCCGATATTATAGCAGATACTCATGATGGAAAAATGAAGTGACATTTGATTTATAATGAGACGGGAAAACGAAAAGTGGAATACCAACCTGGCTTGATCACCTGTATACAATGCGGCAAACCATACCCCCTGGTTGGTGCGCCGCATTTATGTGTGTGCGGCGGGGTATTTGATTTTTCAATTTTTCCATCCTATCAGCCGCCAAAAAAAACGTTCCCGGGCTTGTGGAAGTATGCAAAATCCCTCGGCCTGCCAGATGATGCGCTCAAGATCAGTCTTGGAGAAGGCAACACGCCGTTGCTGAGTGGCGTTTTCCACGGTCGGGATGTGTATTTCAAAATGGAAAGTCAGAATCCAACTGAATCTTACAAGGACCGGGGCACATGCGTCCTGGTGAGCTTTCTACTATCAAGGGGCGTCACTTCCGCGGTTGAGGATTCCTCCGGCAACGCCGGGGCTTCATTCGCTGCATATGCGGCCAGGGCTGGCATGGAGGCCCGGGTTTTCATCCCGGAATCCGCTTCCGGCCCCAAGCGCTGGCAGATCGAGATGGCTCATGCGAAAGTGGAGCGCATCCCTGGACCACGGGCTGAAGCCGCGCGCGCCGTGCTGGAAGCTGTGGCTGCTGGCAGCCCGTATGCCAGTCATGCGTACATGCCGTTCGGGTTATCCGGCATCGCGACGATCGCGTATGAGATCCTTGAATCGCTCGGTCATGCCCCGGGTACGGTGATTGCACCGGTGGGGCACGGGGGATTGCTCTACGGGATCATGCGCGGATTTGAAGCGCTGGTGGCGGCAGGGCTGATACCTGGCAGTCCGTACTTTATCGGGGTGCAGCCAGAAAATTGCGCCCCAGCAGTGGCTGCTTTTCAGAATGGAATGACGCGGATTCAGGACGTCCAGACCTCGTCAACCATCGCCGAAGGCACCAGCGTGGTCAAACCGGTGCGGGCTGGTGCGATCCTTGAGCGCATGCTGCGCGGGGGAGGGCGGATGGTTTCAGCCAGCGAGGGCGAGATTCACGACGCCTACATAGAGCTGGCGTCAATGGGGATCTTTTGCGAACCGACGTCCTCATTGGCCGTAATTCCGCTTCTCAATGATAAAATAGAGCTACCAGGTCCTGTCGTGGCGATCATGTCAGGCTCAGGTCTTAAAGTAAATTCTACTGGCGCATGAATAATGTGACCGCGAACCCCCCTGGTGAGGGGGGTTGGCGCTCTCCTTATTCGAGGAGACTTCCTGCTTGGATAATAAAAATCAAAACCATCTTTCCGAAACCCCGGCCGAGTTTGCTTCGCGAATACTGCCAGGGTTGCGGGACATTATGCTCTTAAGCCGCGCCCTTACCCATCGCTCCTACTTGAACGAGCACCCCGAAGCCCTGGAAGATAACGAGAGGTTGGAATTTCTTGGGGACGCTGTGCTGGATTTTGTCGTTGGGGCGTGGTTGTATAATCGTTATCCCGAAATGCCCGAAGGGGATCTAACCCGGATGCGTTCCGCCCTCGTCCACACAGCCCAGCTGGCGGAATTCGCCCGCCGGCTTGAGATCGGTAGGGCAATGCGCCTGGGGCGGGGTGAAATCCAGGCGGGCGGGTATGAACGAGCAGGTTTGTTGTGCGACACTTTTGAAGCAGTCATAGGCGCTCTGTACCTCGAGAAAGATATCGAAGGCGTGAGGGTGTTCCTCGAACCGCTGCTGAACGAAGCAGCGGAAGATATCCTGCTCAATCACAAGGACGAAGATCCAAAGAGTATGCTGCAGGAATGGGCGCAAGGTAAGGGCTACCCTGCACCGGTGTACGTCACTCGCAGCTCATCCGGTCCGGATCACTCAAAGTCCTTTGAGGTCGATGTTTATGTTAACGGAGCGGTATGCGGCACCGGGACTGGTTCCAGCAAACAGGCTGCCACCAAGTTGGCAGCCGCCATGGCGCTGGAACAATTGAATATTTCCGATTGGAAATTAGTTAATCGATGAAGCCAAAATTAAAATCACTCGAACTGCACGGCTATAAAACTTTTGCCGGGAAAGTGAAATTTGAATTTCCAGGCAATATCACCGCCATCGTCGGACCAAACGGTTCAGGTAAATCCAACATCTCGGATGCGATCCGCTGGGTGCTCGGAGAGCAATCATACAGTTTGCTCCGCGGGAAAAAGACTGAGGATATGATCTTTTTGGGGTCTGACCAGCGCCCCAAAGCAGGCATGGCTTCAGCCACGATCCTATTTGACAACGAGGATGGCTGGCTTCCGGTCGATTATTCCGAGGTTGGCATCGCCCGGCGAGCTTACAGGGATGGCAGCAATGAGTACCTGCTCAACCGCCAGCGTGTTCGACTGAAAGACATCTCCGAACTGCTGGCGCAATCCGGCCTGGCTGAGCGCACTTACACGATCATTGGCCAGGGGCTGGTAGACGCGGCGCTTTCTCTACGCCCTGAAGAAAGACGGCGGTTCTTTGAAGAAGCTGCGGGGATCGGTTTATTCAGGTCTCGGAGGGAGGAGTCACTCTCCAGGCTTGATTCCACCCAGCGCAACCTCGAACGGGTCACGGATATCCTTAGCGAACTTGAGCCGCGCATGAAGAGCCTTGAACGCCAGGCAAAGCGGGTAGATGAGTATGACCGGGTGAAAGCCGACCTGCAAGTCCTCTTGAGAGACTGGTACGGATACCATTGGCAAAATACCCAAAAAGAGTTCTTACACAACCGTGAGATCCTGAAGAATCAGCAGGAAAAGGTCGAAAATGCGCGCGGGAAGCGTGAGGAAATCGAAAAACAGGTTGATGGCGCAAGGATCCGCCTGCAGGAACTCCGCACCAAACTGAACGCCTGGCACATGGAATCCTCCGCGTTCCATCGCGATCGCGAGCGTGTCAGTCGCGAAATCGCCGTCCTTGAAGAGCGATTACGGGCTTTCCATAACCAGGAAATAAATTTGAAAAATGATTTGAACCGTGACGAGGAACTTTCGGTTTCTTACGCGGATAAACTCAAAAATCTGCAGATGGAAAGATCCAAGATTGAAGAAGAATTGGCTGAATGCAAGGACCAACTGGAGAGTACCCAGGCAGCTTTCACGGCTCGCCAGCAGGAAAGGGGAGTGCTGGAAGGTCGCTTGAACCAGGATCGCAAAAAACTTGTTGAACTTGAAACGCGGCAGGTGCAGCTTAAGGCGCATCAGCGCGAACTGGAAGCCCGGATTCTCACATATCAGACCAGCCGAACGAATTTACTCGCGCAGATCGAAAAAAGCAGGACTGCGGTAACCGAGACACAGACCAGGCAGTCAGAAATCCTGGCAGAGAAAAGCCGGCTTGATCAAAAAATTAAGGAATCGGAAACTGATCTGGCTGAAATCACGAGTCAGATCCAGGCGGTGGACGCTACTACCAGGGACCATTCCGCGAAACTGAACAAACTGGAAACTGACCTGGCGAAAGCTAAGGCGCAGCTGGACGTGCTGGTGCAGGCTGAACTCGCATTTAGCGGTCTGGGGGAAGGTTCGAAAAGCCTGTTGAGCGCGGCCGGGGCTGGAAAGCTGCCCGGCAGGTACCAGGCTGTCAGTTCCATGCTCGAGGTCTCAGCTGAACTTGAGACTGCCATCAGCGCTGCTCTTGGAGAGCAGTTGGATGCGGTTTTATTCAGCGACACCAGCGACGCCGAAATCATCCTTCAATTCCTTGAAACCAGCGCCGCGGGACGAACCATGTTGATCCCGTTATCCATGACCAGGCCTGCCGATAAAGTGCGGGACATACGTGGTGAAAACGTGATTGGCGTGGCTGCTGACCTGGTGTCGATCAAAGAAAGCACGAGCGGGTTGGTAAATTTCCTGCTCGGCCAGGTGGTTGTGGTGAGAGACCGGAGGACCGCGGGCAGTATCATCAGTCAGCTTCCGCAATGGGCCAGGGTAGTCACACTCAAAGGCGAAGTGTTTAACGCCAATGGTGTCATTATCGCCGGTAAAGAAAACCGTTCTGGCTTGATTAATCGGCCAAGGCAAAAAAAGGAACTCACTGAACTGGTAAGTAGCCTGTCGTCGCTGCAGGAAGCCAGCGCGCTCGAATTGAATGACCTGAATGGACAAACTGAGACCTTAATTGCGAAGCGAAAAACAATTGAAAATGAGATCCGGGAGCACCTGAACCAGCAGCGTGACATGAACATGAAGGTTTCAGAGGTCGAGCGGGACTTAACGCAGTTAAGGCAAAAGCTTGAATGGCAGAACTCGCAAGTGGAAACGCTCTTGAAGCAGATGAATGACTCTGAAGCCGAGATGAAACAAAACGCAGATGAACTTGAAACTGGTTTATCTGGGATCGGCGAACTCAATACAACGCTGCAAAAAATTAACGAGGATCTGCGCGCCATACCGATTGATGAAATTCAGAGCCAGGTTGTGCATTGGAACACCACCCAGGCGATCACTGAGCGCGCGCTCAAAGAAGCACAAACCCGGTTATCTGAATTCGACCTCTCTGTTGCACGAAACCAGGAAACGATCAAACAGACCACCGACCGCATCCAGCAGCTGGCGGAGTCGATCACCGCGGCTGAGCAGGAAAACACCCGCCTGCGCGAAGAAGAAACTCAGATTAACCTCAAGATCACCGCTTCGCGCCAGCAGATCGAGCCGGCAGAAAAAGAACTCAATGACACCGAAAGCGAATACTCGCGCCTGCAGCATGAATACTCACAAACCCAACAATTTGAAGCCAACACTGACCGGGTTTTTACGCAGGCACAGCTTGAATTTTCCCGCAGCCGTGAAGCCATCGACAACCTGAGGCGTAGAATTGAAGATGATTTCGGATTGGTCGCGCTGGAATACTCTGAGGATATTGAAGGTCCTACTCCGCTGCCGATGGAAGGGATCGGAGAATTAAAGACCATAACCGAGCTTCCCAGGGGTTTGGATGAATCCATCAACCGCCAGCGGGCAATCTTAAGGCGCATGGGAGCGATCAACCCGGACGCACAGAGTGAATACCGCGAAGTCAAAGACCGCCACGAGTTCCTCACCAGTCAATTGACCGATCTGCGCAAAGCGGACGAGGACCTGCGCCAGATCATCGCTGAACTGGATGATTTGATGCACCGGCAGTTCCGCGCTACGTTCAACGCTGTGGCGGCGGAATTCAAAGAAATGTTCGCCAGGTTGTTCGGCGGCGGGTCGGCCAGGCTGGTGATGACCGACGAAGATAATCCAACTGAAACCGGCATAGATATAGAAGCGCGCCTACCCGGCAGGCGGGAGCAGGGATTGTCGCTCTTATCGGGCGGTGAACGCTCGCTTACGGCGGTTGCCCTGGTATTTTCCCTGCTGCGGGTGTCGCCAACTCCCTTCTGTATCCTCGACGAAGTGGACGCGATGCTCGATGAAGCAAATGTGGGCCGTTTTACCGAACTGCTGCGCGAGTTGAGCCAGGAAACCCAATTTATCGTGATCACACATAACCGCAACACCGTCCAGGTGGCGGACGTGATCTATGGCGTCACAATGGGGCGTGATTCTGCCAGCCAGGTGATCAGCCTGCGCTTGGATGAAGTCAACGAGGAAATGGTTCGATAACCAGGTAATCAAATAAATAAAGCGGTTCAACTTCAAGCTGAACCGCTTTTTAAATGTAGAGAATGCGTTATTGACTGATCCGATATTCGGCTGGAACAGTCGGGGTTGAGGGAACCACAGATGCCCATACGTCAAGTTTTTTGACATCGAGACCAGCCTTTGCTTCATCGATAAATTCACCGTATTTCTGTGATTTGAAGGTCTCGAACTGATCATCAGTCATCTGCCGCAGCTCATGACCCAGCACCTGGATGATGTGGTACCCGAAGTCTGTTTGCACAGGTTTGCTGATCTCACCAACCTTAAGAGCGTAAGCCGCTTCCTCAAAAGGCGCAACCATTTGTCCCTTTGTGAACCAGCCAAGGTCGCCGCCGGTTGTATTGTTGGAAGTATCGGTGGATACTTCGGCCGCGATCGCGCCCCATTCTTCTCCAGTAGCAAGGCGATCAAGCACAGCCTGGGCTTCTTCTTCAGTGGCTACGAGAATATGCCTTGCCCATACCATGTCCTGTTCGCGTGAGATATCTTTGGTAACGTAATCAAAAACCTTCTGGTTCAGCAGCAGGCTGTACACATAAGCGCGGAAATCAGCATCGGTGTATTCGAACTGGCTGCCAATATTGGTCAGCATAGTTTGATACATCGATTCGAACCCTGCCCGGGTGTACGGTGTGGCGGTTGGCGGGATCGATGTGGCTGTTGGAGCTTCGGTCGGGGTTGAGGACGTGGGCTCAAGCGTAGCAGTTGCAGTTGGATCGATCGGCGTTGGCAATTCAGTCGGTGTTGGAGCCGGCGTGGGTGTTTTAGTAATGAGAACCAACTGTGTGGGTGAGAATGTGGCGGTCGGCTTGAAGGCAAAGGTGGGTTCAGCAGTCGGCGTACCGTTGGGGAAGAACCCAAACCCTCTTTCCAGTTCTTTATCGATTTCCTCATCCGTGACGGTGATGCCAAGTTCCCTGGCCTTTTCAGCGATGACTGCTTCGTTGATCATTTTGTCCAGGGTATCGCTGCCAAATTGGATGTAATTATCCAAAGCATTTTGCATCTCGAGCAGCTGGGCCTGGAAAAATTGGCCATAACCAGATGCCATGTAATTGGAAAAGGTCTCAACCTGTGACAGGCGTTCGTATTGTACACGCTTGACAAACTGGTTCACTGTGATGGTCGTATCTCCCACTTTGGCAACCGGTTTTCGGGTTTTTAATACCATGTTATCAAGCACCCCATAACCGACCAGTAGAATGACCACTGCTACAATCCCGAGAACAACGGATGTGATGATCTTCTTCTGCCGTTTTTCCCTGGCCAGGCGGGCCTCATGTTTCTTTGATGCAGGTTTAACTACGGTTTGGTTCGCATCTTTTGCCATAATTCCTCTTTGATTTTATCTGGAAGATGATATCAAGCGGTCATTCCAGATAAGTTTAGATCTGGTATAGAACACCGGCTACTTGATTACTTCTGTCCAGCGTTCGTCGGTGAAGGGGAGGAGGGCGATATGGCGGGCGCGTTTAATCGCAGTGGCGAGTGATCGCTGGTGGCGTGCGCAGGTTCCCGTCTGCCTTCTTGGGCGGATCCTGCCATCTTCGGTGACGAAGCGGCGTAATAGATCGTAGCTCTTGTAATCTATGGCGATGTTCTTATCTGCGCAGAATTGGCAGATTTTCGGGCGCGCTACAAACCGGCGCGGACCGGAAAATCGCTCATTTTCGTTTACATTTTCATCTGACATTTCTCACTCCATTAGTACGGAAATTCTTCTTCCGTGTGAATATCATTTTCTGGAAGGTCACCGGCATTCTGGCTGGCTTCGCGTTTTTCACCCAATACCATCATCTCGGTTGCAACAATTTCGATATTGCTGTGTTTAACGCCTTCTGAATCTTCCCAGCGGCGGGTCTGCAGGCGGCCTTCGACGTAAACCTGTTGTCCCTTGGTAAGGTATTGCTTGCATATCTCAGCCAGGTTACCCCAGGCAACAACGTTGAACCATTCGGTCTCGGTGTGGCGTTCGCCGTCACCGGTATTCCAGGAGCGGTTGGTGGCGACCGTGAAGGTCGTTACCGGCCGGCCGGAAGGGGTGAAACGCATTTCAGGATCCCGCCCCAGGTGACCGATGATTAATACTTTGTTTAAATCACGACCCATTTGTTACTCCTTATGATTCAACCGCAGTGATCATGTACCTGATGACAGGTTCATGGAACCGCAGGTTGCGATCGAGTTCATTGGTGAAGGTCGCCGG
>CAYYBP010000081.1:0-271 GCA_964470275.1 uncultured Anaerolinea sp. | reverse complement strand
AGGAAATATTGACCATCACGCTGTTTGCGGATGACATAAGCCAGGCGGCGCTTTCCCCACACATCAACCTTGGCGATTGTGCCGCCGGCGGATGTGATCCAGCCTTTTACCTTTTCGAGCGCGTCGTTAAGCGCAGTCTCGTCCAGCTCAGGATGGAAGATTAAAACAACTTCATAATTACGCATAGTAATGAAACCTCCTTTCCTCGGGATTGCCCTCGAACGACACCGTTGGTGAAATCAAGAGCGGAAAGATAGCAGCATAACTGCTA
>CAYYBP010000080.1:0-10029 GCA_964470275.1 uncultured Anaerolinea sp. | reverse complement strand
GAGCCATGTGAATGTGCCGGAAGAAGACCCGGTCGTTATGAAGTACTGGATGGAAATGTTCCAGTACCAGGTGGATCAACCCGAGGTGCACACCGTCATGCGTGAACTGCGCGCGGTGGTCGATGCGTATGAAGACCGGGTATTGATCGGCGAGACTGACGATATCCAATTTTATGGCGAGAAAGATGATGAACTGCACCTGGTTTTCAATTTTCCATTAATGCAAACCCAGGTATTGAGCGCGCAGCATGTAAGGGAGAACCAGAAGAAACGCCTGGCAGCCCTGCCCGGGCACGCCTGGCCCTGCAACACGATGGGGAACCACGATTCTCCGCGCGTATATTCCGCTTTTGGGGATGGGATTCACAACGACAGGCAGGCGCGGCTGCACCTGCTGATGCTGCTTTGTTTGATGGGCACGCCTTTCCTTTACAACGGGGAGGAAATTGGCATGTCTGATTTATTGATCGATGACCCGGCAAGGTTCAGAGACCCGTTGAGCCAGTTATATCGCGACCTGGCAAGACGAGCGCTTGGCTGTGATGATCACCAGGCGGTGATGATCGGCGCGATGAGAGGCCGCGACCGCAACCGCACGCCGATGCAGTGGTCTGGTGAGGTCAACGGTGGTTTCTGCCCGGCAGGGGTCGAACCCTGGCTGCCAATCAACCCGGATTTTTCGAGCGGGGTGAATGTACAGCATCAGTTGGATGACCCCGGCTCCTTGTTGGGGTATTACCGCACCCTGCTGCACTTCAGGAAAGCGCATCCCGCCCTGCAAACAGGAGATTATGAAGCCATCGATGCCGGCAGATTGGATGTTCTCTGCTTTTGCCGGAAGACAAATGACGAAGAAATATACATCATAATGAACCTGTCGGCTGACCAACAGGAAATCAAACTGAGCAAAGGTGAAATCCGTAAGGTTCTCTTCTCCACCAGTGAAAACGCCGTAGCAGATGCAGGTCGAGTGCGCACGATCGAACCTTACGAAGGAATTATCGGGTCGAGCAGCTGACCAATTCCATACCGGTGGGGTGGAATAATGTTATGATTCCTGGTGGATTTAATTGACCTGTACCAAAAGCGGATTTATAATTCGTTCCTTGTTTAAATTGCGTAATTGGATTGATCGATGAGTATAGACGAACACAACAACTCCACAGTATTTCGGAGAGCAACAGATTACCGCCCCGGCAGGAACTGGCGGCGGTTATTAATTGGGCGCCCTCTTTCCACCGCCGACGCGCCGCACCAGACGATCGGGAAGGTGCTCGGACTGGCGGTGTTTTCCTCTGACGCGATGTCATCCGTGGCATACGCGCCGCAGGAAATTCTGATCATCCTGGCGGTAGCCGGGGCGACCGCATTCCATCTGTCCGTTCCAATCGCCATAGGGATATGCGTCCTGCTGGCGATCCTCATCTTTTCATATGAACAGACGATTCACGCCTACCCGAACGGTGGTGGGTCGTTCATCGTAGCGCGCGATAATATCGGATCGCTGCCAGCCCAGATAGCCGCGGCAGCTTTGCTGACCGATTACATCCTTACGGTATCCGTCTCCATCTCATCTGGGGTTGCCCAGCTGGTTTCGGCATTTCCTGCGCTTGAGGTATACAAGGTCATCATCGCGGTTGGTTTTGTTTTATTGATCATGGTCATCAACATGCGCGGGGTGAAAGAATCGGGGATCACTTTTGCCATTCCCACTTATTTTTTCCTGGTGATGATGTATATCAATATTATCGTGGGATTTGTTCGACTCATCGCTGGAACCCTGGGAGGTGTGCCAAACCCGCCTATGGACATGGTGCTCTCTCAATCGGTGGCGCAGCCGATCACGCTGTTTCTGATCCTGAAGGCTTTTGCCAGCGGCACTACAGCAGTCACGGGTGTTGAGGCGATCTCTGACGGCATCACGGCATTCAAAGAACCCCGCAGCAAGAACGCCGGGACAACGCTCATAATTATGGCGCTCATCCTGGGATCGATGATGCTCTCGATCACATACCTTGGAAACCATGTGGGCGTGATGCCCTCTGAAGAGGAAACCCTCATCTCGCAGTTAACCCGCACGATTTTTGACGGCCGTGGATTGCTCTACCTGGGGACGATCGCTTCGACCACAATCATTCTGGTAATGGCGGCAAATACCGCATTCGCTGATTTTCCGAGGCTGAGCGCGATCGCTGCAGCGGACGGATTTCTTCCCCGCCAATTAACGTACCGCGGCAGCCGGCTGGTTTATTCTCGAGGTATCGCAGCCCTGGCGATTATCGCCAGCCTGTTGATCATCGTCTTTCAGGCGAGCGTAACCCGGCTGATCCCGCTTTACGCCATCGGCGTTTTTCTGTCATTTACGATTTCACAGAGCGGTATGGCGCGCAGGTGGTGGAAATCCGGCAAGCTGGCTCCAGGTGAAGAAGTTCAGGAGCGGGGATCCATCCTGAAAGCTGATCCGGGCTGGATGCACAAGATGTTCATAAATGGGACAGGCGCGGTCATAACGTTTATTGTGATGATCATTTTCGCGGTGACCAAATTTGTGGATGGCGCGTATATCGTGGTATTGCTTATCCCATCACTGGTGGTCGTTTTTTCAGCGATCCACCGGCATTACACACACCTTGCGCGGGATCTTTCGCTCGAGAAATTTACACCCCCTTCACGTATCGCCAACCAGCGGGTTTTATTGCTCTTGAGCGGCGTACACCAGGGCACGCTGGCAGCGTTGCGATACGCCAAAACACTCTCCGACGATATCACCGCTGTGCATGTCTCCATCGATCCTGTCGAAACGAAGAAAGTGCAGGAAAGGTGGAACCTGTGGGGAGATGGGTATCGCCTGGTCGTGATCGAGTCGCCCTACCGGCTGTTCATCGAGCCGCTGCTTGAATACATCGAGGAGATCGATAGAAATCGGCAGCCCAATGAAATGATCAGTATTGTCGTTCCGCAATTTATTCCAAGCCGCTTTTATCACAGCTGGCTGCATTCTCAAACCGCGGAAACCCTCAGGAAGGTATTGATGTCGCGCAAGGACATTGTCATCATGGAAGTGCCATACCTGGTGGATGTCAATTAACAGAGGAAAAATGAAGATTATTGTGGTTGGTTGTGGAAGAATCGGGGCCGAGCTGGCGTATAACCTGTTCCAGCGGGGGCACCAGGTATCCGTTGTAGATGAAGTTGTGAGTTCGTTTAACAATCTTCCCTCCGATTTTCAAGGCCGGATGCAGGAAGGCGACGCCATGAACCAGGATATTTTGATGCGGGCGGGAATTGAGCATTGCGATGCGCTGGCAGCAGTGACCAATAATGACGCGCTCAACGCGGTGGTTGCCCGCATCGCACAAACTGAATATAAGATCCCCAATGTGGTGGCAAGAAATTACAGCCCGCGATTGCGGCCGATGTTCGAGACCTTCAACATCCAGGTGATCAGTTCCACAAGCTGGGGAGCGCAGCGCATCGAGGAATTACTGCTGGATACCGAAGGCCGCACGGTATTCTCAGCCGGGAACGGGGAAGTGGAGATCTATGAGCTTGGCATCTCGCAAGCCTGGGATGGGAAAAAAGTGAGCGACTTGATCACGTGTGGAGAATGCAAGTGGCTGGCGATCACCAGGGCTGGCAAGGCCTTCTTACCGGAAGCGAACACAGTCATGGCGTCAGGAGATGTGCTGACAGTGGCTGCGACCATGGAAGGAATCCAGGATACGCGTTCGAATTTGCGCCAGGCACAGGAGGGTTGACATGTTTGTCGTGATCGCAGGTGGTGGTAGGACGGGGGCGCAGCTGGCCAAGTCGCTGATCGGGATCAATCACAAAGTGCATTTGATCGAGTACCGCAAAGAAATCTTAAGCCGCATCCACAAGGAGATCCCAACTGAGGATATTTTCTCCGGCAACCCATTGGATGTCAGGGTTCTAGAGCAGGCGGATATTCTGCATGCGAATGTTTTTGCAGCGACCACGCCAAATGATGCAGATAACCTGGCGTTGTGCTACCTGGTGCGCGCGCGATTCGGGGTAAAGCGCACCATTGCCAGGGTGAACAATCCGCGCAACGCGTGGCTCTTCAATGAGAAGTTTAATGTAGATGTAGCGGTGAACCAGGCGGATATTCTATCCCGTCTGATCGAAGAGGAGATGTCACTGGGCGACATGATGACGTTATTGAAGCTCAGGCGAGGAAAGTTTTCACTGGTGGAAGAGAAAATCCCCGAGAACGCGCGCGCGATTGGTATCGCGATCAAGGACCTGCATTTGCCAGCGAATTGCGTGATCGCCGGCATCATCCGCAAAGGCGAGTTACTGATCCCCAGGGGGGTTACCGTGCTTGAAAAGGACGACGAGGTGCTGGCGATCACCGATCTCGAGGGTGCCAAACAGATGGCCGGTTTGTTTTCCATCGCGTAACCCTTGGGATATTCAACAGGTTAAGGTATAATGCAAGTTTGCAGTTTAGGAACCATAAGTTATTAACTGAGAGGAAATGGAATGACAAAGAGGACATACCAACCAAAAATACGCCGCCGCATCCGAGTACATGGCTTTCGTTCACGCATGGCAGACCAGGATGGTCGCGATGTATTAAAGAGAAGGCGTGCCCGAGGACGTCACAAGTTGACAGTCTCGATGAACAATCACGTCAAAAAGATTAGCTGGTAACTGTCTCGCAATTTTGCTCATGTGGATCAGGATCATGATTTACGGGGTTGCGGACGGGATGGCGAGTGAAACGCAAGTTTCGCTTAACCCAAACAAATGACTTCAAGCGGGTGAGGCGTACAGGAAAGACATATGCCCACCCGCTTGCAGTCATGACCGTTGCGAAGGGATTAGAGGAAACACCGAGGATCGGAATTATCACAACCAGGGTACTGGGAAACGCCGTCAGGCGGCACCGGGTGAAACGGCAGTTGCGCGCAATACTTCCCGAGCTACTTCCGACACTCGATCAGCCTGTTGACCTGGTACTCATTGCGAGAGAACCCGCGGTGCGCGCTACTTTTCAAGAGATCGCTTCAGCAGTACAGGAACTGCTGGGAAAAGCAGGACTGTTTGGCAGAAATACTCATGGTACCGGAAGATAATATCAATTATTCCGAAGAACCCAGGCTGCGGGATATTCCATTCACATTATGGAACATCCCAAAATTGGCGTTGCTTGGATTGATCCGGCTGTACCAATTGATAGTCTCCCCGACTTTACCCTCCAACACCTGCCGGTATTATCCTTCTTGTTCTCATTATGGTTACCAGGCGATCTACAAGCACGGAGCGCTCAAAGGCACGATAATGGCCATCTGGCGCGTGCTGCGTTGCAACCCGTTCAGCCGTGGTGGTTTCGACCCGGTACCATAACCCTGGTTTGTAGAACCAGCAATTAGATAAGGAATGCACATAAGCATGAAAAAACAACGAATTGGTATCTTATTGATTTTCGGCATTCTCGCCCTGTCACTGGCAGCGTGCACCGGGGCGGGAACTTCAAACAGCTTTTCGGGCGTGCTGCTGACTGAGCAGAATGTCTACTACGCGGGTGGGGCAAAGCTAACCGCATTAGACGGATTGAACGGAAATCCCCTTTGGTCGTATCCTGAAAAGACCACCCCGACCCGGCTCTTTTACGCTGAACCTGTGATGGCCGGGGAGCAGCTCATCGTTGTGGATTACGATAAGAAGCTAACCAGCCTTAATCCAAAGACCGGTTCTGAGCTCTGGCAGTTCACAGGCGCTAAAAGTAAATATATCGACAGCCCGTTGGTAACAGAAAACCTGATCATCGCCCCAAATAGCGACTATTCGCTTTACGCGCTTGATTATGACGGGAAACTGGTTTGGACCTTTGAAGCCGAACAGGCTTTATGGACCAGGCCGGTGACTGATGGAACGACTGTGTTCTTTCCCTCCATGGACAGGAATTTATACGCGCTCGACCTCGCCACAGGCAACTTAAAGTGGAAAATTGACCTGGGCACGTCCACGGTGGCGCGGCCGCTCCTTGATATGGGCGTCATCTACATCGGAAATCTGAGTGGAACCGTTTTCGCGATCAATGCCCAGGATGGCAGCGAAGTGTGGAAGGAAAACATGGAAGGCGGTATTTGGGCTGCCCCGCTGGCGCATGACGGCAAACTGTACCTCGGTGATCTGACCGGACGGATCAACATCATCAATATGGCAGATGGTAATCTCGTGGATTATTATGACACCAGTGACGACGCTGCGGATGCAAAAAAGGCCGCTATCTTAGGCGCGGGTGTTTTGATCGAAAATGGGATTGTCTTCGGCAATGAAGATGGAATGCTCTTCCTGATCGATTTTGAGGGAAAGAAAATTGATGACGAATCGCTGGATGGCCCGATCTATTCCAACATTCAATTCCTGGGCGACCAGTTGTTGGTTTGCGTAACACAAAGCGAATCCAAGACGCCACTGGTATCCTTGAAAACTGATTTCCGGGATAACTGGGATTTCTCAGAAAGTAATAAGGGAAAATAGACTATGTGGGACACGATCATTATTCAACCATTTATCAACCTGTTGCTGTGGATCTCAAACTTTGTCGGGAATTTTGGCGTTGCCATCATCCTGTTCACGATTCTCACGAGGATCATTCTCTATCCTCTGACCGCGTCGCAAATCAAGAGTTCAACAGCAATGCAGGCCTTGCAAAAGGATAAGCGGTACATCGAGATCCAGACCAAGTATAAGAATGACAAGGAAAAACTGGCACAGGAGCAGATGAAGCTCTACCAGGAACTGAAGATCAACCCGCTTTCTTCTTGTTTGCCGACCCTAATCCAGTTCCCGATCATTATCGGGCTTTACCAGGCGATGATCCAGACAATGGCGGCTGGTCCGATCGACCTGCTCAAACTCACCAGGCACATTTACCCGAATTTCCTCAAGCTCAGTGAAGTTCTGCCTTTGAACAGCCAGTTTCTATGGATGGATATGGGTCTACCTGAACGGTTGAACATCCCTGGTTTAAACTTCGGCATCCCGGTGCTCGCTATCGTGGTGGTGATCACCACCTACATTTCGACCAAGATCATGACCCCGCCTGCGCAGCCAGGCGCAAATGACCAGGGCGCGATGATGTCAAAGATGATGAATCTTTACATGCCGGTGCTGATGGGATGGCTGGCTTGGACGCTCCAATCCGGCCTGGCGCTGTATTTCGTGGTCACCAACCTGATTCAGATCGCACAGTATGCCATTTCCGGCAACGTTCATTGGGGCAACCTGGCTTTCTGGAAGAAGAAAGCTGTCGTCAAAAAGTAATCTCAAGAAGAACGATTGAGGAGACTAATGGGTTCAGAAAAAACTACGCTCGAGATCATTGCACCGACCACTGAAGAAGCGATCCAAAAAGGGCTTGAACAGCTGGGCGTTGCTGAGGATATGGTCGATATTGAAATTCTGGATGGGGGATCGCGCGGATTGCTGGGCATCGGTGGACGGCAATCGAGGATCCGTTTGACCTTAAAGAGCTTTGAAACGCAGCTTGATGAAGTGGAAGCGCAGGCGGAAGAGGAGTTAGAGCGCACAGAAGTTGCTGCTGTCAGTGAAGCTTCCCTGAGCGCTGAGGATCAGCAGGATTTGCGGGCGGTGAAATCGGTCGTGGCAGAACTGCTGACAAGAATGCGGATAAAAGCAGATATCTCTGTGAAATATGTTGAACCGCAGGATGATAAGGATGAACGCGTCGCGCTGGTTGATATCGAAGGCAATGATTTGAGTATCCTGATCGGCCGGCGTTCAGAGACTTTAAACGCGCTGCAATACATTACCAGCCTGATCGTCAACAAGGAATTAGGCCGCTGGGTTCCGATGCTGATCGATGTGCAGGGATACCGCAACCGCCGGGAGCGCCAGCTGCGCCAGCTTGGAAGACGGATGGCGGAGCAGGCGGTGCAATCCGGGCGGAAACAAACGCTTGAACCCATGCCGCCGAATGAGCGCCGCGTGATTCACCTTGAACTGCGCAATCATCCGCTCGTTTTTACGGAAAGCGTGGGCGAGGAACCCTACCGCAAAGTCACGATCCTCCTGAAGGAGTAAATTTCTAACCCCAAATCCCATCGCCAGGTCCGCAACGACCTGGCGATTTTCACTTTTGGGTATAGTAAAATTGGGTTTGACGCAAGTACGCGATTGGAGACAAAATGAGAGCAGTCGATATCATCATCAAGAAACGTGACCGGCAGGAATTATCACACGAGGAGATCAAATTTTTCGTGGAGGGGATCGCAAATAGCAGCATCCCTGATTACCAGGTATCTGCGTGGGCGATGGCAATCCTCCTGAACGGGATGACCGACCAGGAAACAACCGATTTGACGCTGGCGATCGCGAATTCGGGCGAGGTTCTGGATCTCTCGGGCATTGTTCCGATCGAGGTGGACAAGCACTCTACCGGCGGTGTGGGAGATAAAACCACGCTGGTCGTCGAGCCGATCGTATCGGCTTGCGGGCTGCCGGTTGGCAAGATGTCCGGCAGGGGTCTGGGCTTCACGGGTGGTACGTTGGACAAAATCGAATCCATCCCGGGATTCCGGACGGATTTGACGCAGGAAGAGTTCATCCGTTTACTGAAGGATGAGGGGTTGGTACTGGCGGGGCAGAGCGGCGACCTGGCACCGGCGGATGGGAAATTGTACGCGCTGCGGGATGTGACCGGAACCGTTCAATCGATACCGTTGATCGCTTCATCCGTGATGA
Source organism: uncultured Anaerolinea sp. (assembly GCA_964470275.1). Classification (GTDB taxonomy): domain Bacteria; phylum Chloroflexota; class Anaerolineae; order Anaerolineales; family Anaerolineaceae; genus UBA6107. The sequence continues at coordinate 1,290 of CAYYBP010000080.1, read as the reverse complement.
GCAAGAAGATTGCCGGAGGCGCGAGGGGAATTGTGCTGGATGTGAAAGTGGGCAGCGGCGCGTTTATGAAGAACCTCGAGGAAGCCAGGCAGCTTTCACGCTTGATGGTCGCGATCGGGCACCTCAGCGGGCGGAAGGTGGTGGCGCTGCTCTCGGGCATGAACCAGCCGCTTGGTAAAGCCGTCGGCAACTCGCTCGAGGTGAAAGAGGCGATCGATACCCTGAATGGCAAAGGGCCGGCCGATTTCACAGAACACTGCCTGGTTGTGGCTTCGCACATGCTGCTGATTGGCGAGAAAGTCAGCGACCTGGAAAACGGCAGGCGTATGGCAGAAGCCGCTTTACATGAGCGCAAGGGATTGGACCAGTTCAGAAAACTGGTGCAGAACCAGGGCGGCGATGTGAGATATGTGGACCATCCGGAATTATTCCCGCTCGCCCCGGTTATCCGGGAAGTCGAGTCGCCGCAGGAAGGGTACCTGGGCATGGTCGATGCGTTAACCATCGGCGAAACTTCGGTCGAGATGGGCGCAGGCAGGTCCAGGAAAGAAGACAGGATCGATCACCGTGTGGGCATCATCGTGCATCACAAGGTAGGCGATTTTGTGCGCAAGGGCGAAAGATTATTCACGCTGCATGCCAGCAGCGAGGACTCCTATGCTCATGCCCGTGAGCGTCTGCTTAAGGCGTGTGACTGGCAGAATGCGCCTGTCGATCCGCTTCCATTATTTTATGAAGTTATCCAATAAATACAGGTTGATTATTCAATCAGTTTATGGGATAATTTTTTCGAAAAGCGAAGATGGAAACGAGTAAGCCTCAGTGATTCCTGCAGAGAACCCGGGACTGGTGAAATCCGGGGAGGAAGCGGGGGCTGAAAATCCTTCCGGAGCTGCGAACTGAAAGCCTGACGCGATTAAGTGAGCCGGAGGTTCAACCGTTAGCGAGAATCAGGTATCTGTGAAAACGGGCACCTGGCTGAGTGCTCTGATTTTGAGAAGCAGGGTGGTACCGCGGGAATCTTCTCCCGTCCCTGGAGTGGGAAGGGAGTTTTTTATTTTGTGGAGGAAGAATGTTCAAACCAGTTTCACCAAAACTTGATATCACGCACATGGAAATGAAAGTGCTGCATCACTGGCAAAACCATGAAATTTTCAAAAAGAGCATGTCGCAGCGTTCAGGTGGACCGGAATATGTGATTTTTGAGGGTCCCCCAACGGCGAACGGCAAACCGGGCGTGCATCACGTGCTGGCGAGGGCGTTCAAGGATATCTTCCCACGCTACAAGAC
>CAYYBP010000079.1:6907-10042 GCA_964470275.1 uncultured Anaerolinea sp. | reverse complement strand
CGTGCACGAACACCGGCGTGCCTTCCACGGTCTGCATCAGGGTGGGTTTGATGGCGTCGCGCATCAACACGGTCATCGCGCCTGCCACGCCCAGGTCTTCCGCGGTCACGGCGCTGCCGTCGCGGCTGATGCCGATGACGATCCTGCCGAAGCGTTCGCGCATGTCACGCAGGCTGGTGGTGAGCGCCAGGATCGCCATGATCTCAGAGGCCACCGCAATGTCGTACCCGGTCTGGCGGGTGAACCCCTTTTCTTCGGGACCCTGGCCGATGGTAATGCCGCGCAGGAAGCGGTCGGAGGTATCCACCACCCGCCGCCAGGTGATGGTATCGGGATCGATATTCAGCCGGCACAACTTGCGGCGCTGTTCCGGGCTCAATTCATCCGGGTCCGAGACCGAGATGCCCAGTTTTTCCAGCCGAGCCACCATCCCGCGCGTGAAATGGCGTTTTCCGCTCTTGTCCATCGGCAGCAGGCGGTTGAACAACTGCTCATCGGTGGCTTCGCTCTCGTGGAACATGCGCGCATCGATGGCGGCTGCCACCAGGTTATTGGCCGCGGTGATGGCGTGAATGTCGCCGGTCAGGTGCAGGTTGAATTCCTCCATCGGCACGACCTGCGAGTATCCACCGCCGGCAGCTCCGCCTTTGATACCGAATGTCGGACCCTGCGAGGGTTGGCGGATGCAGGTCATCACGCTCTTGCCCAGGTGCGCGCCCAGCGCCTGGCTGAGCCCCACCGTGGTGGTCGTCTTTCCTTCGCCCAACGGGGTGGGGGTGATGGCGGTGACGTCGATATATTTTCCATCCGGTACGTGGTGCAGGCGCTGCAGCACCTCAAGGCGCACCTTGGCCTTGGTATCTCCGTAGAATTCGATCTCTGCCGGTTGTAATCCAAGCTCTTCGGCGACAACCGAGATGGGCTTTAATGTCGCCTCCTGTGCAATTTCAATGTCGGATGGAACGGGGCGACGAAGCTTCAATGGGGTGGGGGTGAAGGGTTTTCGGGTTTGAAATTTCTCGTCTAAGGGCATCATATCTCTCTCCTGTGTGAAATTCGTCACTCTTTATTAAAGACCAAAACACTCCAAATGGCAAGCAGCAATCCCCGGCGATCCGAATTATCACCAAAAACCTGTTGACAAATTTCACATATTTGCATGCTATAATGACTTCAGGTTGACTGTTCTATAAGAGTTGTCTATATCTAAGGAGGCGAAAATGGCAGTAATTGGTTATTGCATGAAGTGCAAAGAGAAACGAGAAATGAAAGAAACTGCAGAAGTGACCATGAAAAATGGCCGCAAAGCCATGAAAGGGAAATGCACTGTTTGCGGTACCGGGATGTACAAGATCCTCGGTAAGTAGAGAAATCAAGTTGAATAAACCGCGCTTATCATAGCGCGGTTTTTTTATTGCTCAATGATTGGTGTCACTAAAAAACCTTCATAAATTCGCCTCAGTCATATAATAGTGTTCGTAATTGCATTTCGGTAGAAAGATTGATAGATATCATCCCATTAATCCATCAAGAGGATTAACAAGCCCTTGCCTCCGATTGAAGAACCTGTCATCTTTTTTCTAGTCGTCATGACGCTGATCCTGGTTATGCCGCTCCTTTCGGAACGCGTTCATCTGCCGGGCATCGTCGGCGTGATCATCGGCGGCATCCTCATCGGCCCAAACGGTTTCAACATTCTCCCCGCCAGCGATCGCATGGAGTTCCTCTCCGCCATCGGGCTGGTTTACCTGATGTTCAGTGCCGGGCTCGAGGTGGATTTTCACCAGTTCATGCGCGTCAAGGGCAAGTCTCTCGTGTTTGGTTTGCTCACCTTTCTCATTCCGCAAGCTCTGGGGATGGTGTTGGGATGGCTCGTCGGTCTTTCCTGGCTGGGAAGGATCCTTCTGGGTTCTGCCTTCGCTTCGCACACCCTCCTGGCGTTTCCGATCCTGAACCGCCTGGGCGTCACACGCAACGAAGCCATCGCGGTGACCGCCGGAGCCACCATCCTCACCGATATTGGCGCGTTCATCATCCTTGCGATCGTACTCGGCACCAAGAATGGGCAGCTGGAAGCGGCATATTTCATCAAGCTCTTCATCTTGCTGGTCCTGTTCGCGCTGGTCATCATATTCATTCTGCCCAAGATCGGAAAATGGTTCTTCCAGCGCTACTCCAGCCGCACGGTGGAATTCCAGTTTGTGATCGTGCTGCTGTTCATCGCGGCCATGGGCGCCAAGCTGATCGGCGTGCATGAGGTTGTCGGCGCCTTCCTCGCCGGTCTCGCCATCAACGCCACCCTGCCGCGCCACAGCCCCGTTACGGGGCATGTGCTCTTCATAGGAGAGTCCTTCTTCATCCCCGTCTTCTTGCTTTACAGCGGGATGATCACTGATCCCCTGACCCTGGTGCACAACCCGCAGGCGATCCTTCTGGCAGGCGGGATCCTGGTGGTCGCCTACCTGTCAAAATTCCTCGCGTCCCTGATCACCGCGAAGATCTTCCACTACACAAAGAATGAATTCTGGTCTGTTTTTGGGCTTTCACACGCCCAGGCCGCGGTGACCATTCCAACCCTGGTGATCGGGATGCAGTTGAACCTGTTTTCGACCGACATTTTCAACGCGGCGATGTTGATGATCCTCTTGACGTCCATCACATCCCCGTTGATCGTCCAAAAGTTCGCGCCCGGGCTGCACCAGTATGAAGAAGAAATCAATGAGCTTCCACTCTTCCAGCGCATCCTGGTGCCGATCGCCAACCCCGCCACCCAGGAACATTTGCTGGCTCTCGCCGGCTTACTCGCCAAGAGCGGGGGCGGAGAGGTGACTGCCTTAAACGTCGTCCTCGACCGCGGTGACCAGCAGACGCTCCTGCGGCATCAAAAGGAACTGCTGGACAAGGTGCCCGACCTGGTCAGTGATCCGGAGACGCGCTACGAGCTGGTGCCCCGGCTGGCGAATTCATACGCACAGGGCATTCTTCAGGTTTCGCGCGAGCGCGATTCCTCCCTCATCCTGATGGGCTGGAGGGGGAAACGCACCTTCAAACAGAGTGTTTTGGGCACGGTTCTGGATGAAGTGATCTGGGGCTCGGATACGCCGGTGATGATTGGCAAGCTGTCATTCCCGATGA
>CAYYBP010000079.1:0-6893 GCA_964470275.1 uncultured Anaerolinea sp. | reverse complement strand
TCCAGCTGGAAAGCGACGGCATGCGCCGCATCCTGCTGATTATTCCAGCCGGGGCGGTCAATCCGTCCGCGCTCCGGCGTGTGCTGCTGGCCAACCTCACCCTTTCCCGGGAGTTGAACGCCCCGCTTGAGATCCTTGCCGATAAGAGTTATTTGAAAATTGTTGAAAGCATCCTGGGGAAAAATCACGCCGATGTGCGTATCGTCGTCAAGGAAATGGTGGGCTCTCTGCGCCCGATCGACCTGGAGAAGAAAGCCGAGAGCGACCTGCTCGTGATCCCGGGCTTTGGCTCAAAACAGCGCTACCTGGCGCATGTAGGCAATCTGCCGGAAAAACTGGCGAATGCATTTTCAGGAAATCTGATCATCCTGCATTTTGATAAGTAACCTCAGTTCCCCTTGAGCGCTAATGAGAAGCAGGTGTTCTTACCTGGTATCCACCTGTTTGAGCGTGGTAGTATCAAACCCGTAGCTCTCGAGCTGAGCTTTGATCAGTTCGAGAGCTCTTGCCTTGGTGATATCCTGTGTGCAGGTTTCAGGGTATGGGCTTACTTTCCCTTCTGTCATCTGCAGCAGGTTGAGGTCGAGCTCAAACCACTGGTCGCACCACCACCGAGATGCGTCCGAATTGGTAGAAGGGCGGTTTTGACTCCGGGTAGGTGATCTTGCCAGTCAGTTTGTTTTTCTGCGACCTGGGGATCTTGGCAGTAAAGATCGGCCCGCTGGTGTAGGATTCGTCCAACAGCGATTGACCCGTCATCCAAACCGGTTGAGCGTACCCCAGGTAATCCAGGATGGTGGGTGCGATGTCGAGGCTTTGCACGTTCTGCCGGATCATCCCCGTGGTCTGCGCGTTCTGCGCATCCGGGAAGCGTATCAGCAACGGGATGCGCGAATTGGTCCACATCTGGCTGTGGTCGCTGGTGATGACCACCAGGGTGTTGTCGAGCCTGTCATTCTCCGCCAGGTACTGGTACATGCTTTTCACCGCCTGGTCAAATTCCAGGATGGCGTCCAAGTAGATCGGGCGCGAGTAAGCCCCCTGCTCATCGAGGTCCATTCCCGCGGAGAATACTTGCGTGTCAGGGAAATACTTCGGTCCATGCGTGCCCAACCAGTGGAGATGAATGAACACTGGCTTCCGGCTGTTGGTAAGCAGATCAAAAACGTGATCGAGTTTTTCAGCGTCCGCGAATTTCTGCGGTGCTTCGGTGACCTGTTGGTAAGGGTTGGCCATGTCGCTGGCAAAGAAGATATGGCCGAGGCGGTCGCTGATCCGTTCGATCACCTCCATGATGAAGATACGGGTTGTTCCCGGGTAGAACGTGGAAATCGTTTTCTCCAGCGGATCCTGGCCGGCGTACCTGCCGTTGGCTTCATCGAAGGCGTAAAGGAAATTGGTCTTGTAGGCATCGGCGTAGGTGGCGTTGCTGAACTGAGCGGTGTAATACCCGTGGTCCGCCAGGATGCCCGGCAGATGCCGGTAGGCGTCTTCTCCCTGCAGCATATCCGTCACGTTCAGCACCCGTGTATCAGTGACCGCACGGCCGGTGAGGATCGAAGTGATGGAGGCGATGGTTCCCTGTCCGTTCGAGAAGTCATTCTCTGCCACCAGCGATTCGTCTGCCAGCTGCCTGAGGAAGGGTGTGGTGTCTTTTTTCCCGCCATAGAGCGAAGTGTATTCCGCGTTCACCCCGTCCACCGTGATCAACAGGACATCCGGCAGTTTTTCCCGGCTGACGGAGACAGAGGAGCCTTTCTGGCGCAGAGATGAGAGCGCGCCGCTCTTTACAGGGATGAACGCGCAAGCCGCCGATCCTGCCAGCAACACTGCCAGCAATACCAGGCGCAGGACGCGCTTCTGCCTGCCGAGGAAAACGGATAAGAGTCCGGTGAATTCGATCAGGCGGGTGAGGAGTAACACCCCGACTACGATAAAAAGGAACGCGTATAGACCGCGTACAAAGCCGCTGGTATTGACGATCCCAAAATGAAATACCGTGTAAGTGAAGTTGTCCACCAGCAGGAGCGCCAGCGCAGCCAGCAGCGCCCCCGGCACCAGGCAGGAGAGAAGTGCGACAATTGAACGTGATCTTTGCCGGCGGTTGAGCAACAACCAGGCGAGCAGAAAGGGTGTGAGCGCCAAAAGCCCTGCCAGCACCAGCAGCCCGGCGGAGGTGAGCAGCACCTGCAGCTTTTCAGCAAAAGGCAGCGTTTTCAGGAACGACGGTTTGGTGAAGATGAAGAGCCATTCCATGATCACGTAGAAGAACGCGGCTACGCTGGTGACTGAGATCAATCCGGCGGGGGTGAGGGGAGCGCGAAAAATTCGCTGGAAAAGGCTTTTTGTTCTTCTGGCAATGGAGCGCATGATGGTGGGCTTTCGTTTCGCTTAAGATCTTGAACCCGTGAATTCTAAATCAAAACCCCGCTCTTGTAGAGGTGGAGATTGTACTCAAAGTGCAAGAAACAGGTTCAAAAGGGACAATCCGCCCGCGAAACCGGTGAGGATCAGCATGGTATCGGTTTTCTTGTCCTGCAGGTGCAGCAGCTGATCGAAAAGCATACCGCACACGAGGATGATGGCGAAGTAAAAGAAGATATGCGTCCGCGCGGCGGATGCCCAGACAGTCGGCGAAAACCCCAGCATCACCCGCGCGAGCGTCCCCAGCCCCAACACCCCTGCTGCGATCATGCCCCTGCGCCGGTCTTCAAAGGCGGCGACCGCCAGCGCCAGCACGATGCACATCACGATGCACAACAGCAGGAAGGGCACGTAACTGCTCACCCGGGTGAAATTCTCGAGTGTGATAAAGCCGTGCGTGCTCAGCCCCGCGGAGATATCCTGCAGGTAGGGCAGGTAGCTGTCATCCATGCGGCTGGCGATGCCGAAGAACAGCGAGATTACCAGCGGGATCAATCCCAAAACGCGCAGCAGCGGCTTTTGAAATTGGCGAAAAATGACGACCATCAGCAGTAAAGTGAGCAGAGTGAAAAGCAGGTTGGGCTGAAAGATGAAGCGGTCAAGTGTGGAAGAGATGCCGATCTCGATCTTGTCCACCAGCGAGACCTGGTTGAAATCCACGAACCAGCTCATCTCCACCACCTGCCGCGCGCGGTTGCCGGGGGAGAGCAGCGCGAATGCCAGCCCCGCCGCGCTCAATACAAATCCGGCCAGTGGATACCAGTGCAATCGTTTCATGCTCAGCAGAGTGATGGCGCCTGCCGCGAATACCACCAGCGCAATGACGCTCATCTGTTCCTGGTTGACGGCGAATAACAGCACCGGCAATGCCAGTATGTAGGCCAGTACACTTACACGCTCTCCCCGGATCATCCTCACCAGCAGGTAGAAGCCGAACATGCCCGCCGTCAGCACCCACAGGTAATTGATCGATGTGGTCACCCAGCCGGCGGAGCGCATATCAAGGAAAGGATAGGTGAGCAGGAGGAAAGCGATGAACCAGTTGAGTTTGCGGTCCGGTTCGCGCTTGATGACCCTGGCCGCCAGCACTCCCAGAAGCGCGAACACCGCCGGGTTGGCGACCCGCCACACGATGGAGGGGAAGAATCCGAGCATCCCGCGCACCACCGCCAGGATCACCAGCCGCGAGCTCCAGTTGCCGTAGGTCTTCACCAGGTACGGGATGAGCGCGGATTTCTCGGTCATGCGCGTGTAGTAGCGGTCATCCAGGCTGTTCATCGGCAGGAAGAGGTGCAGCGCCAGCATCACCCCGAAAAGCAGGATGAAGGGCAGCCAGTGACCCTCAAGAACCCTCTGCAACAAGCGGGTTGCCGTTTTCATTCGCCGCCCCCGATGACCTGCCCGGTGTCGATGTAAAACTGATGTTCATTATTGAAGTATTTCAGGATCAACCGGTAACGGGTGGTGTCCAGGTGGAGTCGCCCGGTGCTGGCTTTTGCCAGGAACCCTTGCGGGCTGTAATCGATTCCGTCGGTATACAGGTCGTTTAGTTCTTTCCGCTCGACGGTTGTGGTGGGCAGCTGGAGGATTCTGCCGCCTGTGATATCCTGCAGCAGCACGGCGGTGTCGAATTCCAACAGCGGCTCTAGCGGCACCAGCGCCCAGCCCGTGATGGTGACGTGGTGCGCGCCGAACTTGGGGTCGTCGAGCGCCCAAACGACAGGCGAGTCGCCCGCCAGGGTGATCCTGTTAACAGTGATTATCCGGTTGAAATCGATCAGCATTGCAGCGCAAAAGAGGAGGATCAACACCCCGCCCGCCAGCAGCAGGCGAAGCACCAGCTTTTGCGCCTGGTCTTCGCGCTCATCTACTGCGGTTTTAATTTCCGTTGACTCGGACATATTCAGTATTATAGCGGAATCAAAGCACCTGCGTTCACACTACATTGAAATTGGCGAGCCTGAAAACCCGGGTTGCCCGAATCAAACAAGAATTGGTATACTCTTGACATGCGAAAACATTGGGTTCTGCTCATGGTCTCAGCGCTGCTTCTGCTCAGCGCCTGCGCGCCTGCCGCTGTGCGGGATACCCCCGCCGCGCCTCCCGCCGCCGTTCCCCCGACAGCTCCCCCTGAAACAGCGGCTGCCACCCCCGAACCGTCGTACACCGCAGAAATTCCGGCCGGACCGTGCAAGAAGATCGCACTCATTATTATCGACGGCTCCAATTCCGACCTTTACACCGTCTGCCCCGACGGCAGCGGCCTCACCAACCTCACCAATGACTGGTCGCTCGACACGCACCCCGCCTGGTCGGTGGACGGGAAGTGGCTTGCCTATTCCTCCAACATCAGTGGCAGCAGCCAGATCCATATCATGGACGAGAACGGCATGTACCCGCAGCAGATTACCAAAGATTACGCCAACGACATGCCGGTATGGCTGCCGGATGGCCAGCGGATCGCCTTCCGAAGCACGGATGGCAATGGCTTATGGTGGTGGCGCATCGCCAATGTGGTCACAGGTGAAGTGACCGAATATTCCAAAGCCTCGTACGATTTCTTCTTCCAGACCCCCGCCTGGTCGCCGGACGGCAGCGCCCTGGCGTACATGTCGCTCGTCGAGCAGTCCGCCCGGAACGACGGCTCGAGCCAGATCCACGTTGTCAACCTGGCCGATAACACCGACCTTGCCCTCACCGCGGATACCTGGGCGAACATCCACCCCGCCTGGTCCAAGGACAGCCAGCGCCTGGCTTTTTTGTCTGAGCGCGACGGCACCTACAACATCTTTGCCCTGTACGTGATGACCCGCGACGGCAGCGGTTTGACGCGGGTGACCGAGCCGGTGTTCTCAGAGAGCGCCGTGTTCTCCTGGTCGCCGGATGGCACGCAGATCGTGCTGGGCGATACCTGGCCCCCCAACACCGTCTTTTTGATCGACGTGGCATCCGGGGAGATGAAGCAGCTGCTTGATCTCGACGCCGGCCTGCAGCCCTCAACCCCCGACTGGCAGCCCTGAAAAAACCACGAATCAATCCATGAAAAGGTTAATTAAAACCCTTTCATGGGTCAGAATTTCCACCGCCAAAACCCCTTTCTGTTTTTCCATTTGTGCCATAATATCCATACATCATTGAAAGGGGTTTTCATGAAAAACTTCATCATCGTATTGGTCGCATTCTTTTTACTCAGTGCCTGCGCGCCATCCGAGGAGGCCATTCAAAAAGCCATCGACCAAACCCAGGCTGCGATGCCGACATTGACCTTCACCTCCACGAGTACTTTTACACCCCGTCCGACCTATACTCCTAATCCCACTTTCACGCCATATCCCACACTCACGCCTTATCCAACCAACACTTTTCTACCGACCTGGACATCGACCGCCAAACCCCAGGTTCAGCCGACCCAGGCGTACGTCCCGCCCCCAGCTGAACCAGAAGATGAAGACGAGCAGCTGGAAAGGAACATGAACCTGAGTGTGGCTAGCCATTGCCCTGATGCTCACACCGTAACCTTCATCGGACCGGTAACCGAGGTGTTCCAGGTACCTGCCAATGGCTATGTCTCGAAGCAGCTTCCCTCCGGCACGTATTACTACACGATCGATGATGACTCCACCCGCTACGGCCCCCAGGACCTGTTTTCCAGCTGGTGGGAGCTGGAAATCTGTCCGAGGTAGAAAATTGACGCTTCTAGCGCGGGGTGTTCTGATAACACGCCACGGGATTTGATATTCTATCAACCTGTATTGGGTCGATGTAGGAGGCTTGTCGAAAAAACCACAATTATGGAGATTTTTGACGTAACCACCCCCTGCTCTCAAGTACTCCCACTGATCCAGGATTGAGCACAGCGCAAACAAAAATGGTTATTAGCATACAACCCATATAGATAATCCATGAAAAGGTTTTCAATAACCTTTTAATGGGTCAGTTTTGTGGGAGGGCTTGCAAAGCATCCTACGCGCCAAAGCTAAACTACCTGTGGGGCGAGAAGGGGCGTGCCCCCGTTAGAGGTGACTCTGTTACTTGAAAGTGGGGCGAGAGGGGGTCGAACCCTCACGATGTCACCATCGACGGATTTTAAGTCCGTTGCGTCTGCCTATTCCGCCATCGCCCCTGACGGGTCTTATTATACTAATCTAAGCAAATAAGAACCAGATTTGTGATAATTACAGATAATCTTGGCATAATTGCGCCATTCAGGACTATATTTTTCAGACCTCCAAAACGAAAAGATAAAAATCCGATGCGTTAATTATAAACCTTATGGAAAAAATTTTTTCGATTTCAGACAATTACCTTCTCAAAATGAAGAACAAAAGCTAGAACAAATTATTCCACGAGTATTGTCAGAAAATTGATTAAAGTTCTACTAATTGATTGAAGTAATTGTAACTATCCAAAGAAGAACTTTGTGATTTAATGTAAACGATTACGCAACCTTTTTTCTGTAAATTCGAGTC
>CAYYBP010000078.1:4207-10241 GCA_964470275.1 uncultured Anaerolinea sp. | reverse complement strand
CCGGTGATTTTCCCGGATGCGTTGCCAGTGCACCCCGAACACCAGGTTCAGGATCGCCACCAATCCGGCAACGCCGCTGAGGATCACTGCCCAGTCCAGCAGCGGTTTACGGATGTTTTGCAGCCCGGCGGAGGGGATGAAATAGCCCAGCAGAACGATCACGCCCGCGATTACCGCGATCAGGATGTTGACGATCTTCATAGGATCCCCAATACTCCCAGCACCGCGCCAATGGTCAACGCTGCCCCGATCAACAGACGGAGCAGGTCCTGCACGCGTAGGCTGGCCAGGAAAGCTGGCTGGCCGGTGAGGTAGGCGGGGATGGCGTAAAGCTCCTCACCGATCAGCATATCCCGGGTTGTGGCGATGATAACTGATTGCCCGGTGATCGAATCGCTCGTTCCGATGACAATCGTGTCAACGTTTTCAGCGGTTGAGGTGAGAAAAGCCGCTTCCGGTCCGTAGTTGCCGATCAATAGATTGGTGTGCACGCCAGGGTCGCGCATCATGGCTGTGGTTCCCAGGGCGTAACTGAGAGGGTCGACGCCGGCGAGTAGACCTTCGTGTGAGAGCGCGGGTTTACGCGCGTCCGGCTCGCCTGCGGAAGCAGAGAGAACGTCCTGGCTCAGGAGGGTAAGCCCGCCGTTCCCGCTGGTGCACACTGGCGGTTGGTCACTGCTTGCGCCAAGTTGAGCGACCCATTTCAATGTATCCAGCCCGGCGATAGCCGACGGGTTGGTCGTTTCGGTGAGGTCCCCCTTGCCCAAAGACACGTGCACGCGGCTGCCATCTTCCACCGAGAGACTGACCGCCCGCACCATCCTGTTCACCGCGGGGATTTTGCGCAGCTTCCTGCGGCGGATCTCACCGGGCTTCAAGTAGGTATAGTACAGGATTCCCCCTGCCGAAAACAGAACGATCAACAGGCCGATGATCTGCTCGCTGCTCATCGTTCATCACCGCGGAGGTAGTTGGCAAACGACCAGCTGCTCTCCGGATCTTCCAGCATTTCAGCAAAGGCTTTTACAGAAGGGGATTGGTCGAAAAAAGGCAGCGTGGCCAGCATACCCTGCGCCAGCACACCCCGTAGAGGACCACTACCCTCCAGGATCACCAGTGCCAGGTCTTTCAGCCTGACCTGTCGCAGTTTTGCGTCCCAGGTTGACCAATAAGTATGTTGCATCTTAATCAGTATAGCACAAGCACTTTTTTCAAAAACACATCAGTCGTCCTCAGATAGGGAATAATTGAGCGAGTATGTTTCAAACGAGATTCCGGTGATTTCGATGTAAAATGAGAATTGAAGAATGAAAAGGTTCCAAAGGAGCTTATCGAATGTCCTTTTTTGAATCCATCTTTTCGCGCTCACCAGCCCCTCCCAAAAACAGGGACGAGGTCGTCCGCCTGCTCAATGAACTTGTGCAGATTGGGATCAAGGAAGATTACCTGTCAGAGGTTCCCGGCAGCGGTTATAACGGGCAGTGCAGGCACATCCGCACCAGGGAGATCGGCAAAAAGCTGCACGAAATCGGCGGCCTCGACCTGATGCAGTGGGCATTCAAGCAGGTGCGCAAGAAAGCCGGCAAGGTGCCGGCATCTCACCTGGAATACGCCTGGAACGACGTGGGAGAGTGGCGGGCGTAGAACCCTCTTTGATTGTCAATTGATCATGCTGGTTTTATGAGATCTCGAACCGCGTCCAGAATGCCTGCCATGCGGGTTTTCCAGTCGTACGCGCTGGCTTTTTGGCGCGCGTTATTCCCCAACCTCGTGCGTAATTCCGCATCGGCTATCACCTGGGCAAAACGGCTCTTGAGCTCATCAAGGTCATCCGCCCGGTAGAAGAGCGCGCAGGACTCATCGAGCACCTCGCGCAACACTGGCAGGTCGCTGGCCAGGATACAACGCCCAGAGGCCAGGTATTCAAAAAGCTTCATCGGGCTGCTGATGGAAGAAATATCCCCGCCGCCGCTGCCGCCGAATTTCTGGCTGTACGGCATGAGCAGCACGTCAGCCGCGGCCTGGTACAGCGGCACTTCGCTGTTCGGAAGATAACCTGTTAGGCGCACGTTGTGCAAACCCTTATGCTCCGCCCAATCTTTCCAATACATCACCTGGTCAGGAGTACCCCCGATCCATACAAACTGCACCTCCGGGAAGGCTGCCGCGAGGGTATCCAGTGTTTCGATCCCGCGCCCGGGGTAAAAACCGCCCGTGTAAACCGCGGTGAAGGCCTGCGGCAGGTTCAACTGCGCTCGCGCCTGGGCTGGTTCTGGCAGGTTCGCGTAATGAGAAAGGTCAACCCCATCGGGTGAGATGATGAACCTGCCGGGGCCTGCCTGCATCCCCGAGGCTTTATCGGTCAACTCCTTCAGCGCAGCGGTGATGTAAACGAACAACACCGGCCGCCGGGTGCGCAGCAGCCAGCGGTAGAGCAGCGGTCCAAACCGCCCGACCGGCAGGTCGTGCAATTCCAGCACCACCGGGAAGCCGCGCAGGCAGGCAATGAACGCCACCCACAACGTGCGCGAAAACACCAGGTCCATGCCATCCCGCCGGGCTTTTTTTACCCCCCTCAGCGAGAGCGAGAGCTGGCGCAGGAGCCCACCGGAACCCAGCCGCACAACAGGAAAAGGCGTCTGGATGCCATAGAGAGCAGACAGTTCATCCCAATTGACGCGGTCTTCCCCTGCCGCGTAGAGCGTGACGGATTCCCCCAGTTGCTGCAGCGCCTGGTTGATCTTCATCACCTGGATGCTGTTGGCCTTGTTGGACGGGATTTCCGCCAGGGAAATGTGGGCGATCTTCATAAGGTCACCCCGCTGGTCGACTTTGCCTCATGCGCGCGGATCATTTTCAAACCAATGTACACGAGCACCCCGGTGGAAATCACCTGGTAGCCGGTTAACAGGATTCCCTCGCCGATGATCCCCCAATGCGGCACCACCCAGAACGCCAGCAACGTTTTAACCACGGCCGTCGCCAGCAGGACGTAGAACGGGATGTTGGCTTTGCCAAACGAGAGCAGTAATGAGCGGTTCCAAAACAGGATGTTGGCAAATCCGAACCCAACCAGCAATACCATCGTTGCCGGATAAGCCGGAACGAACTCAGCGCCGTAGAAAAGCCTGATCAACCAGCGGCCAAAGACCAGCATCACCAGAAAAACGAATCCGGTCCAGGAAGCCGAGATCAGCGTCACCCGCCGCAGCAGGCGCTTCAATTGCATCCACGCGCCGCTGACAATACTGCGGGTTAACTCGGGGAAGGTTGTTGAGATGAAGGGGGTGATGGGCATCATGAGGGGATTGACGATGGACAACGCCAGCTTGTACAGGCCGACCGCCTCCTGGTTCAGGAAGAAACCCACCAGCAGGGGTTCGCTTTCGCTGGCGACCATCTTCACCGTCCCGCTCAGGTTGGTGGTGAGGGTGAAACGAATGACTTCCTTCAACGGGGGCATACTTGAAAGCGGAGATTTCCACCAGCCCGGGTGAATGTGTCGGCGAAGGTACACAAACGCCATGATTGTTGGTCCGACTCCCAGGACGATCTTGCCCGCTATGTACGCGATCAGCACCCAGTAGATGGAACCGTGCAGCAGGAATGCCAGCAGGATCATCGACGCGGTCAACACGCTTTGCAAGAGGTTAATGGCAGCCAGGGTGCGGAAGTGATTGGTGATCTGCAGCACCCCGGTGGAGGTCTCGTATACCAACCTGGCAAGGATGGTGATCCCGAAGAGCTGGATCATCGGCAGCGCTTGCGGGTCCTTGGCGAAATATTGCGCGCCGAGCGGAGCCAGCAGCATCAACGCCACGAAAGCCACCACGGAGGTCAGCGCTTCGATGATCATGGCGACCTTCACCACCGCCCCGGCTTTTTCGGTGTTCTCCTCGGTTAATACCTTTCCGAGGTAACGCACAATGAATTCGCCCATGCGGAACGAGAACAGGCGGTTCACGTTGGTCACGAAAGCCGAAATAATGCCCACCAGACCGAAAGCCGCAACTCCCAGCAATCGGGCGGCAAAGATGCTCTGCAGCATTGAAAGTAATAATCCCAGGGTGGTGGAACTGAAAAGATACCCGGTGTTCTTGAGCACACGGCTCAAGACTCGATCGCTTCGTAGTAATTGAATGATCTTACCGATCAGGGCTTTCATGGGATCAGGATATTGCTTGCCCACTCACGCTGGTCCAGGTACCACTGGACGAGGTTTGAGATCCCTTCATCTAGGGATACGGCGGGTTCCCATCCAAGCATCGTCCGCGCCTTGCTGACATCCGCCCAGTTGGCATCCACATCTGCCGGGTGGCGTGGAATGTAGGCGATGTTGGCTTTCCTGCCAGTTAGTTGCTCGATGCGGCGGATGAGGTCGTTGATCGTGATGGTCTCGTGCCCACCCAGGTTGATGATCTCGTAGCCGACCGTCGCCAGCGCCTTTACCACACCGTCCGCAATGTCATCCAGGTAGGTAAAACCACGCATCTGGCTGCCGTCGCCGGTGACGTAGACCGGGTCTCCCTCTGCGATCCAGCGGGCAAAGCGGAACATCACCATGTCGGGTCTGCCCGCTGGTCCATACACAGTGAAAAAACGCACAACGGTCGTATCGAGACCATACAGGTGATGATAGGTATACGCCATCACCTCGGCTGCCTTCTTGCTGGCAGCGTAGATCTGCAATGGGTGGCTGGAATCCGCGGTTTCTGGGGTCGGCAGCGGCGGGTTTGCGCCGTAGATCGAAGAGGTCGACGCCAGCACCAGCTTGGTGGTTCCGCTGTTGCGGCACCATTCCAATACATTGAGCGTGCCGGCCGCGTTGGTCTGCAGGTAGGTGCCGGGTATTTCCACCGCCTGGCGCACCCCTGCCCTGGCAGCCAGGTGGATGACCGCCTGGATGGAGGAATGGCGGGCGGAGAGTTCCTCGAAGAATTCCGGCCGGCAAATATCATCCCGGTAAAAAGTAAACGCCGGCAGTTTTGAGAGCTGCGCGAGGCGCCATTCCTTGAGACGGGGGTCGTAGGAATCGTTGAGGTTGTCGACGCCGATGATCTCGTGTCCGTCAGCCGCCAACCGCTCGATCACCTTGCGCGCGATAAATCCCGCCGCGCCGGTTACCAGGTATCTGGCCATCAGAGTCTGACTACCTTTGGATTCGTTCTGCCCAGGCTGCCCAGCGCGTTGCGGGTGTCAACAATCAATCGGGCGTCGTTCAGGATCCTGGCATAGTCGTACACCTTGTGGTTGGTGATGATGACCACGCAATCCGCGGATTTCACGGCAGTGTCGAGGTCATTGACCGACTCGACCTCCCAATCTTCCTCGCGCACCCTAGGGATGTACGGGTCATGATAACTGACCCTCGCCCCCTTCTGCTGCAGCAGCCGGATCACATCGATCGCCGGGGATTCCCGCAGGTCATCGATATCGGGTTTGTAAGCCACACCCAAAACCAGCACACCGCTGCCTTTGAGCGCTTTGCCATGGTCGTTGAGCGCGTCCTGCACCCTGCCGATGACAAACCGCGGCATGTTGGTGTTGATCTCGGATGCCAGCTCGATGAAGCGGGCGGTGTAATTCAGTGAACGCATCTTCCAAGAGAGGTACATTGGGTCGATCGGGATGCAGTGACCGCCCAGACCGGGGCCCGGGTTGAAGCGCATAAAGCCGAACGGCTTGGTCGCCGCGGCGTCGATCACTTCCCACACATCCACACCCAGGCGGTCGCACATCAGCGTCAACTCGTTGACGAAACCAATATTGATCATGCGGAAAGTGTTTTCAAGCAGCTTGGCCATCTCCGCCACTTCGGTCGAGGATACCGGCACGACCGTGTCGAGCGCGTTTTTGTACCAGGCGGCGGATACCTCGGTGCACATTTCGGTCATCCCGCCAATGACCTTGGGAGTGTTTTTCGTCGTCCAATCCGTACGGCCGGGGTCCACCCGTTCGGGCGAAAACGCCAGGAAGAGCTCTTCGCCGATCTTCAGCCCGCTTGTTTTGGGTTCCTGGGTGACGACGACTCGCC
>CAYYBP010000078.1:0-4197 GCA_964470275.1 uncultured Anaerolinea sp. | reverse complement strand
TCAGCCCGCTCCTCTCGGTGAGTGTGGGCAGCACAAGTTCGCGCGTGGTTCCGGGGTAAGTGCTGGATTCGAGCACCACGACCATGCCCGCATGCACGTAGGGGGCGATTCCTTCAGCGGCGCTGATAATGAAGGAAAGATCGGGGTCACCGGTGTGGCGCAGCGGGGTGGGCACGCAGATAGCCACCGCGTCCACCTCCTTGAGCACGGAGTAATCGGTCGTCCCTCGCAGTCTGCCATCAGCGACCAGTTTTTTGACCACATCCGTGGGCACGTCCAGGATATAGCTCTCGCCGCGGTTGAGCATGTCCATCTTTTCTTTGATCGGATCGATACCGATCACGTCAAAGCCCGCGGTCGCAAAAACGGCGGAAAATGGCAGCCCAACGTAACCCATTCCCAATACCGCGACGCGGGCGGTTTTGTTGTTAAACTTCTCGATCAACTGCTGTGAATAATCCATGCTTCACCTTGTCATCTTAGAATAAGGATAATTGCTCAGGAGGTTCATCCGCCTTGGGGATCTCCAGGGGGATGGAAACCTGGTTGTGCGTGTTCAGCCTGCCTGCTTCCCTGGCCCGGGCGATCTCCACGGGAAGGGTGCGGAAATCTTCAATCACAATATTTTTTAATGAAGGTTGATGCAGCGCGGCTGCCGGGTGGTACATCGGGACGATCAGGCGCTGGGCGACCCAAAAGGGCTTGCCATGCACCAGGCTGATCTTTGCCAGCGGCAGAAACTTCCCCATCGATACCCGCCCCAGCGTGACGATGACCGGGGCGTTGATGGTTTCGATCTGCCTGTCCAGATACTGGCTGCAAGCCTGCAGCTCCTCGGGGAGCGGGTCGCGGTTGCCGGGCGGCCGGCATTTGACCACGTTGGCAATGAAAACCTGGTCCCGGATATAACCGGCTTCCTTGAGCAACTCATCCAGGAATTTGCCCGCCTGCCCGACGAATGGCCGCCCCTGTTCATTTTCGTGAAACCCGGGGCCTTCTCCGATGAACATGATCTCAGCGTTCGGGTTCCCTTCACCAGGCACGGCGCGGTTGCGCGAGAAGTGCAGCGCGCACGCTTCGCAGGCTGTGACTTTTTCAGCAATTTCCTGAAGAATATCTGCCGGGTTCACCCACGTCCTCCAATAACCGATCCGATTTGGAAAAGTATAAACCTAATTTTACCTTACCTGAAAGACTCGAGTTTTATTGGATCGACCTTTTCCAGCTCCATCATGATGGCGTCTTCGCCGTTATCCTTGTAGTAATTGCGCCTCACCCCGGTCTCCACGTACCCGAAACGCTCATACAGGGTGCGGGCAGGCAGGTTGCCGCGGCGCACCTCGAGGAAGGAACGCGTCGCGCCGGCATGGTAGGCATCAAGTAGGATGAAGGCGAGAAAGCGCTGCGCGATCTTCCTGCCGCGGTACTCAGGGTGGACCGCTATGGTGGCGATGTGCACTTCATCGATGATCATCCACACCACCGCCATCCCCGCCAGCACCGGGCTCCCGGCTTCAGGGCTCACCTCAACCACCCAGCAGCGTGAGACCTCGTTGTGATTAAGCTCAAACTTGAATGAACTGGCAGGCCAGGGCAGTATGAAAGAGCGCTGGTCCAGCTCCAGCACTTTTTCAAGATCAGCGCTTTCCATGCGGCGAATTTGGATGGGCAGCAAGTCTTCCAGAATCTTTACTCCTGGATGATCCCTGCGATATGCAGATAGATCGGTGAGAGCAAAGCCGGATCATCGACCTGGCCGGCTTTCCAGCGCCTCCAGGCGAGCTCCGCCAGCACCCCCGGCCGGCGCATCGATAGCCCGGGCGAAGCGATCATGGCATTCTTCCACTTTCTGCCGATCGCCTGCCTTTCCTGGGTATTCATCTCGCCGCAGATCAGTGTGGGTCCTACGACCATGTCCGAAATGGATTCTGGTGTCAACACGGCCGGTTCTCCATCCGGTTGCCAGGCTGTGTCATCCGCCTTGAATTGTTGCACCGCCATCCGCGACCTTCCAGCGGGCAGAACCGCCAGCAACGGATAAGGCGCGAGCGGTTGGGCGGCAACCTGGTATTCAAAGGTCGGGACGCCGATGACAGGAATCGCCAGGGAAAGCGCCATGCCTTTTGCCAGCGCAAGGCCGATGCGCAGCGTGGTAAACGAACCCGGACCAAGCGCCACACCCAGGGCTTCGAGGTCCCCGGGTTTCACCTTGCAACGGCGCATCAGTTCAGCGATGGCCGGGGCGAGTTCGACCGTGTGATGGCTGCCCGTCCGCCATACCAGCTCACCGATGAGAACAGGTTCATCGTAGAATGCGATGCCAATGGTTTGGGTCGAAGTATCTATCGCCAGCAGCATCTCATCCTCCGAACGCCGACTTTCTGAATTGATCCAGCAATTTCCTGTAGTGCTCACCAACCGGTAAGAAAACCAGGTTGCGCTGCTCATCGCCCATCCAGGAAAAATCGATCTTTAAGTATTCAGCGGGCAGGGCTTCAGCAATGCGCTCCGCCCACTCGACAACCAGCACGCCTTCATCCAGCATGGTGGTGATATCTAGGTCCTCAGCCTCGCCGCTTGTGGCGATGCGGTATGCGTCGAGATGATGCATTAAGCCGCCAGTCAGCCGGCGGTATTGATTTACCAGTACAAAGGTCGGGCTCGAAACCGGGTCAACCGCCCCCCATCCCCTGGCGAGGCCTTGCACGAACGTGGTCTTCCCTGACCCGAGGTCGCCGATTAAGTAAATGACGTCCCCGGTCTTTAGCAGCGCGCCCAGGCGCACCCCAAGCCGGCGGGTTTGCTCAGCACTGCGGCTGACAAAATCAAGGCTGTTGGTCGGTAAGATAGGCATGGCTTTGTTTGATTATATGCCTGTGGTGAACGGGTCACAAGCAGTATCAGGCAGGTGGTTCCTTCTGCTGCGCAGGGTCCGCGGCTGGCAGGAGGAGCTTTATTCGGTGCGCGAGCTCGCGCCGGCTGAGCAGCACCCGGTGACCGCACGTTTCGCACACCAGCCCGATATCCGCCCCCAGGCGGACGATCTTCCACATGTATCCGCCGCAGGGATGCGGCTTGCGTAGTTTTACGCGGTCGCCAAGCGAGATTTCGGGCAGCATGTTGGCATTATAACCCATGTTATAATTTCAAAATTGTGGTCCTGGCAGGGTTTTTCGGAGGTAACCTGTTATGTTGAACCTGGCGCCCAGCCTGTTGATTTCCCGTGTTCTGACATTGATCATCGCCCTCACAATCCACGAATTTTCTCACGCCTTTGTGGCTGACCGCTTTGGTGATGACACCCCGCGCGCCAATGGCAGGCTGACACTTAACCCCCTTAAACACCTGGATATCTTCGGTTCCCTGATGCTGATCGTGGTGGGGTTTGGATGGGCCAAACCGGTGCCGATCAATCCCTACGCGTTGAAAAGACGATCAGACTCGGCGGTGATGTGGGTATCGCTGGCGGGTCCGGCGTCCAACCTGCTGATGGCGATCGCCGCGGGCATCATCCTCCGGCTGCGGCTTGTCCCCTGGACGGCTTCAAGCACATTTCTGCCTTCTGCCGCCGAATTCCTTTTTACTTTCTTATCGATCAACCTCATTCTGATGCTTTTCAACCTTATCCCGCTCGCGCCGCTGGACGGCGAAAAGGTCGTTTCCTACTTCATTCCCCGCCAACTGGCGGGAGGGTTCGCCAATATCCAGCGTTTTGGTCCCATCATCCTCATGGTATTGCTTTTTGTGCTGCCATACCTGGGGATCGATATCATCAGCTGGGTGATGAGCCCGGCTTTGAATGGTCTGCAAAAATTCATCCTGGGAGTCTCATAATGACTGTAAAAATCACCGTGGTTGGTCTTGGTCAGGTCGGGGCGTCGATCGGGATGGCGCTGGCTGTTCATAAGGAAAAAATCACCCTCACCGGTCACGACCCGGACACATCCGTGATGAAGAATCTCGAAAAAACCGGGGTTTTTGAAAAGACCATCGTCAAGCTCGTCGACGCGGTTAAGGACGCTGATATCGTGGTTGTTGCACTGCCAACCGATCTCGTGAAAGACGCCCTCTCGCTCATGGCGGGGTCGCTCAAACCCGACACGGTCATCATCTGCTTCGCCGAGGTGGTGAGCCGCCTGTATGCCTGGGCAAGGGATCTTCTCCCCCCCGGTCAGCCGTTCATCGTATTGACACCGG
>CAYYBP010000077.1:6164-10299 GCA_964470275.1 uncultured Anaerolinea sp. | reverse complement strand
TGGGTCCCTGGCTGTGTTGGTGGTTCCTGCCAGGAACCAGAAGGCGGTCAAGTTCACGGCTTTATGCTTCAGCCTGCTGCCGCTCCTGGTTGTGATTTACCTGTGGATCGCCTATCGCCGGCTGCTTCCCGCGCCCGGTTCCTTCAGCTTTGAGGAGATATCTCCCTGGTTCCCGGCCATCGGCTCCAGCTACCACCTGGGAGTGGACGGGGTTTCGATCGTGATGCTGCTGCTCGCCACGCTGCTCACACCGCTGGCCATCCTGACTGCGTTCAACATCAAGGACCGCCTGAAGGCGTTCATGAGCCTCTTCCTGCTGCTGGAGACCGGCATGCTGGGAGTGTTTGTTTCCCTGGACCTCATTCTCTTCTTTCTGTTCTGGGAGGTCGGGCTGGTTCCGATGTATTTCCTCATTAACATCTGGGGAGGAGAGCGGAGAAACTACGCTTCATTAAAATTTATTCTATTTACCATGGGCGGATCGCTTGGCCTGCTGTTGGCAATCCAGATGATCGGCGTGGTCAGCGGCACCTTCGACCTGGTGGAGATCACCCGCAGCTGGCCGATGCTGCAGAGCGGGTCGCTGTTCGGCATTCCGGTGGCGACCGTTAAAGCGTTGGCATTTTGGGCGTTCGTCATCGCCTTTGCCATAAAAGTGCCGATCTGGCCGTTTCACACCTGGCTGCCAGACGCGCACACCGAGGCTCCGACGGCCGGCTCGATGATCCTGGCTGGCGTCCTGCTGAAACTTGGCGCCTATGGCTTCATCCGCCTGGTGCTGCCGCTCTTCCCGCTGGAATCCGCCCGCTACGCCGGCTGGATGGCGCTGCTGGCGACCGCTGCCATTATTTTTGGCGCGCTGGCAGCTTCGGCACAAAAGGATTTCAAACGCCTGGTGGCGTATTCGTCCATCAATCACATGGGCTTCGTTGTGCTGGGGATCGCGGCCGCGGCCTGGGCGGCAGGTCAACCAGACCAGGCGCTGCGCGAGAGCGCCGTCATCGCCTTGAACGGGTCGGTGCTGCAGATGTTTAACCACGGTCTCAGCGCGGCTGGCATGTTCTTCCTGGTCGGGGTGTTGTACGACCGCGCCCATACGCGCCAGCTGGAGGATTTTGGCGGGCTTTACGCCATCCTGCCGTTCTACGGCAGCATCCTCATCTTCACCTCGATGGCATCGCTGGGTCTGCCCGGGTTGGACGGTTTTGTTTCTGAATTCATGATCGTGCGCGGGGTCTGGCCGATATTCACGCTCTACACCGCCCTGGGGATGATAGGCCTGCTCTTCACCGGTGTTTACATCCTTAAAGCCATCAAGATCGCCATGCATGGTCCGCTCAATACCCGCTGGACGGGCAAGTTGACCGAGATCAACCTGCGCGAGCTGCTGGTGATCACTCCATTGATGGTATTAATGCTGGTGATCGGCATCTGGCCGGCCTGGATCGTTGACCTGATCAACCGGGTTGTGGTGACATGGTTCTAACAGGAGAATGATGCAGATCCCATTCCTCAGTATTCTCGCCCTTCTCCCGCTCGCCGCAGGCATCGTGATTTTACTGCTGCCCGCCTCTCGCCGCGACCTGGTGCGCTGGACTGCCCTGGTCGTGTCCGCGATCACGCTGTTAATTTCGATCATCGTGTTCTTCACCTTCGACGCGTCCGCGGGTGGTTACCAGCTGGAGGAAAAGATTGCCTGGCTTCCGGCGCTGGGCATTTCCTACCACATGGGCGTGGACGGGTTTGGCGCGGCGATGGAGCTGATGGCGGGATTGGTGGTCTTCAGCGGGGTGATGGTCTCGTGGAAAGTTGATGAGCGGGCGCGTGAGTTTTTCGCTTACATGCTTTTCCTTGCTTCTAGCGTATTTGGCGTTTTTGCCTCGCTTGACCTTTTCCAGTTGTTCTTTTTCTTCGAGCTGGCGGTCTTCCCGAAGTACCTGATGATCATCCTGTGGGGCTACCCGAAAACGCGCGAGTACGGCGGGATGAAACTCACGCTGTACCTCTACCTTGGTTCGATCCTGGCGTTCATCGGTGTGCTGGCGGTTTATTTCGCTTCAGGGCTGCGCACGTTTGACCTGCTGGCGCTGGAGCAGGCCGGCTTTGCGCTGAACTTCCAGAAGTTATGGTTCCCGTTCATCTTCATCGGCTTTGGGGTGCTGGGCGGTCTCTTCCCGTTTCATAGCTGGGCGCCGGATGGTCACGTTGCTGCGCCGACCGCGGTTTCCATGCTGCTGGCAGGCGTGGAGATGAAGGTGGGGGTCTTCGCCGCGTTGCGGGCGGGCCTGATGCTCCTGCCGGATGGAATGCGCTTCTGGGCGCCGCTGATCCTGGTACTGGCGACGATCAATGTCGTGTATGGAGCGTTCATCGCCATGATCCAGAAGGATTTCAAATACGTGATTGGTTTTTCGTCTGTCTCGCACATGGGGCTGGTCTTTATCGGTCTGGCTACCCTCACCCCTCAAGGGGTGACCGGCGCCGGGCTGCAGATGTTTTCTCACGGTATCATGACGGCTCTCTTCTTTGCTATTGTCGGCATGGTCTATGACCGGGCGCACACCCGCAACATCGGGGAACTTGGCGGGCTGTACAAACACATGCCGCTGGCGATGCTTGGGTTTGTAATCGGCGGGTTGGTCTCCATGGGCATGCCGGGCTTTTCGGGCTTTGTGGCTGAAATTCCGATCTATATGGGCGCGTGGAAAACCGCCCCGGTGGTCGCCATCATTTCCGCCGTTTCGATCGTGGTGACCGCGGCGTATATCCTGCTGGTTGTGCGGCGGGTCTTCTTCGGCGAGGTGCCGGACGCGATCAAACCCGGTTTGACGGACATCTCCGCCCGGGATAAGATCGTCGTGGTCATGCTCTCGCTGATCATGATCCTCATCGGCGTCCTGCCATCCACGCTTGTGCCGGTCATTGAAGCCGGCGCCAGGCACATCCTGGCCCTGGTGGGAGGTGCGTGATGGCGATGTTCAACGGCGCCATGGTCATGTCTCTTCTGCCTGAGATCGGTCTCTTCCTGTTGGCGGCGGTATTACTGGCAATCGGCCTGGTCAAGCGGCCGACCTGGAACGAACACCTTGACTGGATCACGGCTGGTGGTTTCGTGCTCATCGCTGTCGTGGCGGCTATTTTTACCCCAGCTGCCGCTGAACCGCAGTTGTTGTGGGGCGGTATGATTCGCGTGGATGCGGCCGGATTCTTCTTCAGGTTGGTTGTATTAACCGGCGGCGCGCTTACGGCAGTCTTCAGCCGCGTCGACGACAGCGTTTCACGCAACGTGGAATTCTATCTGCTCATGGTATTATCCTCGATCGGTCTATCGCTGATGGCGGTATCCGGCAGCCTGATCATGTTGTACCTGGCTGTAGAGACCGCGTCGATCCCGCTGTACGTATTGGCCGGATTCAAGTTGAAAGATGAGCGATCGGTGGAATCGGGGATCAAGTATTTCCTCTTTGGCGGGGTATCCTCCAGTTTGATGCTGTACGGTTTTTCGCTTCTGTACGGGTTTGCGGGAACCACCAGAATTTACGGCATGAAAGCGGCCATGGATGCCAGCCAGGCGCCAGTTGCCGGGGTGCTGCTGGCGGGTTTGCTCGTTTTGGCGGGTTTCACTTACAAGATCAGCGCGGTGCCTTTCCATTTTTGGGCTCCAGATGTGTACGAGGGTTCGCCCGCCTCGGTGGCAGGGTATTTGTCCACCGTCTCGAAAGCGGTTGGGTTCGCGGCCCTGATGCGGGTGTTCATCAATGCCTTTGGCATGCAGCTTACCTCGCCATGGATGCTGGTCCTCGCGGTTGTCGCGACAGGCACCATGTTCACCGGCAACCTGCTGGCAATACCGCAGAAAAACCTCAAGCGCCTGATCGCTTATTCCTCCATCGCCCAGGCGGGGTACATCCTCGTTGGCGTGGCAGCCGGAACATCCTTTGGCTTCTCCGGCGCGATCTACTACCTGCTTTCTTACCTGGTGACAAACCTGGCTGTATTTGCGATCGAAAAGGATGTGTTCCCCTTTGCGGGGATGGATGGTGAATTCTGGCTGCCCGGCCATTTCGGCAATCTCATCGGCATAAACACCGGCGGCATTGATGACAAAGGCGGCGGGGAATACCCCCTGGTCAGT
>CAYYBP010000077.1:532-6154 GCA_964470275.1 uncultured Anaerolinea sp. | reverse complement strand
GACAAACCTGGCTGTGTTTGCGATCATCGGCTGGGTGGAAAAGACAACGGGCTCTACTGATCTGGACGCGTTTTCAGGTCTCAGCCGGCGCAGCCCCGGCATGGCGCTGCTGATGATGATGGCCTTGTTATCTCTCGGTGGCATTCCTCCGTTTGCCGGCTTTTTTAGCAAGGTGCTGGTATTCGGCGCGGCGGTGGAGGCGGGCATGGCCTGGCTCGCCATCGTTGGCATTCTGAATTCTGTGGTGGGCTTGTACTACTACCTCAAGGTGATGAAGGTCATGTACCTTGATCAGCCTGCCGGCGAGATACAGGTTCAAAAGTTTCCCGTGTTATGGGCAATTGCCCTGGCAGTGTGCGTCATTGGGGTGGTGCTGTTTGGCGTCATATACGCGCCATGGTTTGGTTTTATCACCCGGGCTGCCGCGGGGCTTTGATCGGAGTGGTATTTTTACCGCTATGATATAATCGAAAATCATGTCGATACCGGGCGATAATAAGAAGACTGGCAGGCATACCACTTACAATATGATGATCGCTGCCCTCGCCGGGCAGGTGGGTTGTCTGACACTCGTCATCGTGCTGGCGGCGGTCCTGGGCGGGCTGGCGCTGGATGCCAGGCTGGGAACGCGACCCTGGTTCACCATCGGACTGGTGGTTGCGAGCGTCCCGGTTTCACTCGTCTTGATGATTTTTATTGCCCGCAAGACAGTGGCAAAAATTAAAGACCGGAATGCAGGAAATTCCAATCAGGAGGCTGGTATTGGAAAAGACTCGTAAATGGCGTTGGGGTAAGCATCGCTGGATTTTGCTGGCGCTGATCATCCTGAGTGTTGTCGGGGTCAACCTGATCGCTCCTGTGCAGCCGCACATCCAGGTCGCCGCGGAAAACCTTTCAGCCGAACCCCTTTTCACACTCCCCGTCCTGGGTGATTTTTACCTCACCAACACCTTCCTGGCCATGCTGCTGATGGATGTTGTGATCATTCTACTGGCGCTCGGCGTGCGCAACGCAGCGAAAAAGAATGAGCTTGCTCCCAAAGGCATTGGGGGTGTGTTCGAAATGCTCATCGAGATGCTCTATAATCTCACCGAATCCACCGCCGGTAAATTCGCGGGCAAAATTTTCCCATGGTTCGCCAGCATTCTCATCATTGTCCTGTTCGCCAACCTGTTGAAATTGATCCCGGGGTTCGAAACCATCGGTCTGCTCCATCACACCGAACACGGCTACGTCGCGCAGGCGCTTGGCGGCAACTGGTACACGGTCACCAACCAGCAGGCCGCTGACGGCGGCTACATGGTTACGCCGTTCTTCCGCGGTCTTTCTACGGACTTGAATTTCACCCTGGCTGTTGCCTTGATCTCGGTTTTTATGACCCAGGTGATCGGTGTAGGAGCCCAGGGCTTCAGGTACTTCGGCAAGTTCGTAAACGTCAGCACGATGTTCAAGAAGCCCTTTTTCGGTTTCATGGACTTCCTGGTTGGTCTCCTGGAGACCATTTCGGAATTCTCAAAAATCCTGTCATTCACATTCCGGTTGTTCGGAAACATGTTCGCCGGCATGGTGCTCATCGCGTTGATCGGTGTGATGGTACCCATCTTTGTTCCATCCATGATCATGATGTTCGAATTATTCATTGGCTTGATCCAGGCCTTTGTGTTTGGTATGCTCACCATGGTGTTCATGGCGCAGGCTACCCAGGGACACGGGGCTGAAGAAGAACACAGTTCGTAATCTATCCGGGAATTAATAGAGGAGGTAAGGAATCTTATGAGTGGAGATATCGTTCTGGCAGCAAAGTTCATTGGCGCGGGCCTCTCGATGATCGGGGCGCTGGGCGCGGGCATCGGCATTGGTTTGAGCGTGCAGGGTGCGCTTGAGGGTATGGCGCGCAACCCGGATACCTACGGCAACCTGTTGACCAACATGATCCTGGGCATCGCGTTCTCAGAAGCTATCGCGATCTATTGTCTCGTGATCGCGTTCCTGATGCTCTTCGTCCTTTGATCCGCCGGTAAAGGAGATAACCTTGGAAAAATTAGGCCTTAACCTCGGATTTTTGATCGTTCAAATCATTAACTTTCTCATCATCATGCTGACGTTGAAAGTATGGGTATACAACCCGTTGTTAAACGCGCTGAAGAAACGTCGCGAGACGATCGACCGCGGGCTGGAAGATGCCCGCATCGCCGCTGAAGCGCGCGAAAACGCCGAAAAAGACGCGGCATCCATCCTCGCCGAAGCCCAAACCAACGCAGCCCAGGTCATCCGCGACGCGAAGGAAAAGGCAGAAGCGGCTGGCCGTGACGTGAAAGCCAGTGTAGACGCAGAGCTTGCCAAATCCCGCCGCGATGCCATGGTTGAGATTGAACAGGAGCGCGAACGTGGTTTGGGCGAGATCCGCACCCACGTGGCGTCCCTCGCCATTGCCGCCGCGCAGAAGTTGATCGGTGAGGCTTTGGATGAGAAGCGGCAGCATGAACTGGTGGCTGAGTTCTTCTCGGGGATCAGGAATGGGTCCGTCTCGATCATTGAAGGCAACGACCTGGCTGGCGCGAAAGCCGAGATCACCAGCGCGCTCCCGCTGACTGATGAAGAGCAAAAAGTGATCAAGGGCGAAGTGCTGCACAAGCTTGGTGACAGCGCGGTGATCGATTTCAACGTCAACCCCAGGATCCTTGGCGGACTGGTGGTGAAAGTCGGCGATAAGGTCGTGGACGGTTCCGTCGCCGGTCAGATTCAGAACCTGCGCAATACACTCGAATAATTCCCATACCAGCACGCGGGAATTATCAGGAATGCATCCTGGTAATTCCCGCTTTTTTTAATGTTAAAATGATGAACAAATGACAGCAGTCAATCTGGAATACCTGCTCAATGATCTTCCGGTCGCGTGGACGACCACTTTGCCAGTCGGCGGGGTGACCGTCGGGGGAGTCCATTTTGATTCCAGGGCCGTGATGCCGGGCGATCTCTTTGTGGCGGTCAGCGGTGGAAGCGCTGATGGGCACGCGTATATCCCGTCCGCGGTGGAAAAAGGCGCGGCTGCGGTGGTCGGTACGCGTGAAATCACGAATCTGCCCGTTCCATATATTCGTGTAGCCGATACGCGTAAAGCCCTGGCTTACCTGGCAGCCGCGTATTACCAGCACCCGGCGCGCAAGCTTTTAGTCATCGGGGTAACCGGAACCGACGGCAAGACAACCACCTGCAACCTGATGTTCGAGATCCTCAAGGAGGCGGGGGTTAAAGCCGGGTTGATCTCAACGGTCAACGCTGTGATCAATGATGAAGTCATCGATACCGGTTTTCACGTCACCACTCCCGAAGCGCCCGACGTGCAGAAATACCTGGCGCGCATGGTCGAAGCGGGTTTAACGGCCGTGGTGCTGGAATCCACCTCGCACGGCCTGGCGCAGCACCGCGTGACTGCCTGTGAGTACGATATCGCCGTGGTTACCAATATCACCCACGAACACCTCGATTACCACGGCAGCTACGAGGAGTACCGGGCGGCAAAAGGGCGCATGTTCTCTGAACTCGCCCGCACTGTGCAAAAACCTGCTGGAAATCCGCGCCTGGCTGTCTTGAACAGGGATGATAGTTCGTATGAATACCTCGCGAACCTGGTCACTGTCAACCAGGTCAGCTACGGGATAGACGCGCAGGCAGACCTCACGGCGCATACCATCATCAGCGATCAAACGGGTGTCGATTTTGTCGTTACCGATGGAATAACCGAGGTCCGCACCCACTGCAACCTTCCCGGCCGGTTCAATGTCTCCAACTGCCTGGCGGCGATCGGCGCAGCGCGCGGAGCGGGCATTGACCTGGCGACCGCTGCCCGGGGCATCACGCGCTTACAGCGAGTGCCTGGCAGGATGGAAGCCATCGTGCTTGGGCAGCCGTTCACCGCCATCGTTGATTTCGCGCACACACCGAACGCGCTCAAGGTCGCCATCGAGACCGCCCGCGAGATGACCCGCGGCAGGGTGATCACCGTTTTTGGTTCCGCCGGGCTGCGCGACCGCCAGAAGCGCCGCATGATGGCCGAGGTCTCTCAGCAGCAGGCGGATATTACCATTCTGACCGCGGAAGACCCGCGAACCGAATCACTGGATGATATCCTGGCGGAAATGGCAGACGCGGCGACGGCGGCTGGCGGCGTTGAGGGTGTGACCTTCCACCGTGTACCGGACCGCGGCGAAGCCATCCGGACCGGCTTGAAACTGGCGCAGCCCGGCGACCTGGTGATGGCGTGCGGGAAAGGGCATGAGCAATCCATGTGTTTTGGCGTTACCGAGTATGCCTGGGACGATCGTACGGCGATGCGCGCGGCGCTGGCGGAGCTTTTACACCTGCCTGGTCCCCAAATGCCCGATCTCCCTACATCTGCATAAGGTTACTGGAATAAAAAAAAGGATCCGGTATTCCCGGATCCTTAATGTTCTTTATTAGTGTTTAGCGCCTGGGACCACGATCGCGGTTATTGCTGTTGCGATCGTTGTAGCCACGGCTGTTCCGGCGGTCGCCGCTGCTAGAGCGGTCTCCACCCGAGCGCGGTCTGCCGCCGCTCTTGCCGCCCTTGTCGTGCTCGAGCGCTTGTTCGGGCGTCCAGCCTTCGAGCACCGCCTGGCGTGAAAGGCGAATCTTGCCGTTCTCGTCGATGGCGGTCACCATGACGGTGAGCTCCTCACCGAGTTTGACCACGTCTTCCACCTTTTCCACGCGTTCGGTATCGAGCTGGGAGATGTGCACCATCCCGTCGAGGCCGGGCAGGATCTGGACAAAAGCGCCAAAATCAGCGATTCTTACCACCTTGCCGGTGTAAATGTGACCCACCTGGGCGCTCTCGGTCAACGCTTCGATGCGTTCGCGGGCGGCTGCTTCACTGACTCCATCTGTCGCGGCGATGTAAACGGTGCCGTCGTCGTCGATGTCGATCTTGGTGTTGGTTTCTTCCTGCAGCGCGCGGATATTCTTGCCGCCGGGTCCGATGATGGCGCCGATCTTGTCTATTGGGACGTGGATGGTGGTGATGCGCGGCACGAAGGAGCGCAGCTCAGGCCGGGGCACCGGGATGACCTCGAGCATTTTGTCGAGGATGGACAGGCGGGCCTCGCGGGCCTGGGTGAGCGCCTGGCGCATGATCTCAGCGGTGATGCCCTTGATCTTGATGTCCATCTGCAGGGCGGTGATCCCTTCGGTAGTTCCGGCGACCTTGAAGTCCATGTCGCCGAGGTGATCCTCCTCGCCCAGGATGTCGCTCAGCACGACGAACTTCTCGCCTTCCTTCACCAGGCCCATGGCGATCCCCGCCACGGGCTTCTGCATGCGGACACCCGCGTTGAGGAGGCTCAGGCTGCTGCCGCACACCGAGGCCATGGAGGAGGAGCCATTCGATTCGAGGATCTCGCTCACGATGCGGATCGTGTACGGGAAGTCTTCCTTGCGCGGCAGGACCATGCCGATGGCCCGCTCGGCGAGGTGCCCGTGGCCGATCTCGCGCCTGCCGGGCGATCCCAGGCGGCCTGTCTCGCCAACGGAGAAGGGCGGGAAGTTGTAGTGCAGCATGAAGGTCTTCCGCGAGTCCCCGTCGATGTTATCCATGATCTGCTC
>CAYYBP010000077.1:0-522 GCA_964470275.1 uncultured Anaerolinea sp. | reverse complement strand
CGCGGTGCCCAGCGTCGTGACGACGAGGGCCTGGGTCTCGCCCCGGGTGAACAGGGCCGAGCCGTGCGTGCGCGGCAGGACGTCGATCTCGCAGGTGATGGGCCGGATCTGCGTGGGGGTGCGGCCGTCGGTGCGCAGGCCCTTGCCCGCGATCGAGGCGCGCATGATCTGCTGCTCCATGTCCTCGAACAGGGCCTTCACGGGCCTCGCGTCAGTGTCCGCAAGCCTTTCGGCGAAGGCGGCCTTCGCCTCCTCGCGCACCGCCTTCAGCGTCGCAAGATGCGGCAGGTAGGGGTTGCCCTTGTAGGCACAGGGATGACATCGTTCGTCAGAGATGGTGTTCACTCGATCCCGACCGCCTTCTTCGCTCTCAAATCGGCCAAGGCCTCGACGATATCGCTATGCCCCGCGCAGCCCCGCAGGCAACGGCCGCAGCCCACGCAACTGATCGGCCCGCCCCGCTCCACGGAGTACCAGAACTTGTGGCAGATGCGGTTGCGCTGGCGCATCCACTGCTGCGAC
>CAYYBP010000076.1:0-10391 GCA_964470275.1 uncultured Anaerolinea sp. | reverse complement strand
GAAAACGGGCGCCGGCGCGGTGGTGACACACGATGTGGCGGATCATGAAGTGGTCGCAGGCGTACCGGCGCGGCCGCTGAAAAAGAAGGATTGATTTGGATACACTGGCAATTGTTTTGCTGATCGTTTTTGTGGTCCTCGACCTGTTCATCTCGGTGATGCGCGCCGGCCTTTTAAACGCGCGCCTGCCGCAATTGATCGACCTTGGGACGGAAGACCAGGAGCGCCTTGAGCGCACCATTCGCATCCTTGAAAAACCCAGGATGCGCGCCACGCTGCGCCTGCTGATAGGTATTTTCCACGCGCTCATCATTGCCTGCGTATGGTACCTGGTCCAGGGGAGCAACGTGAAATTCTCCCTGGGTTCCATGCTGGGAGGGATCGCGCTGGTGATTCTGGGGGTGGTCGTCCTGGAATTTGTAGTGGAGCGATTCCCGCTCAAGAACCCGGAACACTGGTGCCTGGCGCTGGCTCCTGCTGCCAATGTGCTGGATACCATTCTTTCCCCCATCACCTCCTTGCTGGTGAAACTTCAGGGTTCGGATTTACAGGTGGCGCGCAATCTTGGATCGGTGACCGAGGATGAGCTGAAGACTTGGGTGGAAGTGGGTCAACCGGAAGGCGGGCTCGAGCCGGACGAACGCAAGATGATCTATTCCATCTTTCAGTTCGGCGAAACCCTGTGCCGCGAGATCATGATCCCGAGGATCGAGGTGCTCGCGCTGGATGTGAAGACGCCATTGAACACCGCGATCAACCAGATGGTGGAATCGGGTCATTCGCGCGTGCCGGTTTACGATGATGTGATCGATAACGTGGTGGGTCTGCTGTACGCCAAGGACCTGTTGAAGATTCATACCACCCCGGGTGAAAAGCAAACCATCCGCAAATTCCTGAGACCGGCGTACTTTGTTCCCGAATCCAAGAAGGTGGATGAATTACTGGCGGAGATGCAATCCAAGGGTATACACCTTGCGGTGGTGGTGGATGAATACGGCGGTATGGCTGGACTGGTGACGCTGGAGGACATTGTCGAGGAAATTGTGGGTGAAATTCGCGACGAGTACGACCAGAAAGAAGAATTGCTCGTTCAGAAGATCAGCGAGGATGAATACATCTTCAAGGGCAGGGTTTCATTAGCCGACTTCAATGACGCGCTCGGTACGGAGCTGGAAACGGACCAAAACGATACCCTGGGCGGTTACTTCTACACTCAACTCGACAGGGTGCCCATGGAAGGGGATGAGCTGTATTTCGATGGCTGGCGCCTGTCGGTGGAAGAGGTTCGCAGCAGGCGGGTAGGCAGGATTCGAGCTGTCCGAATGGAAAAAATCGAAGACGAAAAAAGAGGGCAGGATGTTAGTTGACCAGGAAACCCAGAAAAAATTGATCGAAACCGCGATCCAGGTGCGCCAGTGGGCATACGCGCCATACTCACATTACACAGTGGGCGCGGCCTTGCTGACCGCCGGCGGGAAAATTTACGACGGGGTGAACATTGAAAACGCAGCTTATCCCACCGGCATCTGCGCTGAACGCGTGGCGATATTTAAAGCCGTGTCAGAAGGTGAGCGCGAGTTCACCGCCATGGTCGTGGCCACGGATAATGGCGGATCTCCCTGTGGCTCCTGCCGCCAGGTAATGGCGGAATTTGACCTGAACATGCAGGTATTGGTGGTGGACGCGGAGGGGAATGTTCACATGGACACCACCGTGCAGGGATTGCTGCCCAAAGCGTTTCGACCGGAAGACCTGCTCTGATCCATAATGCCACGGACAGCGCGAAGCCTGCGGGTCGATGCGGTAATCCTGCGGCACGCGGATTGGGGGGAAGCTGACCGCCTGCTGACGCTGTATACCCGCGAACAGGGAAAGCTTCGAGCCATCGCCAAGGGGGTGCGCAAGATCCAATCGCGCAAGGCCGGGCATCTTGAACCTTTCACCCGGGCTGCAATCCTGCTGGCAAAGGGACACGACCTGTGGATCGTGACCCAGGCGGAAGCCACCAGGTTGTTCCAACCGGAATCGGATCAATTACAGCGCATGGGGCAGGCGGCCTACGTGGTCGAGCTGCTCGACCGCTTCACGTACGAAGAAGGTCAAAACTGGCAGCTGTACAAACTGCTCACGGAAACGCTGGAGCGGGTGTGTGATGCACCGGATACCTTTATCCCGTTGCGGTACTACGAATTGAGACTGCTGGATCTGCTGGGCTACCGCCCGCTGTTGTTCGAGTGCGCCTCGTGCGGCGAGACCATCACCCCGCGCAGCCAGTATTTCTCGGCGGATCTTGGGGGCGTGTTGTGCCCCAAGTGCGTGGGGCGCGGCACTTCGACCAGGTCTGTATCGCTCGAGGCGTTGCGCTTCCTGCGGCATATTCAACGCAGCGGGTACCGTGAAGCCATGCGGGCAGACCCGCCGCCCGCCGTCAGGCAGGAAATGGATGCCCTGCAGAATTATTACCTCACATATCTGCTGGAACGCAGCCTGAACTCCCCCGAATTTATCAAGCAAATTCAAAAACAACTTTGAACCCGCGCCGGGAGTTCAGCGACCGGCACAGGGTATAATTGTGTCACTCAAACGTCAGAACACTCCAGGAGCAATGCATGACCCAACCGCTCGATTTTCAAACCGTAATCATGACCCTGCAAAAATTCTGGGCAGACCAGGGCTGCCTGATCTGGCAGCCGTATTACAGCCAGATCGGCGCCGGCACCATGAACCCCGGAACATTCCTGCGCGTGCTGGGTCCTGAACCCTGGAATGTGGCATACGTTGAACCTTCCGTCCGGCCGGATGACGGGCGCTACGGCGAGAACCCCAACCGTTTTCAACAGCATTACCAGTTCCAGGTCATCCTCAAACCCGATCCGGGCAACCCGCAGGAGATCTACCTCAAGTCGCTCGAAGCCATCGGGATCAACCCGCGCGAACACGATATCCGCTTCGTGGAAGACAACTGGCAGCAGCCGGCGCTGGGGGCCTGGGGATTGGGCTGGGAGGTGTGGCTGGACGGGCAGGAAATCACCCAGTTCACCTATTTCCAGCAGGCGGGCGGGCTGATGCTCGACCCGGTCTCGGTGGAGATCACGTATGGGCTCGAGCGTATCACCATGCCGCTGCAGCGGGTACATCACTTCAGGGAGATGCGTTGGAACCCGGCGCACACCTACGGCGATATCAATTACCAGGGCGAGGTGGAGCACAGCAAGTATTACTTTGAGGTCGCGGATGTTGACCGCATGCGCCAGTTGTACGCGCTTTATGAACAAGAAGCTCAAGAAGCCCTCAAACAAGGATTGGTGCTTCCCGCCCATGATTACATTCTGAAATGTTCGCACACCTTCAATGTCCTGGATACCCGCGGCGCGGTAGGGGTGACCGAGCGGCAGGCGCTGTTTGGCAGGATGCGCGATATGGCGCACAGCCTGGCTGAGGCTTACGTTGCTCAGCGCCAGGCGCAGGAATTCCCGTGGCTGGATGAGACAGGGATGCCGAAGAAGGACCTCT
Source organism: uncultured Anaerolinea sp. (assembly GCA_964470275.1). Classification (GTDB taxonomy): domain Bacteria; phylum Chloroflexota; class Anaerolineae; order Anaerolineales; family Anaerolineaceae; genus UBA6107. Next base: position 6,878 of record CAYYBP010000076.1, on the reverse strand, counting down.
CTGCATCAAAGCCAGTCATCGCGTTCTCACAAAAACCTGAAACTTTCATTATGGAGGTCGGTACGGAAGAATTGCCGGTGGCAGACCTGCAATCCGCCCTCGATCAATTGATAGAGCGGGTGCCTTGGCTGCTGTCTGATCTGCGTCTGGCGCACGGTGAGATCACGGTGGTAGGAACACCGCGCCGCCTGGTGGTGATCGTCAAAGACCTCGCGCCGCGCCAACAGGAAAAGGAATCGGTGGTCAAGGGTCCGCCTGCCAGCAGGGGATATGACGCTGCCGGCGTTCCGACGCGCGCGGCCGAGGGGTTCGCTCAGAGCAAGGGGATCAGCGTCAGCCAGTTGGAGACGCGCGAGATCGATGGCGGCGTGTACCTGGTTGCCCTGGTCAAGGAACCGACACGTTCATCCGGCGAGGTGTTGGCCGAGGCGCTGCCGGGATTGATCGCGGGATTAAAATTTGAAAAGACCATGCGCTGGAACAACTCCAACGTGGCATTCTCCCGTCCAATTCGCTGGTTGATGGCTGTGCTGGGCAGCGAGATCGTCCCGTTCGAATACGCCGGGCTTGCCTCCGGAAATACCACTCACGGGCTGCGTTTTTACGAACCAACTGAAAAGCAGGTGAACTCGCTCGATAATTACCTGGGATATCTCCAGGAACAAGGGATCATCCTCGATCCGCAGCAACGCAAGGAGAAGATCCGCGACCAGGTGCGCAGTCTGAGCGTGGAGGCGGGCGGAATAGCGCAGATCGATGAATCGCTGCTCGACGAGGTCAATATGCTCGTGGAGGCCCCCACCGCGTTGAGGGGCTCGTTCGATAAATCGCGTCTGGAATTGCCGCCGGAAGTTTTGGTATCGGTGATGAAAAAACACCAGCGCTACTTCCCGGTCTTCAACAGTGAAGGCGGGCTTCTGCCGTATTTCATCGCGGTGCGCAACGGGGATGGTCGCGGGCTTGACCTGGTCACGGATGGAAATGAACAGGTGGTGCACGCGCGCTTCGCTGATGCCCAGTTCTTTATCTCAGAAGACCTGCAGCACAAGCTGGAGGACATGCTGGAGAGACTTGGTACGCTCACCTTCCAGCACAAGCTTGGCTCGATGCTCGATAAATCCAGGCGTGTGACCGCGCTTACGCCCAAACTCGCTGATGAATTCGGATTGACCGCGGCAGAAAAAGCCACCGCGCTGCGCGCTGCCGCCCTCTGCAAGGCGGACCTGGTGACGCACATGGTCGTGGAAATGACTTCGCTGCAGGGGATCATGGGGCGGTACTACGCGTTGCATTCGGGAGAAACCCCCCAGGTGGCAGAAGCGATATTTGAGCATTACCAGCCGCGGTACACCGGCGATGAGCTGCCGGCATCCAAGGCCGGCCTGGTCGTGGGGATCGCGGACCGGCTCGACAGCCTGGCGGGGTTGTTCGCTGCCGGGCTCGCTCCGACGGGAACGAAGGACCCCTTCGCACAGCGAAGAGCTGCTATTGGACTGGTGCAGCTGCTTTCGAATTTCGATCTTCGTTTTGACCTGGCGAAGTGGCTGAGCGCAGCTGCGAACGAGCTGCCGATCCCAGCTACAGAGGAAAGTCTGCGCAGCTGCCTGGAATTCGTTGTGGGCAGGCAGCGCAGCAGCCTGATCGAACAGGGATACCGCTATGATGTGGTGGACGCGGTGCTCGCCGCGCAGCAAAATAACCCGGCGGGAGTGCTGCGGGCGGTGAGGCAGTTGACCGATTGGATCAGCAAACCGGAGTGGCTGCCTACGCTGCAGGCGTACGCCCGCTGCGTGCGCATCACCCGCGACCAAAAGGAAACCTATACCATCAACGAACAGTTGCTCCAGGAACCTACCGAGCAGGAATTGTTCGCGGAGCTCAAAAAAGCGCAGAACGCGGTTCGCGATGAGGATTCTGTGGATGAATTTTTCACCCGCTTCACCCCCATGATCCCGGCGATCAACCGCTTCTTTGACGCGGTGCTGGTGATGGCTGAGGATCCCGCCGTCCGCGCCAACCGCCTTGGGCTGCTGCAGGGCATCGCTGCCCTGGCGCGGAACACGGCTGATCTTTCGCTTCTTGAGGGTTTTTAGAGAATAACAACCGGCAGGCGCTTGCCTGCCGAAAAAAACCAATTGATCGGGTTTGCTTCTGGAGTAGGACGGATGAAATGACCGCTGTTGACGAGATCAAGGCGCGCCTGGATATTGTGAGCATCGTTTCTGAGACGGTGAAGCTGCGGCGTTCCGGTCACAGTTACACCGGCTTCTGCCCGTTCCACCCCAATTCAAAGACTCCGGCTTTCGCTGTTTTCCCTGATTCCGGCACCTGGCGCTGCTTTGGGCAATGCAACGAGGGGGGTGACATCTTCAAGTATGTGATGAAGCGCGAAGGCTGGGATTTCGCCGAGACGCTGCGCTACCTGGCTGAAAGAGCCGGCGTGACACTCAGCCCGCTCACCCCTGAGCGCAAGGCTGAAGAAGACCAATACGAGGTCATGCGCACCATCCTCGAGGAGAGCGTCAGGTATTACCAGTTCCAGTTGCTGAAGACTCCCGCGGGCAAGCATGCGCTCGATTACCTGCTGGGGCGCGGGATCAACATGGAGAACATTCAAAAATTCGAGCTGGGATACGCGCCGGATTCCTACGAAGCCATTCTCAGCCACCTCAACGCCAAGGGGCACGGGCTGGAACAGGTGGCGGAGGTGGGCCTGCTCAATGCCCGGGATTCGGGTGGGTATTACGACAAATTCCGCAACCGCGTCATGTTTCCCATCCGTGATGGCGCCGGAAAGATGGCTGGTTTCGGAGCGCGCATTCTCAACCCGGAGGACGTTCCCAAGTTTCTCAACTCGCCGCAGACCCCGCTTTTCAACAAGAGCCACCTGCTTTACGGTTTGAACCTCGCCAAGAAACCCATCCGCGAGCTCGACCAGGTGGTGATCGTCGAGGGCTACCTGGATGTCATCGCCCTGCATCAGTGCGGCTATTCGAACACCGTCTCGCCGATGGGGACGGCACTTAATGAAGACCAGCTGCGCTACCTCAAGAAGTTCACCCGCCGTATCGTGCTGGCGCTGGACGCGGATGCGGCCGGCGAGAAAGCCACCATGCGTGGTCTTGAAGTCGCCCGCCAGGCGTTGGACAGAGAAAACGAGGTGGGTTTTGATGCCAGGGGGCTCTTGCGGCAGGAAGCCCGCATGCAGGCCGATGTTCGGGTGACGACCCTCCCGCAAGGGCTCGACCCGGACGATGTGGTGCTCAAGGACCGCCTGGGGTGGCAGAGGGTGTTGGACAACGCCAAACCGATCGTTGTTCACGTGATGGAATCGCTGGCGGCCGGGCAGAACCTGGATGATGCCAAGGTGCGGTCTTCAATTGCCTCCCAGGTGACCCCGTTGATCGAGGACGTGCCTTCGGCTGTGGAACGCGATACTTACCGCCAGCAGCTGGCCAGATTGCTGAAGGTCGACGAGCGATCCCTGCTGGGCAACCAGAAGGTGCGCGGCAGAACACGCCGGTCTGTGCCCGGTATGGCGGACGAAGCCGCGCGCAATCCACAGCGGGTGGTTGAGGTCACCATCGATAAGCGCATCCTGCAAATGGAAAAGCACTGCCTTTCGATCATTCTGCGCCGGCCTGAACGCTACTACGACCTCGAGCGGTCGTTGAAACAGGTTAACCTTGAAAAGTTCTCCGAACAAGACTTTGAGGATTCCCAGAACCAGGAACTGGCTGCGCTTCTCCTGAAGGGCATCCGGCAGGATGAGTTTGAGGTCATTGATTACATCCGCGACCACGCCGATGAGGATTTCATTGAGCGGATGAACGAATTGTGCATCAAGGATAAGGACGATGACAAAGTCGAGGAGCGCATCCTTGAGGACCTGTACCGCACGCTTGTGTCTTTGCGCCTGATCAGGACCAACCAGGTGCTGAACCAGCTGCGTTATCTGCAGGAAGAAGAAGATACTGACAGGGATGACAAAGCGCTGCAGAAAATGATCCTGGAGAACACCCTGGCAAGGGGAAGGCTCGACCAGGCGCTGGTTCGGGCATTGATAAAGAGATAAAAAGCTTTATGGTATAGTTAACCCATGTCTCTACGCCGAAAAAAAGAGGAGCCTGGAATTACTGCGCCCGCAGCCGCCATCACCAAAAAAATTGGTGCGGCTTCAGATGTTCCAGGAAAAAATCACATCAAGACCACCACAAAACCCCAAAGCAAACCAAAGAAGAATGATGGGGAATCATCTGCCGAGTATGGTCTCTTTGATCAACTCGCACAAGACGGCGAGCAAAAGGGACTTCCTGAAGACGAGTTGCTGAAAACGCCGCAGGGAGACGATCCGGCGAACCAGCAAGTGGCCATTGACTGGAGCGATGTCCTGATCGAGGAACCGCTCGAGGTGATCGAAGACCCTGCCATTGCCCTTGAACTGACCGATGACCCGGTGAGGTTGTACCTCAAGGAGATCGGTCAAATAAACCTGCTGGACGCGGATTCAGAATTCAGGCTGGCGGCGCGCATCGAAGCCTGTGAAAGAGTTGAGCTGTTCAAAAACCATGTCAAGACCGGTTCCAAGAACGTCATGTTTTACCGGTCTTTGTTTTATTTGATCGTTACTGAGCTGACGACCTCGTGGGAGCGCCTGCAGGAAGACGCGGAGCGGATGAGCCTGAAAGCCTGCCCCGATCTCTCCCTCATCCTGGCCGAGGCACTGTTGTTACGCCAGTCCTGGCAATCTGAAGAACCATCTTATTTGCATTCCTTCCTTGACAATGGCATGTGGGGCAAGGACCCGATCTGGGAGGGATTGGTCCGGCAGGCATTCAGCATGTTCCTGTGCATGTACCTGCTGCCGGAGCGCGTTTCCTTGATGCTGCTCGAGAAACTCAAGAAAACAGATATCATGCCTGCCACTTCATGGTTCAAACACCAGCTGCCTGATGAAGCGGCGCTGAAAAAGGAGCTGGATGGAGTGTCTGCCAGGGCTGAGGAAGCGAATCAGACCCTGATCCGGGCCAACCTGCGGCTTGTTGTCAGTATCGCCAAGCGCTACCTTGGAAGAGGGATCTCTTTCCTCGACCTGATCCAGGAAGGCAACCTGGGTTTGCTGCGGGCAGTTACCAAATTTGATTCCACCCGCGGATTCAAGTTCAGCACCTACGCCACCTGGTGGATCAGGCAATCCATCAGTCGCTACATCGCGGAACACGCGCGCACCATCCGCATCCCGGTGCACCTCTTCGAGGCGATCACGCGCCTGTTGCGGGTGCAGCGCAACCTGGTGCAGGAATTGGGGCGCGAGCCCACCCTTGAAGAACTGGCGCTAAATTCAGACTTGATTTCAACCGAGGACGCAGAAAACATCAAAAGAGCCCGCGTCATCAACCAGCCCGTAGAAGGCGAGTTGCAGCGCCGCTGGTCCTGGGCGACTCTCAAGGTGCAGCGCATCCTGCAATCTGCTGAAGAGCCCATCTCGCTGGAGCGGCCGGTTGGCGATGAAGAAAGCAGCCAGCTGGGAGACTTTATTGAAGACGACGACGCGCTGGAACCGATGGACGCCGCTGCGCGCGAGATGCTGCGCGAGCAGGTGCAAAACGCGCTGGCCGCCCTCTCCGAGCGGGAGCGCCAGGTGCTGGAGCTGCGCTTTGGACTTATTGACGGCAAGGATCACACGCTGGAAGAGGTCAGCCGGTACTTCAACGTGACCCGTGAGCGCATCCGCCAGATCGAAGCCAAGGCATTGCGCAAACTCCGCCACCCCACCCGCAGCCGCTACCTGAAGGAGTACCTGGGATAAGGGTTGACAGACGCGGTGATATTTGATTTTTCGATGAAAAACCTCAAAAAACCTTGACTTGCACGCGATTTTTATCCATGATATACTCTAATCAATCAGGTAATAACTATAAAGAAAAGGTAATTTCTGGCATCTGCTGTTGATGCCGGATCCCAAAAATCCCTCACTCCAAAAAAATATCACAGCACCAACCTGTTCCTCAGGATGGATTGTCAATATCCCACTCACACAATGGAAACCTACAAATGAAAATTCTTGAAATGGAAGACTCTTCTCTCGCCGCTTTGCGGCAGGCAGCCGAAGCCCTGAAGATCCCGAACGCCAACCGGATGAAGAAGGAGAATCTCATCATCAACATCCGGCGTGCTGAAGCTGAACAGGAGGGATTGGAAGTGCGCGGCGGCGTGCTGGAGATCACCCCGGAAGGCGTCGGTTTTCTGCGCACCAACTATTCCATTGGCAGTGAGGATGTATATGTATCCCAGGCGCAATTACGGCGCTACGACATGCGAATGGGCGACCTGATCATTGGAGTGGTGCGCCCACCGCGCGACGCCGAGCGGCATTACGGCTTGCTGAAAGTGGAAAGCATCAACGCGATCGCGCCGGAAGATATGAAAGGACGCAAGTCCTTTGAGAGCCTTACCCCGATCTTTCCGGATAAGCGTTTTGATCTTGAAACAGAAAAGGGCATCCTGTCTTCGCGGCTCATCAACCTGATCGCCCCAATCGGGCGCGGGCAGCGCGGGATGATCGTCTCGCCGCCGAAAGCAGGAAAGACAACCATCCTGAAACAACTGGCAAATTCCATCACCGCCAACTATCCCGAGATCCATCTCATCATCGCCCTCATCGGTGAACGCCCCGAAGAGGTGACCGATATGGACCGCTCGGTGGATGCCGAGGTGGTGGCGAGCACCTTCGATGAGCCGGTGAGCGCGCACGTGCGCACCGCCGAAATCACCCTGGAGCGCGCCAAGCGCCTGGTGGAGATCGGCCGGGATGTGGTGATCCTGATGGACTCGCTCACCCGCCTGGCGCGCGCATACAACCTGGTGGTCAACCCCTC
>CAYYBP010000075.1:0-10428 GCA_964470275.1 uncultured Anaerolinea sp. | reverse complement strand
AAAAACAAACGAGTTATAATCATTTATCAGTCATTTTTTATATTGGAGGAAATATGGTTGAACATCTTGAATTTGTAAAAAATTACAATGACCTGTCGACTGAGCGCGGGTTCCAATTCGAATTTGTCTGCTCGCGCTGCGAATCAGGATACCGGACAACTTTTAGACCCTCCATTACCGGCAAGATCAGCGAAGCTTTGGACGCGGCCAACAGCATATTTGGCGGCTTCCTGGGAACTGCAGCCAATCTCGGCGAACGGGTGCACACCTCTGCATGGGAAAAAGCGCATGATGAGAATTTTTCCGAAGCCGTAAAAGAGATCAGACCCTATTTCATCCAATGCCCGCGATGCAACAACTGGGTGTGCCGGGAAAAATGCTGGAATGTGAAGAAGGGATTATGCAAGGATTGCGCGCCTGATCTCGGTGTAGAGATGGCTGCCGCGCAGGCATCACGATCCGTTGAGGAAATCTGGGCACACGCCGCGATGGCTGAGGAGGATAAGAAATTGTCCACCGAGGACTGGCGCGAGGGAATCACGGCCACCTGCCCCAATTGCGAAAAACCACTTGCCTCCAATGCCAAGTTCTGCCCAGAATGCGGTTACGCCTTAAAACCCAAGGATAAATGCCCGAACTGCGGCGCGAAACTCCTACCGAATGCAAAGTTTTGTGCGGATTGCGGTCAAAAACTGTAGACCCTCATCTCAAGGGTGTTCTTTTCCGTTATAACCCGCCTCACAACGGATCCACTTCCATATGCCTGATGATGTAACCCCAATCCGCCAGCAATACCTGGACATCAAGAAACAGTATCCTGACGCGATCCTGTTCTTCAGGCTTGGGGATTTTTACGAGACCTTCGACAACGATGCCCAGATCACCTCGCGCGAGCTTGATATTGTACTGACTTCGCGGGGTGTTGCCAAAGGACAACGCATCCCCATGGCGGGGATTCCCTACCATGCGGTCGAAAACTACCTATCCCGCCTGATTGATAAAGGCTATCACGTCGCCATCTGTGAACAGGTGGGCGACCAACCCACCCGGGGAATTTTTCCGCGTGAAGTCGTGCGTGTGGTGACACCCGGAACCGTGATTGAACCCGGCCTGTTGAAGAGTGAGGAGAACAACTTCCTGGCCGCCGGCCGGATCGAAGATAACCATGTAAGCATCGCATATGTAGATATCACGACTGGTGAATTCGCGGTGATGCAATCCCAATCGGGTGACCCAATTAACGATTTGAGATCCGAGTTCGCCAGGTTAAACCCGGCGGAGGTGCTCCTACCGGAATCGCTGAAAGTGGATGGGTTAATGGCCGGCTCAATTACCAGGCTGCCGGATTGGCGTTTTGAGACGAGCCGCTGCCGGGAGGTGCTGCTCAGAAGAATGCAGGTCTCCTCTCTCGAGGGTTTCGGATTGGAATCCCTTCCGCTGGCTGTGCAAACTTGCGGAGCCATCGTTCAATACCTTGAACAAACCCAGCCGGCAGCGATCGATTTATTGAAGGGTATCTCAACGTACAACACATCTGAATTCATGATGCTCGACGCCGCCACCCGCCGCAACCTTGAATTGACAGAGACGATCCGGCGCAGCGAAACCCAGGGCTCCTTATTATGGATATTGGATAAATCCGTCACCCCGATGGGGCACCGCACCATCCGCCAGTGGGTCAGCAAGCCCTTATTGAACATTGATCATATTGAAAAAAGGCTGGAGATTGTCGACCAGTTCTTCCAGCAATCCATCCTGCGCGCGGAGTTCCGCGAACAGCTCAACCACATCGGCGACCTCGAACGGCTGGTCAACCGCGTGGCGAACTTATCCGCGCAGCCCAGGGACCTGGTCGCCCTCCGCGCGATCCTGCAGCAATTGCCTTCCATCCGTGACGTGCTCTCAAACGATGCTCTGTCTCTGCAGGCGACCCTGGAGGGATTTTTTACCTCCCCTGAGGTACTCGACCTGCTTGAAAAAGCAATCTCTGAAGAACCGCCTGCCACGCTGCAAAACACCGGCGTCATTCGCAAGGGCTACTCAGAAGAATTGGATGGTGTGATTGAGATGTCGAGCCATGCCCGCGAGTGGATTTCGAACCTCGAGGCAGTTGAACGCGAGCGCACCGGGATCAGATCGCTCAAAGTGGGTTACAACAAGGTTTTTGGTTATTACCTCGAAATTACCCACAGCAACACAAACCAGGCGCCGCCGGAGTACATCCGCAAACAGACCCTGGTAAACGCGGAACGCTACATCACTCCTGAAATGAAGGAATACGAATCCCTGGTGCTGAACGCCGAGGAGCGCATCAAGGAGATCGAAGCGCGGATATTCAAAGAAATTTGTCTCCAAATGCTCCCTTCCCTTCCACAGCTGCTTGAAACATCCCGCCTCATTGGCGAGTTGGATGTAGCCGCAGGGTTGGCTGAAGTGGCATCCATCCACGGGTACACCAGACCAACCTTAATGGAAAATACCTCGCTAAAGATCATTGACGGTCGCCACCCGGTAGTAGAAACCACCCTGCAGGGTGACCGCTTTGTAGCCAACGATGTCATTCTCGAAGAGGGTGAGCTCATCCGGGTGATCACCGGGCCAAACATGAGTGGAAAATCAACCTTTTTACGCCAGGTCGCGCTGATCGTATTGATGGCGCAGATCGGGTCTTATGTCCCGGCAGCCAGCGCTGAGATCGGAGTGGTTGACCGGATCTTTACCCGCATCGGCGCGCAGGATGAGATTCATGCAGGGCAATCCACCTTCATGGTGGAAATGATCGAAACCGCCAACATCCTTAACCACGCCACATCGCGCAGCCTGTTGATCCTGGACGAAATCGGCAGGGGCACGTCCACTTATGATGGTCTTTCCATCGCCTGGTCAGTGGTTGAATATATTCACAATCACCCCAGGTTAAGAGCCCGCACGTTCTTTGCCACCCATTTTCACGAGCTGACGCAATTGAGCGAATTGCTGCCCGGCGTACGCAATTACAACGTAGCCGTCTCGGAGAACGGCACCCAGGTGATCTTCCTGCACAAGATTATCCCGGGCGGCGCCGACCGGTCGTACGGCATTCATGTCGCCCAGCTCGCCGGTATTCCACGGCCGGTCATTTCTAGAGCCAGCGAGATCCTGCGCCAGTTACAGGCAACGTCGGGTTCAACCGTGGAAATCGAAAATACACAATCCCACCAGCTAACCCTGTTCCCGGAAACGAATCCCCTCCTGGATGAACTGAAAGAGATCGACCTGAATGCCCTGCCCCCAATTGAAGCGCTGAATATCCTTCATGAATGGCGCAGGCGTTTTATTCCCCCCTCAAATTAATCGCGCGACCCGCTCACACGGCTTCAGATAACCAGCCTTTGACCCCGCGTAAATAGTCAGCCCCATCCATCCATTTCTTACCAGCCGGCTGTACCTCTATCAATAGCAACTTACCGTCTTCCGTACACACGCATGGATATTGATTGAATATCTCGCGCCTGCCGGGTTTCCCTCTACCGGGTATGACGCTCGCTTTGCGTATTTTTAGAAACTGGTCCTCCCACGTCATGGCGGTGCCTGGCCATTCGATGAAAGCCCGCACCTTGCGTTCCAACACTGCGGCGGGTTGATTGAAGTCCAGCCACCCGTCTTCTTTGTTGATCATCTGGGCGTAGGTCGCGCCTTCTTCAATTTGCGGTTTCGGCAGGATCGTACCTTCGAGATACCCCGGCAACGTGCACAGGAGGAGTTGCGTTCCGATCAGCGAGAGCTTGGTAGATAGGCTGATGGAATCCTCATCGGGCGCGATTACCACCCTTTCCTTCGCCAGCTCCGGACCAGTGTCAATGCCCGCGTCCATTTTCATGATCGTCACGCCAGTGTAGGCATCGCCATGCAGGATCGCAGTCTGGATGGGTGACGCCCCGCGCCAGCGCGGTAAATAAGACGCGTGGACATTAATGCACCCGAGCCCTGGCATATCGAGCACTTCCTGGCGCAATATTTTCCCGTAAGCTGCCACTACAAACAGGTCAGCCCGCCAGGACTCGAGCCGCGCGTATGATTCAGGGGTTTTCAGCTTCTGAGGCTGAAAAACATTGATACCCAGCTGCTCTGCAACCAGTTTTACCGGCGGGGAAGTTAACACCTTGCCACGTCCAGCCGGCTTATCAGGCTGGGTGACAACCCCAATCACCTCGTAGGACCCAGCCAGGCCTTTGAGGATTTCTACCGAAAAATTTGAGGAACCCATGAAAACGAGTCGAAATGCCATGCGAACGATTTTAACACAAACGTCTCATTCAGTCAGATGGGATGGGTTGCGCCTGGATGGGGTAGAATTAAGGTATGGAGCCAAACCAAAGAATCGCAGCTGAATTGGAGCGGGCTGCCATTGCCCGCTCGGAGGGAAATGAAGGCATGGCGAGAGTGTGCGCCAGGAGGGCGGTCGGCCTGGCTGTGACAGAATACCTGCGCAAGAACGATATCCAGGTCAACGGGTTGAGAAGTTACGACCTACTGCGGAATTTATCGTTACGAAATCATCTGCCGGAGGCTGTTCATCCAGGGTTGAGCAAATTATCCCTGACCGTGGATGAAAATCATAATCTCGCGGATGGAATAGACCTCATCAACGAAGCCAAATTGATTATCCATAAACTGACGGAGGAAGTGCAAGCATCATGACAGAAAATGCTCCGCGTATCATTTTGTACGGAACCACCTGGTGTGGATCGACAACCCGGGCACGCCGGCTGCTTGAATCCGCAAGGATCGATTATGAATGGGTGGATATTGACCGGGACGAGACCGCCGCCCAATATGTGATGAGTGTTGCCAATGGCTTTCGCAGCGTGCCAACACTGGTATTTCCGGATGGCACGATCATGGTCGAGCCTTCTTCTTACGATCTATATACGAAACTCGGGATCTGATTAATTAGCAGTCAGGCTTTAAACCTGCGAATCAACCACAAGAGCAATGCGCCTGTGACCAGGCCCAGCGCCACCGTCAACAGGTTGATCTGCTTGCGGCTGGTCTCCAGCATCAATTCAGGCGTCCGATTTAATCGCGCTTTCAACGAATGAATAAAAGCCGGATCCGGAGTGACCGGTTTTAACAGGATGGATAATCTTTCTTCAATTCCCCAACCCTGGTTATTGCCTGGTTGATTCATTTCTCGTTCCATCGTTATTAATTAACCCCTTATCAGTCATTCAGATTCTTATTCTGTTCATTGATCTGGTTGAGCTCTTCGCGCAGTGAGATCAGAGAACGGTGGTAAAGGCTTTTAATCGCGCCTTCGGTCCGTTTCATGATGACAGCGATCTCACCATTTGAAAGATCCTCCAGGAATTTCAACAGGATCAGCTGCTGCCGGGCTGGAGGGAGCCTTCGAATGGCCTTTAATAATGTTTCTTTTTCCTGGCTTTTTTCCAATGTCAATTCCGGCATATCCTCGTGGAGAGGTATGTCGTATTGTTCTTCCAGGGAGACTTCTTTGCGCCTGTGGTTGTCACGGTGCCAGTTCGCTGTCAGGTTGTGGGCGATCCGGTACAACCACGCAGAGAAAGGAACGCCTTTTTCAACGTAGCTGTTGATATGCCCAAATGCGCGGTGAAAAACCCTCGCGGTCAAATCCTCTGCGTCCGCCTCTGAACCGATGCGGTAGTAAATGTAGTTGTATATCCTGGTTACGTTTTGTTCGTAGATGTACGTGAACGCTTCCGCGTTTCCCTGGCTGGCAAGGCGGACAGCATTTTCTTCTGAGACTGCCAACTCAATGACCGGCTGCGTCTTCTTCATGGTAACCCTGGTTCAGACCTGGTTTTGCTTGAAGGGTTCATTTTTCTTCCATTGCCCGCATCACAGCGGCGTACGCGTCGAGGATGCCCGCACCTACTGAATTTTGGGGTCCCCCACACTCCGCTACCTGCCCTGTGTATGGCTGAACTGATTCCAGCAGGATGCGGGTGGTCGTGTCAATATCCCCGATCAAAGCAGGATTCGCAGACCACATCAAAGCCACCACACCAGAAACATGCGGGGCTGAAAAAGAAGTTCCGCTGGCGATGGTGTAAGTACCGCCGGGCGCGGCCATCATCACCTGCTCACCAGGCGCGAGCAGGTCAGGTTTCGCCCGCTCACTTCCATCCACCTCAACCGGACCGCGGCTGGAAAATGCCGATAGTTCACCGAGCTTGTCGACCGAACCAGCCGAAAACACATCCGCATAGATCGCGAGCGGGTCGCTGACAGTCGAGCAGCCATAATAGCCATTGTTCCCAGCGGCTGAGGAGATAAAGACGCCAGCCTTTTTGAATATTGCCATGGCGTTCTCGTATAGTTGGGGATCGCATCCCTCCACCCTGGGGCACCCCCAGGAGTTGTTGATGATCATCGCTCCCTGCTGCGGGTCCCCGTCCTGTAGCGGATCTCCGCCTTGCGGGTATGGCGCGAATATGAATTGCATGCAATCCAGGTACAGGGCGGGATTGCCAAGGTTGCGCGCCAGGTTCACGCAACCGATCCACTCCGCATCCGGTGCCACCCCGACAGAATTGCCCAAAATGATGCTCGTGGTGCCTGTGCCGTGACCGCCGATATCGGTCGGTGAGATGGATTGATACCACGGATCAAGCCAGTTGTAATCATTCGAAGCTTCGTACCCGCGGTAGGCCTCTGCCAGTTCAGGGTGTTGTCCATCCACGCCCGAATCAGTCTGACCGATAATGATGCCCTTGCCGGTTACGTTCAATTCCTTGTGCACCTGTGGAACGTGGATCATTTCCAGATTCCAATCGGTGCCTTCTGGCGGAGTTGTATACTCCCCGGTCGAGGATGCCAGCTTTTGAGGTAAAGGACGCAGCCGCGGGCTTTCCAGCACCCGGTCCACGCTGGCATCGCGTGAAAGCAGCATGCGCGGGATCAAGCCCGAGCGGACCTCGAGGGCATTTACCAAGTAGTATGGGGTATAGCGGATTGACCACCGGTCCAGCGTGGCACGGATCGTCTGCTGGCTTTCGTCCGCCTGTTTTACCAGCAATGCGTACAAATCGCTCTTACGTTCATCCAGGGGCAGCGTGGTATCCATAGCGTTCAGGTCAATTTCACTCTTCATCACTGCAAACAGGCGGTCGCCAAAGAAGCCGGGCTGACCGGCTGTGGCATAAAGAATGCCGGCTTCGATCACGCACAGCGCGACGATGCCAATGTTGAGTAACCTGCCCCAATTCAATTTACCAATTTGATTGAAAAAGATCAGCAACAGGAGCGCGGCTGCCAGCAGGGTGATCAATGTCGACCAGCCAGCCCGGCTCGCCCAATACATCACCTCGCCGGTCGTTCCTCCGGAAATAATCATTGCCAGTTCATCAGCGTCAAAGAACGCCAGCGGTAGAAAAAGCGCAAGCGATGCGATAGCCCAGGTCGATCCCATCCGGCTGCGGGGGTTCTCGCGCGACGCTGCTGCCAGACCTGTGATCAGCCAGGCCGCGGGTGGGATCGAAAGGAAGAGAAGCAACTGTGAACCATTCTGACTCAACCCGGTCGCCGCGATCAGTAAGAAGATGGAAATCACCAGGCCATCAAAAAAGTAATCGCCTCTTGTGATCACGGGAGAAGTGTGCACCTTTTCAAGGTATCCCCTGATCGCGGAAACGTACAAAAAGAAACCAAAAGCCGCTGAGAGTACCAACACGCTCAGCAGGTCGAAGACTGAGCCGAAGGCGCCCCACATCATCCAAGGGGTGCTGATCGCGATGGCGATCAGCGCGGTTACCCCGGCTGTTGATTTCAGAGACCGCTGCCTTTTTACTTTATCGGCGTGTTTGGACCGGTCAAGAAACAGCAGACCGGTGGAAACCGTCAACAGGAGAGCAGCGAGAGCCCAGTAAGCCGGGTTTTGCGCGGTGAGATAGAAAAGCTTCAGCGGGATTGAAAACAACGAAAACGCAGCAGCGACCAGCCATAAGCTCATCGTGGATTTCAAGCGCGGGATCTCGATGGTTAAAAATGCCGGTACCAGTGAAAGAAGCAACACCAGGGTATACACAAGGTGAACGAGCCAGCGGGTATCAACAACCCCAATCTCTGTTTCGTACAGCGTTTGTTCGATCGTCCAGCGCAGGAAGAGATCCAACCCGGAAAGGGCTGCGACCCACAATACCAGGAAAACGACCAGGAAGAGAGTGCCGCACCCTTTGATCCTGGACAAGCTGAAATCAATGACCGGCGGGGGATTTTGGGTGGAAGAATTATCCAAAGCGATATCTCGATTATTCATAAATATACTAATACCTGTAACAACAATAATCTAGAGATTATAAATTACATCCAGTGTTTGGTATATAGCAGTTCACACCCCCTTTGCTCAACCAGACCGGGTAAGAAAACCGCAGTGCCAGCCAATCCTTTACCAGATCGGTAATTTGAGGAGAATTCACTTGACCCCAATTCTCTAAAAGGCTACAATAGTATTAAGATCACATTTCAACACTGAGCCAGATGAGAATACTAAAGATTGGTCCGGTTGCTGAGTAACGAATGATTATACTGATCACAGGAAAAACCACTCAAAGATGTTCCAATTGTCAACATCTTGAGGTGGTTTTTTATTTCCTTCCAATCCAATAATTAATCGAGGAGTGCACAATGGCAGATTACCTTATCCGCGGATCACTGAACGAGCTTGACCCGGAACTATACCAATTAACCAATTACGAGCAAGAGCGGCAATTCCGAAAACTGATATTGATCGCGTCTGAGAGCACCGCTCCCCAGGCAGTACGGCAATCGCTGGGTTCTGTGTTTCAGAACCTGTATGCCGAAGGGTACCCTGATGAAGAAACCCGCTGGATGACTGAGAAAGAGATCCTTGATTACCCGGCCCGGCTTTCCAATTACCGGCGCTACGCAGACCCGCGCTACTACAAGGGCGTGGAGTACGCTGACGTGGTTGAATCACTCGCCCGCCGGCGCTGCGCGGAGGTTTTTGCCACAGATAAGGTAAGCGCAGACCAGTTGTACGTGAACATCCAGGCATTATCAGGCGCACCGGCCAACAACGCTGTCTACCACGCGCTCATCGAACCCGGCGATACGATCCTGGGCATGAACCTGCTGCACGGCGGCCATCTCACCCACGGCTCATCGGTTAACCGCTCCGGCAAGCTTTACAAGGTTTTTCACTACAATGTCGATCCTGTAACCGAGCAGATCGATTACGAGCGGGTGGAAGCCATCGCGCTTGAAAACAAACCCAAGGTCATCATTTGCGGGTACTCCTCCTATCCATGGGTGCCGGATTGGCAGCGTTTTCGCGCCATCGCGGATTCAGTGGGGGCTTACCTGCTGGCTGATGTATCACATATCGCGGGGTTGATCGCCGGGAAAGCCATCCCCTCACCGGTGGGATTTGCCCATGTCATCACCTTCACGACACACAAAACCCTTTGCGGTCCACGCGGCGCCTGCATCCTTACCACTGACGGCGCGCTTTCCAAGAAAATCGATAAAGCGGTCTTCCCAGGCGAACAGGGAGGACCTCATGTTCATGTATTCGCCGCGCTGGCAACGACTTTTAAGATCGCGGCGACCCCCGATTTCCAAAAATTCCAGCAACAGATCCTCAAGAATTCCAGCGCGCTAACCGCCAGGCTGCAGGAGCGCGGTCTGCGAATTCCGTTCAATGGCACCAACACTCATCTCGCCAACCTGGACTGCAAGACGATCACCGGGCCAGACGGGACCACCCTTTCAGGCGATCTCGCGGCGAGGATCCTCGACATCACCGGTATTGTGCTCAACCGGAATACGATCCCCGGTGACAAGACCGCCCTCAACGCCTCCGGTTTACGTTTTGGCACCCCCTGGATGACCCAGCGCGGTCTTAAAGAGAAAGACATGGTCAGAGTCGCGGATTTCATCGCGGATGTGCTCTTCGCGACCACTCCCTACACGGTTGAGACGCGCAAAGGGCTGGTGCAGCGAGCGAAGATCGATTTCTCAGTCCTGGAACGAGTCAAGCTGCAAGTTCGTGAGCTGGCTGAAAAAGCCGGCGCTGACCTGAAATTCAACCGTTCCGGCTATCCCCATTTCTATTATATTGACGACAAACCAGCGAAAGCAGGCAGGCTGGCAGCGCTTACCATCAAGGGCAAGCAGGTACGATATTTTGTGAATTACTGTTTCAGTTCCGATGTACTAAGCCTGAGAAAAGCGCAGTCCCAACCGACTGAACTGCGCACCCCCGGGAAAACCCTGAAAGGAATGCTCACTTGCACCGGCAGGGATGGATATCAATTCACTGTAAGAGCTGGGGACTATGGGCTCGCGGCGACCTTCCTGCGGGCAATTTCTGACGGATACATCGCGTTTGATGAAGACCTGCAGGCGCGCATCCCCGGACCGATCATTGTGGAAGAAGCAGCCACG
>CAYYBP010000074.1:0-10648 GCA_964470275.1 uncultured Anaerolinea sp. | reverse complement strand
GGTAGAGAACCACCGGCAGCGCCAGGACGACTCCGCTGAGCAGCGAGATCTTCATGAAAGCGGCCACATTCTCGGTGACGTCAATTGATTCCATGGCTTCCAGTCCGCCGATCGGGCCGGCGAGGAATTCGGCGATGTACTGGCTGAAGGCGAAACTGGCCACCACAGTGATGACAAGCGTGATCACACATATGAGCAGCCGTTTTCGCAACTCATTCACGTGACCTAAAAGGCTCATGTTCTGATCTTTTTCTTCCATCAACACGATCTTCCTGATCTTTTATTGCTCACTGTAAATTGTATCAGTACCTGAGGCATTAACGAGCATTGCGGGGGTCTGACCTGTATATTCCTGGTATATATGCTGGATGTGATTTGGTGTTGAGAATGAGGGGGTTCTCCGGGAAGTTCATCCGTTGTTTTTAAAACGCCTTTTTATATTTACGGATGAAGATACCGTGATTCATAAATCTCCCTCAAAGGGTTGCATCAGGAATGGTAGCGTATCTCGCCGGCTTCCACTCGCACGGGTAAGCGATTTTCCATGGGCGGTAACGGGCAGGTGGCGTAATCGGTGTAGGCGCACGGCCAGTTCACCGCCAGGTTGAAGTCCAGCGTCAGTTTATTGCCACGGGGTTTCTGGCATTCAATATAGCGCCCACCGGGGTAAGAGGCATCTACGCGGGTCTCATCAGTAAAACTGAATAGCAGGTTGTCTCCGTCTTCCTGTGCCAGCAGGGAGCACGCCACGCCACGCAACGAGAAACTGGCTGTCCCGGCGAAAACGGTCTCATGCCTGGTTCCAAGCACGTCCCATATTTCCGACAAGTGCGGTGTTTCAAACAGGGTGTAGCGGGCGGGTATGCGGTACGCGGCGTCAACTGGAAAATACTTGAGACCGTTAAAATCCTTCAGCGCGGCGGATGCGCGGTCCCACACGCGCAGGTAGATCTTTTCACCGCGCAGGATCAGGCGCATGGCGAGAGACCCGGCTTCTATCAGGTCCGGGCTTTTATCCACGTCCAGCCGCAAGGGGCGGTCGGCAGGCGGGTTGCCGTTGACCGTCACATCGCCGCCCGGCGCATCCAGGAGCCGCACATCTCGCCCGGCGAGATGAAACCGGGCGTGAAATCCACCAGGGAGGGTGGCAAGTTGAATTTTGCCACCTTCACCGATGGGGTTATCACCCTCATCCAACTTAAAGAGACCCACCAGAGAGAACCAGTTCAGCGGGTTCGTGGTCAAGCGGTGATCGCGCCTGGCGCGCTGCGCCAGTATGCGGGCTTCGTATCGGGATGGGTCGCTCAATTGTGAATTCTCCGGTTTTGATATTCGCGTAATCATATCACGCGGGGTTAATTATAAAGCCAGAGGTAATGACATACGTCAATACCTCTGGCAGGTTGATTGTTCTTTTACAATCCATAAGGCGCTTTGGGATCGTCAGCGCCCAAGATGAACTGTGGCGTCCGGATGGGGGACGACGGAGAAAAACTCGCGCGCTACCCTGTGCCGGATCGATTCAGGTTTGAGGTGATCAGTCGAGCATGTGGGCGGGGATGTTCCCGCCGTTCTCGGCGATTTTCTGCAGGACGGTCTTGTGCAGCCAGGTGTTCATGGCAGCAGAATCTTCCATTTTTTCCACCGGGCAGCCGAGTTCCACAGCCAGTTCCTTGCGGGCGGCCAGGGAATGATCGATCCCCAACAGTTTGAGAAGGTCAACGATCGAGACTTTCCAATCCAGTTTTTCGGGGTTCTCAGCAGCGAGTTTCTCAAGCTTGGCAACAACGTCCACAACTGTGACTGCAGCCGACTTGGGAACAGTAACTGATCCGGCTGGCCGGTCGACCATGAACTTCTTGAGCCCGGGGGCAACTTCCTTCTTGTCCGCAACCGTTGTCGGTTTTGCGGTAGTGGTGGTCTTCGCTGCGGTTTTCGGTATGACGACCGGTTTTGAAGCAACTGGCTTTTTGTCAGCCTTTTCCTTAATGCCTAACTTGTCGAGAATATTTTTAAAGAGACCCATTTTTTATTCCTTTCTGGTTTTGTGATAAGTCGATCCCCAACTTATCTTCATTATAGACCATCTGATTTGAGAATGTCAACCTTTCCCATTGACCCGTTGCAGGCATTAACACACCCCAGGCGTGCAAAATCAGCGGTAACGAAGCACGTTGCCGAAACCTTGGGCGTTTGGGAATGCGTTTGATGACAAACACGGGGGGAGGAGAAGAGGAACAACTTTATCATCTGGTCTATCTGTAATTAATACGCAATACTTATGAATAAGTTGCGGAATCCGCCGCGTGATACACTTTCAAGTAGAGGTGGCGTGATGCCACAGAGGCACATGAATGAAATAAATAAGGACAAAGCAAAAATGCCAGAGATGGAAAACAAAGGATTGCTTCTTGCCGATCGTCTGAAGGCGGGAGACACGATCGGTGTGGTCTCTCCATCCACCCCGGTGACCGGGAAACTCGAGGAGCGCTTTCAAGCCGGCATCAGGTACCTGGAGGCGCTCGGATTTCGGGTGCGCATCGGTGAACACGTGCGGGCTGGCAGCCTTGAGGATGGGCCGCGACCCAAACAGAAAGCCGCCGATCTGAACGCGATGTTCCGCGACAGCGAGATCAAGGCGGTCATTTGTTCGCAGGGTGGGGATTCCGCCGAGCAGGTCCTGCCGTACCTGGACTGGGACTGCATCCGGCAGAACCCCAAAATACTGATGGGATTCAGCGACATCACGGTGCTTTTGAACGCTGTCAACCGCGCCACCGGGCTGGTCACGTTTCACGGCAATGACGTGGTTTGGGGCTGGGGCAGGCACCCGCAGGAGTATGACCGGCGGGCATTCATCACGCGCCTGGTCGACGGTGAAATGGGGGTGATCCCCCCATACCGCGCGCGTTCCACCGTTCGCAGCGGCAGCGCCGAGGGCAGGTTGCTGGGCGGCAACCTGCGCTGCCTGCTCAAGCTGCTCGGCACGCCGTACTTCCCCGATTTCACCGGCGCGATCCTGTTCCTTGAAGCGCTGCGCGTCACGGAGGAAGAATGCGCGAGGTTTCTCGACCAGCTGGACACAGCGGGGGTTTTTGACGCCATCAATGGAGTGGTGGTGGGGTACATCCACTCCATGCAGGCGGGCGGCAGTGGGACATCGATGGTTGAAACCCTGCTGGAGCGCAAGACGGCTTCGCGCGGCTTTCCGATCTTGAAGGTCAATGATTTCGGGCATAACTGCCCCAACACGGTTCTGCCTGTCGGCGGCGGGGTGAAAATGGACGCGGACGGGCAGACGCTCGAGCTCAACGGGGCGTTTCTTTCAATGCACGCCGACGCCCCATTAAATTGATCGGATATTGGTTGTTTCGGGTTGATGCCGGCAGTTATTCGGAACAAAGGGGTCGCTCAGTTCACTTTCCGCTTTGAACGCATGTTGTTCGCCAGGCTGATCAGCCGGGATACAACCATGGCCACATAACCCACCCCGAAGAATTGCTCCAGCATTGCCAATACCCGCGATGGTGCGGATACCGGCATGATATCCCCCAGCCCGGTGGCGGAGAGATTGGTAAAACTCAGGAAAAGTAATTCAAGAAATGTGGGCGGATAGGAGGGGTCAGTGATATTGAGAATGCTGCCCGGGTCCCAGATGAGGGAAACCAGGTAGGCATGGGCGAATCCCCACGCCAGCAGCGTAAAGGTAGCGCCGACCGCGAAAAGTTCATCGGTTGTGACATATTTATCGCCCATCATGTACACGATCAGGCTGCCGGCGGTGTAGAAGTACAGCATCGATTCCAGCAAGGAAGACCAGGCCTGGAGAGCCGGGGTACCAAAGATCGCGGTAAGCAGAGATAGAATGAAAGCCGGTACCGCGATCAGCCAGGCGATCCACTGCACCCTCGCGCTACTGGTGACCACCCACAGTACCATCAGCAGCACCACCAGCCCAAACGCGCTGATCAACGCGCGATGCCCCTGCCTGTCATCGAATACCGCGTACAAAACCAACAGCACCAGCTGCGCCGTCAGCAGGAAAGCTGATGGGTGAAAATTCATCAGCTTTTTTCTAAGCTCGAGGCGATTCTCAGGTCCGGTCATACAAGCCAATTATAGCGGATTTCAAACCGGCGCTTTGTTCCCCGCATCGAAAGTAATAAGCAGCGTGTTTCTTTGTTATACTCGGGTCGAAACAAGGTTATATTGAGCGGAAGAATGACTAACCTGATACGCATGGAGAACTGATGGCCGAATTAATCACCTCTACCGCCGCCAACGGCGCTTTTAACTGGTACGCGTGGGTTGTGCTCCCGCTGATCATTTTCGTCGCGAGAATTTTCGATGTGTCGCTTGGTACGCTGCGCATCATCTTCGTGTCACGCGGCAAGCGCAACCTGGCACCCATCCTTGGCTTTTTTGAAGTGCTCATCTGGATCGTGGTCATCAGTCAGCTTGTTCAGAACCTGGAAAGCGCCACCGCCTATATCGGTTACGCTGCGGGTTTCGCGGCGGGCAATTACATCGGCATGTGGCTGGAGGACAAACTGGCGCTCGGTACTTACATCATGCGCCTGATCACAGCCGAAGAGGTTGAAGATCTGGTAAACCGATTGCGTGAAGATGGGTTCGGTGTTACCCGTGTAGAAGGGGAAGGAAAATTAGGCAAGGTTCACCTGGTCTATACCTTTGTTAAACGGCGGGATGTGGAAGAGGTGCTGGCGCTCATTCATGAGATTAAACCGAATGCATTTGTTTCCATGGAGGAAGTTCGCTCCACAGAAAAAGGGATTTTCCCGGTTGGGCTGGCTGCCCAGGCCAGGGGTTCACTGTGGCGGAAATCAAAATGATCCGCGAGAGGCGGATCATTTTTGGTCTGTCCCGGATTTCAAACCAGGAGCTCAGGGTTCTTCTGCCCGGTAGATCATAAAGGTGGAAGACCAGTTACATGGATCGCGGTCTCCGTAGCCATCGCCGTAAGTATCCGGCACTAAAAACGGTCCCCATCTGTGCATACCATCCGCCCAAACAAACGGATCCGGTCCGTATGTGTGTTCCCGTCCCACATCGCCCACCCCGCAACCCTCGGGATAACCAAAGCGGTTCAAATAAACCTGGTGGTTGTACCAGCTTGGGTCCATGTCCATTGGAATGACAACGGCTCCTCCAAAGTTATTCGAAACCGAGAGATGCTCAGCACTGGCTGATACATGCCGGTCGCTTTTTCCAGCCATTTTCATTGTTCCACTAATATTTACCTCAATTTCCTCATCGCCAAATACTTCAATCCAGTCACTAACATTGTCACTAATGCATTGCAAGGCGATGTGATCATCAACATCTAATTGAATCTCTGGAGTACCCCAACTGGCGATGCTGCGGCTTTCATGCCCGGCTTTTATGTTGCTCCAGAAAACGAAGGTCCATTTATTATCGAAATCTCCCCACCATTGATACGCTGTTGAGCAAAAACGCACGTATACCCCCCGCCATGCAATCCGTATCATGGTGGAACCTTCGACAATGTAGGAGTTATTGTCTGGATCTGTTTCTAAAATGGACTGATCCGCATTGACCATGATCGTGTAACCGCCAGCCAGTGCTGCGCGCTCGCTTTCATTCATTGGCCAGCCCAGTATGGTTGTCTCCACGACACCCATACTGAAACCCGGAAAAGTGCGCTCCATTGTGACCCCGGATACGGTCTCGATCCTTAACAACAAGTCTCGGTTTTGAACACCCCCCTCAAAATCACTGTCGGTCCCGGAATTTTCACCGTAATTACTGATGTTGATATTCAAGACCCCTGCGTCTCGGAAGAACTGTGCTCCAGTGATTGTGAGATCTGGGAGCAGTGGGCAATAGCGTCCACGGTGGCTGAGAATTCCTCTTTCAATCACCCGATCGATCTCTTCTCGCACCAGGTTATCCGGATCAAGTTCCACGCAGGCGCCCATGATCGGTTCCCATCTGAACTGCGCGTCTCCCAGTTGTCCATGCTCATTCACCCCCAGGGTGGCATTCCTGAAAGTGTACCTGTCGATCAAATCACCCTCAGGCGTGGTGGCTTCAATGACAAGATCCTGGTTTGCCCAATCCGCCTGCCCGGTATTGTGTAAATGAATCACATGGAATCCATGTGTGCTGTCGTAAGAGATGCCCTCCACCTTCAGGTCTGGAAGCGGTTCGTCGCTGGCGCCTTCTATAATGGGAGCAAGGTTGAGGGATACGATACACAAGTTGGGGATGCCCTCATTCGGGTACTCGTTGAAGATATCCGTGAAGATTCCCTGGCGCGCGTCCTCCGCGCTGACGGCCAGATCGCCGCCGCAAAGCAGGCGATTATCCGGTCCGGAGATCTCGAATCCCAATTGGAGTGAATCATAAGGGTTTTCCGGGTCGTCATACGGCAATTCGAGCACCAGCTGACCGTAACGCGATGTGGTTGCTTCAAAAAGACTGCCGATCCTGTAGCCGTGATTGTCTTCAAGCCCCAGCGTGGGCGGCGTGCTGTCTTCATTCACATACAATTCGGGCCTGGGAATGCCGTACACATCAACCTCGGGCACGAACACCCCGTTGAATCCGTCCAGGGCAAGCCGCTGCTCGTTGGCGGTAAAGAATGCGGTGATCGGGATGGGGTTGCCCAGGTTAAGCACCTGGAAGGTGATGGTTACTGAAAGCGGGCACCCCTCGCTGCCCGGTTCCCCGCCGGTTAATACCGCCGGGTCAGATGGTGGAGAATAATCTCCATCAGGATACGTGTCAAAAAAGGCAACCACGGTGAAAAGGAACGTGTTGTTACAGGGCACGTCGAACCACTGTGGCGGAATTTCCACCTCGCGAGTACCGCCATCTACCGTGAACTGCAGCTGGTCGTTCAAGAAGACAGCAAAACCGTCCACCCCCGGGGTCCCTTCAACATCCTCCAGGTACAACCAGGACAAGGTGGAATCCGCCTCGTGAAGGCGCACGTTCCAGGGGGCTGTCATCGCCGGGTCCAGACCCTTCTCCGGGTAGGTAACCAGGTAAGCCAGGTTGAATTGTGATTCGCCCCCGCTGCTGCGCGCTGTTTGCGGAATCCCCCACTGGTCATGCGAGACCTCCTCCGTTATCCTGCCGAGGTCAACCGAAGTCAGCCCATCCTGTTGGATCCCCACGCAGGAAATGTCAATGGGTACCGGGGTATTCCTGTCCCAGGTGATCCTGGTGGATCCGGTATCCGCCATGTATCGCGCCACGTTCCACTCAGTACCTTCATCGCGCGATTCAAAGGATTCATCGGTCGATTGGTCGTAATCGGCGTCCGGCACCCAGCTGGGTATGCTCCCGGCGAGACTGACGTAACAATGCACAGACGCGTAGCTTTCACGGGTCTGCATCGCCTGCACTTCAACAACCAATTCGATGGGATCGGTTGTTTGTAAAACCTCGGCGAAGAAAAACAGGTTCAGCGGGTCATCCGAACCCGGTTCTGGAGGAATGCCTGGAGGGGTGTCTTCGCCCGACTCCCCGGCGGGGCTGGTAGCGCCAGGCGAATCCTCTCCTTGCTGCGTCCCGGTGCCTCCCCAGTCGTCAAATGGCGGGGAATACCCTCCGCCGGAAGCAGGAATCTCCAGAATATCACCGGTTTGTGGAGCGGTTGTGCCAGCCCCTTCATTCGCCTCAGCGATGACCTCTTCCTCGACCCCATACGAGGCCGCGATGACCTCCAACGTCTCTCCCTCTTGCACCACGTGCCTGGCAGGGGTCTGCTCCTCAGCCATGACGAAAACAGTGGATTGACCGCTGACTCCATTGGCAGAGAAGGCGCGTATACTCACCACGTGCCGCCCTGCTATGGGGGGAATCCAGTTGGTGATGATCCCCAATGGGGAGTTGATATCATTACCGGTGACAGTTTTTTCATCCACCAGCGCATCATCCACCCACACCTGCATACGCTGCACGCCCTTATCCACCCGCGCGACCGCCTGGATCGTCACTCCTTTTCCAATTTCCACACGCTGCCCGTTCAATGGAGATGTGATCAATACCAGCGGTTTCGAGGTGATCGAGCGCCCGCGTAAAATAAAATAGAACACACCCGCCCAAACCAGCACTGCCAGCAGTAGTATCGCCGGGATAAGCCATAAAAGCCGCTTTTTTTTCATTTTCGTCTCCCCATGTCAGTTAAGGGTAACTGTAAATGTTGACCAGCCGCTCCAGGCGCTGACGTTCCCGACGCCGTCGATGGCGCGCACCCGCCAGCGGTAATACCAGCCGCATTCGACAGAAACTGTAGTGGTCTTGTCGGTCAACCCGTTCTGCGGGCTGCCCGGCGCACCGGACCAGTTGGCGTTATCGGACGAGCGCTGGATCTCCACCTGGTATTCCCTGATCTTGCTGGGGTCGTTGACCGGCAGCCAGGCGAGCGTTTGCGAAGCTTTGCAACCAATGGTGAGCCCGTTGGCAGGGACCTGCGGCGAGGGCACCGGTGGGGCAGTCGTGTCTGGTGGGACTTCGGTGGCGCAGGTGCCGTTAACATCCACTGTGGCCGTGCGTTCCACGGGGGTTCCATCCAGCAGGGTGACCTTGAGGGAGTATGTGCGGTCTTCACACAGGCATTCCTGGTCGGAACCGCTGACCGGTTGTTCGACGCCGCCAAAAACCACCCGGCTCACATTGCTGACGTTCCAACGCAGCATGGTGCAATTCCCCGCGTCAACCTCGTCCGGGTCCGCCCAAAATTCGATCACGGCTTCTGGGCGTGGAGTGGAGGTGCGGGTGGGGGTCGGTGTGGGTGTATCAGTTGGCGGCGGTGTGAAGGTGATTGTGGGTGTGAGCGAGATGACCGGGGTGACTGAGATGACCGGGGTAACCGAAATGACAGGTGTTGCCGGTATTTCAGTGGGTATGTTACCAAAACGGACCACGGCGGTATCCGGTTCGCTCGCCGATCCGTCACCCCCGAATGCAACCGCCTGGATGATATGTTCGCCGGGTTGGTCTGCTGTCCAGGTGATAGAAAATGTGGCCAGTCCATCCGTGGTGGCAGGGGAGTTGACGGTAGCCAGCAGCTGCCCGTCCACAAACACCTCCACTTTGCTGACGCCACCGTTTGAGGCGGCGTGCCCCTCAACCTGGATGGGCTGCAGGTCGGCCAGGACGAGATTGTTCACTGGCACGTCGATCCATACCTTGACGCCGCCCGCCGGCTGGTTGCCGCAGGCCGAAACCAGCAGGATGAAGAGCAATCCCAGGCAATACAGGCAACACCTTTTCATGTGAGTCCCTCCTCTACAGAAAGCCATAAACGGGTACCAGTAATGGAAAAAGATGCTGAATCCCCGGGTCAGGCAGTCATCAGTGTGATGGAGTTGTGGTGGAAGGATGAGGAATGCTTGCCCGTTTGAGCATAACCAGGGCGCGCGAATCAATGCACGAACGATCAATAAAAGTATAGCACGTGCATATCCGTATTTTGATACTGAGTTTATAAACCTGGTTAAGAAATTACCCCATTGGAATCGAATCCAACTGGTCGACCAGCACCTGCAGGTCCTCGAGCAGCGGGCTTTGCACCCCCGCCACCCGGTAGGCGCGCAGCGCTTCCCGGTAATACCAGGTTATCCGCTCCTGGGGAGCGTTGAAGCGATTCCAGATCTCGCCGCCGATGCGGCGGTGATCCGCCAGGATGGCGCGGGCGTTGTCGATTTTGTCAGCGATGGTCACGCGCAGCAGGGTGGGGTCGGTTGTTTTGATTTCATCGATGTAGCGTTTTTTGCGCACTTCCCAGGGTTCTTTCTCTCCACCTTTGAAGTCCCTGGCGGTGTCTGTTGAGACCTCAATAATATCCAGCACCCGGTCCCCAAAGCGGGCTCTGATTTCCTCGCGCGTGATTTTCTCGCTTTTGTCCTCCAACGCGTCGTGCAGCAGGGCGGCGATGGCTTCATCCTCGTTGCCGCCGTCGGTCTGCACAAGTGCGCAGACCGCCAGCAGGTGCGCCAGCGTCGGCACCTGGCAGCCTTTGCGCGCGTCGCGGCCATGCAGCTTGAAAGTCAGTTTCAGAGCTACGTAGAGTCTCGGGGTTAAGAACGATTCTTTCGCCATGTCTCTCCTTTGTCTGTGACACATAAATTATCGCATAAATGCCGGACACAGATGAGATTGGAGAAAGGGATAGGTTATATGGAAATTTTGGGCAATATACAAGAGGTATCGAACCTTTGTGGATAAACAAAAAGCGGGACAACCTCAAGGTCGTCCCGCTATTGTTCTTGAAATATGTTTTACTTCACTTTATCCAGAGAAATTCCAAGCGCGGCGGCCACACCCTTGCCGTAAGCCGGGTCGGCCTTGAGGCAGTTGCCGATGTGGCGGACCTTGATGAACTCGGGAGCGTCGCCCATGGCGCGGGCGGTGTTTTCAAAAAGCGCATTCTGTTGAGCTTTGTTCATCAGCCTGAAGAGCTTGCCGGGCTGGGTGTAGTAATCATCGTCGTCTGCGCGGGCGTCCCAGTTATCGGCGGCTCCGCTCAACTCAAGAGGGGGTTCTTTGTATTCCGGTTGGGCTTCCCATTCGCCAAAGCTGTTGGGGGTGTAGCCGAGGGTGGCGCCGTGGTTGCCGTCCACGCGCATCTGCCCATCGCGGTGCGAGGGGTGCG
>CAYYBP010000073.1:0-10674 GCA_964470275.1 uncultured Anaerolinea sp. | reverse complement strand
CCGCTCTAAGAGACCTCACTGGGTCTCTTTTTTTCGTGCGTACCTTCGAGGGCTGGTATTCGAATCAAACATTATTGGACTGTTATTACTTCTTCCTCGCGCGCACATGCAGGAAATACGGCACCACCTGGGCGTCCTGGATATTGGGGCAGCGCGCTACGGTCTCATCATCCGGGAAGGGCTCAGCGACACGCTCGATGACAAAGCCCTGGTCGATAAGCATGTTCAGCCACTGACTGAGGGTGTGGGTGTAACGCGGCACATGGAATTTTGGCAGCCCCTGCACCACCTCGGGCGGCGCCGCGCTGAAGATCCACTCCGCGACCTCGCCCTGCAGGCTGGTGAAATACCCGCCTACCTCGTAGGCGTATGTGCGTCCATCCGCCCCGCGCAGGTTCTTGTGGTGCGGCACGTCAAGCAGCGGGTGTGAGATGGAAAACTGGAGGAACCCTCCCGGTTTGAGCACTCGGCACGCCTCAGCGATAACCGCGGAAACATTCGCCGCGTCCATGAAGCTCATGAAACCGGTGACGAAATCAAAGCAAGCCGCGGCCAGCGGAATGTGCTCACCGTCTGCGACCAGGTAGTGAATAGGCGGCGAGCCGGGGAAGTTATACGCGTGTTGGATAAAAATGGAGGCGATATCCAGCGCGGTCATGCAGGCCCCGCGAGCTGCCAGTTCGCGCGTGTTGCTGCCCTCCCCGCAGCCGATATCCAGACCGGTCAGACCATTGACCTCCGGCAGCATCTGCAGGAAAGCCGGCGTGTTCAGATGATCGCGGTAGGTGTCATACCCCGCGCGCGAGAGTTGCGTCCACACCTCGGCGTTCCTGTCCCAGCATTGTTTCACTTTATCTGATCTCATCCTGCCCTCTTCAGCATCAAGACTTCGGGTATTATGCCATGAACAAAGAAAACCGGTGAAGCAGACAAGCCGCTACACCGGAGGTAAAACCATAGCTCCAAAATCTTGATTGTCTTCTACTTCCTGCGCCCCAGCCAGAAGCCAACCGCAAGCGCGACCACCCCCGCAACCAATCCACCGATCTGTGCGCCATGAAACCCGGGGTAAGAACCGATGCGGACCAGGTCTGCGAGCAGCGAGACCAGCGCCAGCAAAGCACCGCCAACCATCAATACCAGGCTGATTGTTTTCTTCGACATGTGTGCCTCCGTATTATTAGATTATACGAAATCCAACGAGGAGAATCAATCGACAAAAATGAAAAACGGATGACAATTCCTGTAAATCTAGTCGATTGGTTTGCGGTATTCAATGAATTCCCGGCTGCGGAACATGCCGTTGCGCTCGTAGAATTTGCAGGCTTTTTCATTTACCGAGGCCACCCCCAGCGCCACGCGCGGCAGACCTTCCACCGAAAACAGATGAAACATTTGCCGCAGCAGCAGGCCACCCAAGCCGAAGCCCTGGTGATCTTTTGCCACGGCGAGCTGGCGGATCCACCCCTCGATGCCCTCGTTGTACGCCAGGGCTGCGGCGATCAAACGTTCCCCATCACGCACAAGCAGAAAATAGCGCGGGTCGAACCGGCCTCCGCGCAAGACCAGGTTGCGCCAGTTCTCAATCGAATTGCGCTCCCTGCCCTGCCAATCGAACGCGGATTCGATCAGATCGTACAGCTCCTGTTCATCACGCGGGTCGTATGGCGCCAGCCGGTATCGCGGCGGCCACTCCGGCGCGGGCAGCGGCGCTGACAGGTTGATTTGCATGCGGTAATGCACGGTGTGACGGGTAAAACCGAATTTTTCATACACCTGCTGCAGACGTGTATTGACAGCGGTGGCGTAACCCTTGAGAATGAATTCCCGCCCGGGCTCCGCCTTCGCGCGCAACTCCCGCGCACGCTCCAGGCACGCCTTCATCAGCACATCCTCAATTCCGGCTGGCGTCGTGGTGAGGAGGATGTAGATGTCCTGCTGCAGGCCCTCTGCCGCGCCTGAAACACAG
The DNA here is from genome assembly GCA_964470275.1 of uncultured Anaerolinea sp. Taxonomy (GTDB): domain Bacteria; phylum Chloroflexota; class Anaerolineae; order Anaerolineales; family Anaerolineaceae; genus UBA6107. The sequence continues at coordinate 8,705 of CAYYBP010000073.1, read as the reverse complement.
GCGTAACCGTTCAACCCTCCGCCCTGATCGTACGTGATCCACGCGTCGCGGCTCAAGTCGATCTCGCTCCACTGCTGCGCCAGGTCGTCGCGGCTGGAATCTTCCTCGCCGAACTCCGCTACGTCGCAATCTTGCATGAAGTCGAAGACCTCGTCCATGTGCTCCCCGGTTGGATGCTGCAGCAAACAAGACATTCTTAACTCTCTTCGGTTATCTGATCAATGATGGACAAGAATACCGCGTTGTCTTACATAGAAAATCGAGTCACCCCGCGTTATAGCGCAGGTAATCGACCACCAGGAAGACAAAGGGCACCAACGCCAGCACGCCGATCACCAAGCCGGGGATGGCGAGCCAGGTGCCAAAGAAATTCCCTGTGTGCCTGCGGTTCTTCACCAGGCCGATGACCGCGAAGATGCTCATCAGCAGCCCGATGATGAATGTACCGCCGAACTGGATCAAGATGGTGCTGACGGTATCCGAAGGCAACACCAGCAGCCGGTACCACGGCACAAGCAGCATCACAAAGATCAACGGGAACAACAAGACGCTGATCAGCGCCATAAAATTCAATGTCTTTTTTGTTGTGGATTTTTGGGTTGTCATGAATTTCTCCGGATTGAAAAAGTAACGCGATTATACACCCGGCAGGATCAGAAACTTCGCCTCTGAACAAAAACTCCCGGCGGGCGGGAGTTTTATTCAGATTGGGCTGGCGGCTGCACTTTGGCTTTGTCGCGGGTTTTGCCTGTCCGTCTGCGGGTGGTCACCAGCGTCCGGCCGGCATTGGGGCTTAAGAGCAGGGTGAGGCGGGTGAGCGCGTTCTCGTCGTATTCGCAGCGGCCGCAAATATCACACACCCAGGCTGGAAAATCCGGCACGGTAATCAACTCGTCGCCCAGCCAGGTGAAGTAGGCGATGTAATCCCGGTGCATGTGTCCCGCCTGGCATTCACGGCAAGGCAATACCGGGTCAATTGAGAGGTTTTCAATCTCAGTCATATACGTTATCCTGACATAAGATTATCATAATTTCTGGAAATGTGAAGAGAAATGTTGAATTTGAAATGTTGAATTAATTCGCAGCCGCTGACAGGTTCGGTTGATGATGAGTAACCAACCTTACCCTGGGAAACGGCCAGTAGACAACCAGCGCTTTTCCAACCACATCAGTGAGCGGCACAAACCCCCAGCTGTGAGAGTCGGAGGAATGGTTGCGGTTATCCCCCAGCACGAAGATGGAATCCTCGGGCACCTGCCACGAGCCGGTGTAAGCCGGTTGTTCGGCAATGTAGGGTTCGATGAGCGCGACGGAATTGACCAACACCAAACCATTGTTCACATCGATCTGGTCTCCCGGTTTGCCGATCACGCGCTTGATGAAATCCTCGCCATCATTGAATGGATCATGGAAGATGACCACATCCCCGGTCTGAATACTCCCCAGCTTGTACGCCAGTTTGTTCACCAGGATCACGTCGCCCTCCACCAGGGTCGGCTGCATGCTGATGTTCAACACCCTCACGCGGGCGAATACCGCGTCGATGCCAAAATATAATAATGCAGCCAGCACCAGGGTTTGCAGTACTTCGAACAGGAAGGAGCGCTTGCTTTGGGCTGGTTCACCTGCGGAGTTGGGGGCTTTCTCGTAATCTTCGTTTGTTGGGATGGGGTTCGTGAAGTTGGTCATGGATATCTGGCGATACGCTCTTTCTTATTCGTGGCGGGGTTTCAGAACGATCCGGATGGGTGTGCCGGTAAATGGAAATTCTTTGCGGATCTGGTTCTCAAGGAAGCGCAGATATGTGAAATGCGCGAGTTTGGGATTGTTGCAGTAGATCAGGAAGGTCGGGGGATCGGTGCGCACCTGGGTGCCGTAATACAACCTGATCGAGGTGCCAGTGCGCGAGGTGGGCATGTGCTGATCCTGGGCATTCTGCAGGATGCGATTGAGCACGCCAGTGGTCACATGCGCCAGGCGTTCCTCCTGCGCCCGCAAAGCCAGCGGCAGTACCTGGTCAACCCGCTGCCCGCTCTTGGCGGAAATGAACAGCAAGGGAACATAATCTACAAAGTTCAATTCACGACGAATACGCTCGGTGTAGTCCTGCATCGTCTGGTCGTCTTTTTCTACCGCGTCCCACTTATTTACCACGACCACGGCGCTTTTCCAGGCATCCTTAATGTAGCCGGCGATGTGCGCATCCTGGGCAGAAATACCCTCAACCGCGTCGATCATCAGCAGCGCGACATCACAGCGTTCGATGGCGCGAAACGAGCGTACCACGCTGTATTTCTCCACTCCCGGGTCGATCTTGCCCCGCCGGCGGATGCCGGCGGTGTCGATGAGCGTCACCGGCACGCCCTCGTAGGTAAACCGGGTATCAACCGCGTCGCGGGTGGTACCGGGGATGTCGCTCACAATGGCGCGGTCTTCGCCCACCAGCCGGTTTAACAGGCTGGATTTGCCGACGTTGGGTTTGCCGACGATCGCGATCTTCACCGAGTCGTCCTCGGTCTCCTGCTCATCACCGGGCAGAAGCTTCATCAGTTCATCCAGCATGTCGCCCGTGCCCGTTCCATGCACCGCAGAGATGGGGTGCGGGTCGCCAAGGCCAAGCTCGTAGAACTCACCCACAGTGCTGCGCTGGTTGCTGCCGTCGGCTTTGTTGACCACCAGCAGGATCGGGGGATGCAGCCTGCCATCCACTTTCTTTTGCGCTTTGCGCAGGATCTGCGCCACTTCAATATCCGCGGGCGTGACCCCACTGATGGCGTCGACCAGAAAAAGTACGGCGTCCGCCTCATTCACCGCAATGACCGCCTGCGTGCGGATATCCTTGATAAATTCAGCTGAACCGACAGATAAAGCTTCGCCGCGACTACTCGAGGTGGGGTCAATCCCCCCGGTATCCACCACGTCAAAAAGGCGTCCACCCCATTCCGCCTCAGCAAAAAGGCGGTCTCGGGTGGTGCCGGGTGTCTCGTCCACTATTGCCAGCCGTTCACCGCACAGGCGGTTGAAGAGCGTGCTTTTACCCACATTGGGTCTTCCAACTAACGCAACAACAGGTTTGGTCATGATTCCTCAGTAGCCAATTTTACCCCCAATCCAATGGTGCCGAAAAACTCGGGTGGATGTGTTATTTCGATGTGATGGTGACTTCGAAAGAGGTGGGAGAGATGCTTTCGATCTTGAGACCCGGGATGTTGAGGGTGAGGCTGGGCTCAAGCGAGTAGACTCCCGGCAGCAGCCCGGTGACATCGATCAGAACCCTCAGGTCATTGGCAAACAACGCTTCCAGCGCCGGAACCGGTCCCGAGATGATCACGTTGGCTTTTTCCGGCGAGATCTTGGCATTCAGGTTGGATGCCAACCCGGTGACTTCAAGCTGCACATCCGACAACGCCAGGCTGGATTCAACCGGGGCGATATTCACACTCACCTCAACCAGGGTGCTGCCGATCACCTGCAAATTGGACGTCAAATTAAGTTCAACCGTCTCCGTGAAGTTTTCCTGCCGGTCGTTCAGTTTGATAACCCTGGTCTCCACGTAACCGGGGAGCGCGTCCACCACCAGGGTGTCGGATGAGTACACCGTGACCGTTGGCGGGTTGACGGTAATGCTGGTCAGCCGGTAGCCGTTCTTCACCTGTCCTTCAGTGATCACCATCACCACCACGTTGCGGTAGCCGCCGCGTTGAGACACGGTTTGAAGCAAGGTGATCTTGTCGGGTGTGACCGTCACCCCGCGCACGGTCAGCCCATTGGCATCCACAGGCTGTAATGTGATGGTCTGGTTGATGTCAGAACGCACCTGTGAAAGGTCGACCACTGCCCTCACCTCGGTGACCTGCGAGACGCGTGATTCGGCGCCGCTCACCACAGCGGTGGTCTCGGAAAGTTTCGGCGCGGCAGTCTGATACCCGACCGGCAGCGCGCCGCGGTTGACAACCTGGATATCAAACTGGCTGGTGCTCAGCGATTCCAGCACAAGGTCCACCTCGAGCGGTGAAAAAGAAATGATTTCAACCGGCTTGATCCCTACCTGGATTTGCACCGGCACCACGTGCTCGCCCTCGGTGATGCTTGAAAGATCAATGAAGGCTCTCACTGAGGCGCTTCCGGAAGTCAACTTATCCCAAATGGAGACTGGGGCGCGCAGGTTGACAGTAACCGTCTCGGGCAGATCGCTCACGACAACCAGGTTGGTGGATTGACCGATGACCTCAACCGGTACGGGTTTCGGGTAAACCCTGGTCTCTGACGGGTCCGATGACGTCACCGCCAGAATCCAGACAGCGACTGCCACCAGTAGAGAAACGAATACCAACGGGATAAGCTTGCTGAGCGAGCGCAGACCAGCCAGCATCAGTCCTCCCTCTTCTTAACTGGCAGCAATTTCTTGAACCAGTCCAGTGGTTTCATTTTGAACACGGTGCTTTGCTGCGGTTGGTAAAAAGCCAGCAGAATGTTTTCGAGCCGTTCGCTGTCAAGGCGGCGGATCATGCGTCCGTTGTGCGCGATCGAGATTGAACCTGTTTCCTCCGAGACAACCACCGTGATGGCGTCGGTGGCTTCTGATGTTCCAAGCGCGGCGCGATGCCGCAGGCCCATTTGCCGTTCCGGCGAACGGGTAAGAATACCGCTGGAAGACAGGGGCATCACGCAGGCGCCGGCGACGATCTGGTTGTCGGCGATGATCACCGCCCCATCATGCAAGGGCGTGTTGGGGTAGAAGATCTGCAACAGGAGCTCCGGTGTCACCGCGGCGTTCAGCCGCACCCCCGTGCGCGCATATTCCGACAGGCTGTCGGCGCGCTGCATCACGATCAACGCCCCGTGCTGGCGCGCAGAAAGGCGGGTGGCCGCGGTAACGATCGCCCTGATCGTCTGTTCCATCAGTCGAACCTGCGATTCAGTGTGACGAACCATCAACTGGCTGGAGCCGGCCTTTCCGAGTTTTTCGAGTCCCCTGCGGATCTCGGGGGCAAAAATGACCGGGATGGCGAATAGCAGCGCGGGTACAATGGTGGTCACCAGCCAGGAGAAAGCCGGAAGGTTGATCAATGTGGTCAGCACCACGAGCAGGAAGATGATGAAGATCACGCCGCGGAGCAGCACCATGATCTGCGTATCGCGCAGCAGAACGAGAATGGCAAATACAACAACAGCCACCAGGAACAGGTCAAGGATACTGAGCCAGTTCATGCGTTGAAAGATGTAGATGATCTCGTTCCAAAAATCAGACATTTTATACCGCTGGTTTACCGTTGCAATCTTTAAACCAAAATTATATTGGTCTTAATACCCGATCCAGCCGAAGCTGTTTGAAGAAAAGAAACGATCCCTGCTGCGCAGATTCCTCCGCCGCCTCCTGCCACGCCAGCACCGCCAGATCCGAAGGGTGTTTCTCGGTGTATCCAAGGCTGGTCCATAAAGCCGCGTAGCGCGCCAGGTGCGGGGGTACGTAAATCAATGATACCTCGCATTGCAGCTGAGATGAGGCGTGCTCCATCTCGCGGATGAGGATCGGCAGGTACTGCGCCGCGGGTATTTCCGGTTCAAGTAAAATCTCCGTTGTGCGGGCAACCAGGTTTTCCACCTGCCAACCCAGCACTCCGCGTGTGTCATTCTCGATCCTGAGCAGCAGAAAGGCCTTCTCTCCAAACGCCTTCATGATGTCGCTGTTGGTGAACTGCCGCGTGCCTTCACTCACACAGTTGTAAACTCGGACAACATCGTCCACCTGGCGCGGACCCGCCCGCTGCACGCTCACCTCGCCCAGGGGCAATTTTACAGCCTGCGAAACCGGGAAGGAGCCCTCAGCCCTGGCCGGTACGTGTTTTTGCCACGCGCTGGTGACCTGGCGCCAGGTTTCTTCGATCGTGCCAACGTTCTTGATAATGACCGAAGCCTGCGCGAAGCGTGACTCCTGCGGCACCTGTGAATTGATGCGCTGCCAGGCTTCCTTCTCGCCAAGATTCCGGTTTTGCATCAGGCGCGCAAGTTGGATTTCTGGCGAAGCGTAAACCACCCAAACCCCGTCGCAGATGTTCGCCAGGTCTGTCTCCAGCAGCTTGATGGCTTCGACCACCACCACCTTCTGCGGCGCGCGGCGGGTGAGCAAGTCTACCGCCTGCAGCACCAATGGATGAATGATGGCTTCCAGGGCAGTGAGCGCCTGGGGATCATTGAAGACAAGCTGACCCAGCTTGCGGCGGTCGATCTGTTCATCAGGAGTAAGTACATAGCGCCCAAACAGGTCCACGATCGGCTCATAGCCCGGCGCGCCTTTCGCCATCGCCCGGTGACCAAGCGCGTCGGCATCGATGCCGTAGGCGCCAAGATGCTCCAGCATCCTGCGCACAACGCTTTTACCGGTTCCGATGCTGCCGGTAAGCCCAATGACGTATTTACCAGGCCATTTATTCAAACGCACTCCTGTGAGCAATGAACCTTATAATAATAACATTTTATTCGGCACAACGGAGCTTGTCAAACAATCCGTCAGGCTCCTGTAAGGCGGATAAAATATATCATTGGATGAGAAAACTGCTTTCGAGGAGAAAAGAAGATGACCGAACGCCGCATACTTTTTCCCCGCATAGACCCGTACCAGGTGGGTTGGCTTAAGGTATCCCCGCTGCACACGCTCTATTATGAACAGGTCGGGAACCCCGAGGGGATCCCGGTGGTCTTTCTGCACGGAGGACCGGGCGTGGGCGCGCAGAAGTACTTCAGGGGGTTCTTTGACCCGCAGCGTTTCAGGGTGATCATTTTCAGCCAGCGCGGCGCGGGGAGCAGCACCCCTTCCGGAGCGCTGGAAGAAAACACCACCTGGCACCTGGTGGAGGACATTGAAAAGTTACGCTCTCACCTTGGGATCGAACGCTGGTTCGTTTTCGGCGGTTCGTGGGGCAGCACCCTCGCGCTCGCCTATGCGCAAACCCATCCTGACCGGGCGCGCGGGTTGGTGCTGCGGGGCGTGTTTTTGGGCACCCGCGCTGAAAATCGATGGCTTTACGGCGAGGGCGCGTCGCGCATCTTCCCTGAACTGTGGGAGCAGTTTGTTTCCTTCATACCGAAAGCGGAACGGGATAACCTCGCCCAGGCCTATTACCAACGTTTGACGTCGCCTGACCGCAGCGTGCAAATGGACGCCGCCAACCACTGGTATGACTGGGAGGAGAACATCATCCGGCTGATCCCACGTGAAACGAAACGCATGCAGGAAGACGACCTGCTGGCATTTTCACGGATCGAGTGCCATTACACGGTGAATGACATGTTCTTCCCCGAAGATAATTACCTGCTAAAGTGCATCCAGAGCATCAGCCACATTCCCTGCTGGATCGCCCAGGGCAGGTATGATGTGATCTGCCCGGTCACATCGGCGTATCAACTACATAAGCTGATGCCAAAATCAACCCTCGAGGTGATCCCGGACGCGGGGCATTCCATCTCGGAGCCAGGCCTGGTGGACAGCCTGATCCGCGGCATTGAAACCCTGGCTGATCTGTACTGAAAATGTCACCCCGGGGTAAAATTTGCATCTAATCTGGGTAGAGTGAGGAATAATGTCAAATAAATCTGTCAAACCAAAAAATACGCAGAAGCAACAAACGACCAACAAGTGGATCCTGCCTGCGATCCTCGTGGCGGCAGCGGTCATCATCGGCGCGATCCTGATCTTTGGACAGGGTCCTTCAAACAGCATGCCGATGAGCATCAATGTGACAGAAGCTGCGCAGCGTTTCGAAGATGGCGCATACCTGCTCGACGTGAGGACAGTGGAAGAATGGAACCAGGGTCACATTGACGGTGCGGTTTTAATCCCCCTGGACCAGCTGGATGCGCGGGTCAACGAGGTCCCCAAAGACCAGGATGTGTTGATCATCTGCCGCAGCGGAAACCGCAGCGGCCAGGCGCGCGACATCCTGCGCGGTTACGGGTTTGATCGAACGACCAGCATCTCCGGTGGTATCAACGCCTGGATCGAGAAAGGGTTACCGGTCGTTACCGGTCCGTAACACAAGTGAACGAATGATCAATCCAGCCCGGCCTGCAAAGACCGGGCGATTTCTTCATTAATCCCCGGTACTGCAACCAGTTCCTCCAGCGAGGCCTGGCGGATCCCCTCGATATCCCCGAATTTCTCCAGCAGCGCGCGCCGCCGCCTGGGCCCAATGCCCGGAATGGCATCCAGGCGCGAGGCGGTACCGATCTTCCCGCGCGCCTTGCGGTGGGCGGTGATGGCAAAGCGGTGCGCCTCATCCCGCACCCGCTGCAGCAGGTATAACCCCTGCGAATGACCAGGTAAAATAACAGAGTGCTCCTTGTTCGGTACGAACAACTCCTCCTGCTGCTTGGCGAGCCCGACCACCGGCACGCTTCCCGACAAGTCAAAACTCTTGAGCACATTCACCGCCCTGCCGAGCTGCCCCTTGCCGCCGTCCACGATCAACAGGTCTGGCAGCATGGCGAAAGAAGGGTCGGGCTTAACACCGACCTGCTGTTTTTCCTGGGCCGCCTGCCAGCGTTTGAAGCGCCGCGTGAGCACTTCCTCCATGCTTGAAAAATCATCTGGTCCCTTAACCGTCTTGATATTGAAATGGCGGTAATGCTTGCGGCTGGGAGTTCCCTGCTCAAAGACCACCATGCTGCCGACGGAAGCCGTGCCCTGCGTGTTGGAAATATCGTAG
>CAYYBP010000072.1:1022-10719 GCA_964470275.1 uncultured Anaerolinea sp. | reverse complement strand
CGCAAAGCCCAGGAAACCGAGCTTCTACTGGTCAACAACGACCTTGAAGAAATCGACGACGAACTGCAGCAGGAAACTGAACGGAAGGAACGGTTCACCCGCCTTGAGAAGGAAGTTGAATCCAAGCAAGCCCTATTTGAAGCCCGGAAGACCCTGCTCGACCAGCAGCGTTTAATAGCCGACCGCATCCACCAGGACCAGAGGCAGGTGGAAAAGCAACGGGCTGAAGTGCAGCGTCTGCGGGAAGAGAACGCAAAGATGGTGGATGACCTGGCAATACGCCTGCAGGAACGCGAACATCACCAGCTGCTGCTGAAAAATGAAGCGCAAATCAAGCAGGAATTTGAAGCCTGGGAAGCCGCGCGCAAAGGACTTGAAGATTGGGAGGCTGTCGCGCTGAATTTCCATCAGTTCAAGTCACAGCGCCAGGCGCCGCAGCGGGTAATCGACATCGAAGAAACCCGCCTGCAATCAGAACTTGACGTGCTGCGGCAGAAGCAGGCTGAAATCGCCGCCATCGAGGAAAACCTCCCTGAACTTGAGAAACTGGTTGAGGAGTCAGGGAAAACGGTTGCGGAATGCACGGAAAAACTGGCAGTTCGCGCCGACTACGAGAAGGATTTGCACACCCTCCAGGACGAAAAAGCGCGTGCCCGGGCTGAGAACACCCGCTTGAAAGACGAGATGGATGAGATTGTGACCCACCGCACTCACCTGGAAGAGATTAGCGGGGCAACATGCCCCACATGCGAAAAACCGCTGTCAACAGACGAGCGCCAGCGTTTGGTGGATGAAATAAATACCCGCGGCAAGGAAAAGGGCGACGCTTACCGTGACAACCAGAAGTTGATGGAACAGTGCGATATCCGCTACCGCGAACTTGAAACCGCTCTGATTGACCTGCAGCGGGTTGACGCAGAACTCAAACTTCAACAGCGCATCTTCGACGCGAAATCTGAAGAACTGCGCAAGAAACAACAGGAACTGAAAGACTGGCAAAAGAAAGGTGCGCAGCGCCTGGCTGACCTGACCGTGATACTCAGTTCCATGTCCTTCGCGCCTGAAGCGCGGGAGGAACTGGCTGCCATCGACGCCCGCTTGAAGGACCTGGGGTACGACGCCGCCGCCCATGAACAGGCCCGCCGCCTGGAAAATGACGGCCGCGCCAGCCAGGACAAAAGGATGCAGCTGGAGCAGGCGAAATCCGCCCTCGTTCCACTCGAAAGAGACATTGAAAGCCTGCAAAAGAACATCGGAAACAGCGAAACACACCTCGCCGTCATGATCGAAGAGTTAAAGCAGGCCGAGGAAAAATTGGAGATCGAATCCGCCAGCCTGCCGGATGTCAGCCGCCTGGAAGCCGAATATTACGACGCACAGCTTGTGTTGAAGCGGGTCGTTTTTGAACAGGGACAGGCGCGCAACGCGGTGGAAGTGCTGGATAAACTGCGTGAGCGCAAGGTCACAAGGCTGGAGGAGAAAGACCAGCTCAATGCGAAGATCACCGACCTGAAAACACTTGAACGCGCCTTCGGTAAGGATGGTATCCCTGCCCTGCTTATTGAGCAGGCGCTCCCGGATATCCAGAACCACGCCAACGAGGTCCTGGACCGGCTCACTTCAGGGGGCATGTCCATCAGTTTTGAAACACAGCGTGAATTCAAGGACAGGAAACGGGAGGACCGCCGCGAGACCCTCGACATCCTTATCCGCGATTCTGCCGGAGAACGCGCCTATGAGCTTTTCTCCGGCGGTGAAGCGTTCCGCGTGAATTTCGCCATCCGCCTGGCGCTCAGCCGCGTGCTGGCGCACCGCGCCGGTGCCCGCCTGCAGACGCTTGTCATTGATGAGGGTTTCGGCAGCCAGGACGCCGAAGGCCGGCAGCGCCTGGTGGAAGCCATTAACCTGGTAAGCTCGGAGTTCGCCAGGATTCTGGTCATCACTCACCTGGAAGAGTTGAAGGATGCCTTCCCGGCGCGTATCGAGGTGGTCAAAACACCGTCAGGTTCAGGGGTGCAGGTGGTGGTGGCATGAACATGATTCACGGACGGGTCGGGTTGCAGCAGCGCATTCTGCCTGAATACCGCGCCGAATTCTTTGATATCCTTGCGACCGCCTGTCTCCAGGGGTTGAGTGTATTCGCCGGTGATCCCTGCCGCGATGAGGCGGTAGAGACGGCTGAAAACCTGGCAATTGCCAATTACACCCGCGGACGCAACCTGCATTTCTTCAGCGGCGGCGCCTATTTTTACTGGCAGGCGGGCATCCTGCGCTGGTTGCGCCGCTGGCAACCACAGGCGCTCATCGTGGAGATCAACCTGCGCAACCGCTCCAATCCGCTGGCTATCCGCTGGATGAAAGCCCGCGGCAGGCCGGTCATCGGCTGGGGTCTGGGAATTCCCGCAAAAGGGTTCCTCTCCGGCAACTTTCACCGATCCCTGCTGCGTTCATTCGATGCGGTCATCGCGTATTCCAATACCGCCGCCCGGCAGTACATGGATGCAGGCGTGAACCCCGCGCGTGTATTTGTAGCCGCCAACGCAGTCAGCCGCCGCCCGGAAACCTCTGCCATCATCCGTCCGCCAGCCTTCAACGACGGCACGCCGGAATTATTGTTCGTGGGACGGTTGCAGGTCCGCAAGCGGGTGGACACTCTCCTCCGCGCCCTGGCTTCTTTGCCGGCAGAGAAACAACCGCGTCTTGTTGTGGTTGGTGACGGACCAGACCGCGGAAGGCTGGAAAGGCTCTCCTGGGAGATCTACCCGCGTACTATTTTCGCCGGGGCGAAACACGGTGCGGAACTCGAGCCCTATTACTATAATGCCGACCTTTTCATCCTGCCGGGCACGGGCGGCCTTGCGGTCCAGCAGGCAATGGCGCATTCCCTGCCCGTAATTGTTGGCCTGGCTGACGGTACCCAGGGAGAATTGGTGCGCTCTGAAAACGGCTGGATCCTGCCGGATGACAGCCCGCAGACCCTCGCCGGGGTGATCGAAGAAGCGCTTGCAGACGTGAACCGTCTGCGGCAAAAAGGTCTGGCATCCCACCGCATCGTCACCGATGAGATCAACCTTGAGACCATGGTGAAAACTTTCACCATGGCGGTAGAATCCGTTCTCTAACCGGCTCAGTGGAGGAATAAATGAAACTACTGATCATAGCCGATGGACGCAGTCCCATCACCCGCCGCTGGATCCGCATGCTCCAGCCACTCGAGCATACCATTGATCTGATCTCCACCTACCCCTGTCAGCCTGTGGATGGTGTCAACGAGACCATTATTTTCCCGGTGGCATTCGCCAACCTTTCCGGCAGCCAGGCAGGCGGGAGCGCCAAGGTAACCGGCAGGCGGATGGTCTCGCGCTACCGCGGTCTCGCCGCGACAATGCGCCACTGGTTGGGTCCCATGACCATCAACCGGCTGGAAAAAGATTACCTGGCGCTGCTTGAACGCCTCGAGCCGGACCTGGTGCACGCGCTGCGCATTCCATACGAGGGTATGCTTGCCAGTCGCACCCCCGCCGAAATTCCTCTCGTCATCTCCACATGGGGCAACGACTTCACCTATCACGCCATTTCGAACGGGGTAATGGGCAGCGCCACGCGCCACGCGCTGCTGCGCGCTGACGGTCTGATGGCGGATACCACCCGCGACCTGCGCATCGCACGCACCTGGTCGTTCAATCCCGGCAAACCGGCGGTCTCGCTGCCCGGCAACGGCGGCATCGACCTGGATGAAATGGAAAGCATCACGCGCGGCATCGGTCTGTCAGTTCCCTGGCATGTGATCAACCCGCGCGGCTTTCGCAGCGGTTCGGTGCGCAACGACACATTCTTCAAATCCATCCCGCTTATTCTCAGCCTGCACCCTGATGTGCAGTTCGTCTGCCCATGGATGGCGGGGCAGGCTGAAGCCTTACGGTGGGTGAATAAACTCAGGATCTTTGATAACGTCTCGCTGCTGCCGATGATCTCCCAGGCGGAGTTATGGCGCGAGTTCGCGCGCTCCCTGGTATCTGTATCCGTCAGCGAACACGATGGCACGCCCAATTCGCTGCTTGAGGCCATGTCCATCGGCTGCCTGCCGGTGTGCGGAGATATTGAGTCCATCCGCGAGTGGATCACCAACGGTGAGAACGGCATCCTTGTCGACCCCGCCGACCCGTACGCGCTGGCCGAGGCGGTGCAGCGCGGTATCACAGACAGTGACTTCCGCCGCACCGCCGCGGAACGCAACCTGGAGATCATCCGCACCCGCGCGGAGGTTTCTGCAGTTAGGCAGCAGGTGGTTGAGTTTTACAGCCGCATGACCGGTTACGCGTTATAAAAAAGTGCTGGCATTGTGCCAGCACTATACGTCAATCCTTTTACTGATCCTGGTGGATCGTTCCCTCTTGTTTATAGCGCATGAACAAATTCCCCCAGCTGGTGGTCTCGCACCAATCCTTGAACACGTGTTTTTCCTTCAAAGGCCAGTGGACGTAATCATGATACACCTCGGAGAAAGCGATGGGAATGGCTACCAGCGGGGTGCGCGTTACCAGTTTTTGCAGAAACTTGGTCGGTCCGTACCAGGTGAGCCAGGCCATGAACTGGTGCAGGTTGTGCCCGACCTTGAAATGCCAGTTCTCGTTGGCGACGTCATCGCCGACCAGCTCGATCTCGCGCGGATCGCCAACGCCCAGCCCCTGGCTGTGCCCGAGGTTGATGTACTTGATGCTCATCGGGTCGAACCCCATCAGTTTTGCCGCCACCGCGTCGATCGCCACCTGGTCTTCTGATGCCAGGATGACGTTCTTGACCTCCGGTTTCATCACGCGCGGACCGGTGCCGTTGCCGGCGGTCGTGCCGTCCATCACCGCGAATAACCCGGCGTGGATCTCCTTTTGGATCGCCAGCAGATCGATGATCGTCTCATGGATGAAGGAATGCGTGTAATGCCTGTGCTTGGTGAGTAGCCCGCCGAAGGCGTTCTTGATCGCCCCGGTGGTGGTGGTATAGATGTGGCATTTCACCGTGGGCAGGTGGACAATGTTCTTGCCAATGAAATAATCGGGGATGTAAATCCCTTCCGGGTAGATATGATCGAGGGCGTTCATCTTCGCCTTGGGTTTGTACGCGATCCACCGCATATCTTCGGGCTTGAAATTGTAAAGCACCGGGACATCGTAGTGTTTGAAGATCGGCACGTACCCGTTCAGGTCTTCACCCTTAAAGGCGTTCGTCACCACGGTCTGGTTTTGCACGCAGCTGATATCGTTGAATCCGTTATTCTTCAAGGCCAGGATGGTGCCCTCCAACTGCCAGGGCGTGGTGTTGGCGCTCGGCATCGGAAAATGCCAACTGATATTGTCTTTTAGGATGGTCGTGGCAGATGGATCGAGCGCCTTTTTTCCGCCCGCCAGTTCAAACAGACGCTGGTAATCCTCCAGCACGGTTTCAGGAGAGGTGCGCAAGACGGCAACTTTTGATTTCATAATTGATCCCTTATCTCTCTTTCAATCTCATCGGTATTATACCAATCAATCCCCCGCACCTGACCGCCGGTAATAGTGGCGCTTAATCGTCTATAATTCCCTTACTGTGAAACCCGAGCTTCAAAGATCCAGACCCATTTGGGGGAAATCTGCGCGACGAACCATTTTTCTGCTGGTGGTAATCAGCCTGTTATTGCTCTCGTGCAATTTCCCCATCAAGAGGATCCCTGCATCTCCCAACCTGTATTCCACCCTTGATCCGGCGGTCTTCGAGACAGACAGCACGCCTGGTTCACCACGCATAACGCCCACCCCGGGTGCTGCCGCTGGTGGTTCTATAGCGCCGGTGGTTGACCCGGCTGTATCACACGTTTACGCCGCGCAATCTGGCGACACGCTGAACGTGGTGGCCAACCATTACGGGGTGGATCCATCCGAGATCACCTCCCCTGACGTGATCCCTCCATTGGACATCATACCTCCCGGTCAGTACCTGGTCATCCCCAAGACGCCGGTTAACCAGCAGGTGATAAAGCCCATCCTGCCCGACAGCGCCGTGATCAATTCCCCTTGTGCCGCGGACTTCGACCTTTACGGTTACATCGACGATACCGGTGGATACCTGAAGCAGTACACGCAGAAGATCCAGAACATCCCGGTCAGCGGGGCAGATGTCGTCAAACGGGTGGCGGAAAACGCCTCGGTCAATCCGCGCCTGCTGCTGGCGATCATTGAGTACCGCGCTCAGTGGGTCCTGCAAAAGCCGCTGCATCTCAACACCACCAACCCGCTTGGGCTGTACACTGAGAACTACACCGGTCTGTACCTCGAGCTGGCGCTCGCTGCCCGTAAGGTGAACACAGGGTATTATGCCTGGCGCAGCGGGGCGCTGAGCGAATTGACCTTTACCGATGGGCGCACCCTGCGCCTGGCGCCCGACCTCAACGCGGGGTCCGTCGGCGTTCTGTATCTCTTCTCCGAACTTTACCCATTGAGCGAGCTTGAAGACCGGGTGTACGGCAATGATGGCTTTCTGGCGTTGTACACGACCATGTTCGGCGACCCGATGGTCTGCGCCCGCGAGATCGAACCCCTGCTGACCGACAGGGTGACACCCCCAACCCTGGAGCTGCCTTTTGTGTTTGAGGAGACCTGGACGCTCAGCGGCGGGCTGCACTCCGATTGGAACACGGGAACCCCCTTCGGCGCGCTCGATTTTGCCCCCAACACCGATGAATCCTGGTGCGAGGTGTCTCCCGCCTGGGTGGTGGCGGCGGCAGCGGGGGTGATCACAAGGGCGGACAACAATATTGTGGTCATTTCCCTGGTGGATGAAAGCCAGCAATTTACCGGCTGGGAGATTTTTTACATGCATATCGCGAAGGAAGGCATGGCTCCGCTGGGTACAACCGTCCTGCTGGATGACCCCATCGGTCATCCCTCCTGCGAGGGCGGCTCCTCATCCGGGACGCATGTTCACATCACGCGAAAATACCGCGGAGAGTGGATCTCCGGCTCAGACCCATTCCCCTTTATCTTGAGCGGCTGGACGGCTTACCCGGGGAGCAAGGAATATGGGGGCACGCTGGAACGGAACGGCTACATCGTCTATGCCATCCCCAGCGCCACTTCGCGCCCGATGACCCAGATCTTCCGGTGAGATACAAAAAGATGACCTTTGCAGGTCATCTTTTTGTAACGAGAACGTAACTTTTTAGCGTTCACCCATCACATGGTCCAGCTGGAAGAGCGCGCCGACACTACCTTCCACCTTCTGTACCATATCGAGGATGCTCGAAGAGTGCTTTTCTTCCTCGACCTGCTCATTGATGAACCACTGCAGGAAGATCTGGCTGGCAACATCCTTGGCTTCATAAGCCTTGGTGTAAATGCCGTTGATCAGCGAGGTCACCAGTTTTTCATGTTCATATACCTTGGTGAAGATGTCTTTGACGGACGCAAACTCTACCGGAGGCTGCTCGATGGCTTTGAGAACAACTTTCTCGCCGCGGTCTAGCAGGTGCTCGTAGAATTTCATCGCGTGTTCCTGCTCTTCATTTGCCTGTACTTTCAACCATTTGGCAAAACCGGGCAGGTTTGCCGCATCGCAGTAAGCCGACATTGATAGATAGAAATAGGCTGAGTAGAGTTCGTGCTTGATCTGCTCATTCATTGCTTCGTGTACTTTTTTATCCATTGAATTACCTCTCCTGTTGAATTTTTACCTTATTCATTAACAATATCACAGAAATATATGAAAATTATAAAAATCACGAGTAGATTTACGCCTGGTTTTCCAGGAAACCTGATACCATAATATCAAAACCAGGCTTTACAGGAAAATAACATGATGGATTATTCAGACAGGCTGAGGGGGATCGCGGTGGGCGCGGTGGTGGGAGACGCTTTGGGGATGCCGCTCGAGTTTCAACATCCACGCCCGGTCTACGACCTCCTGACGGAAATGATCGACGGCGCTCTCCCCGCCGGCACATTCACGGACGACACCGAGATGGCGCTTGCCCTCGCGCAATCCCTGTTGCACCGCTGCCCGCTGGACATGGACGACCTGGCGGAGCGCTTTACCGCGTGGTACAGGGGCGGACCTTCGGACATCGGCATTCATACCAGCCAGGTGCTCAGTAAGATCAACGCGGGCACGCATTGGAGCAAGGCCGCTGTCGAAGCCCAACAGGCAGACCCGCGCAGCTCGAGCAACGGCTCGCTGATGCGCTGCTGGCCGGTCACGCTGGCGCACTGGAAGGATCCCGTCCACCTGGCGTCAGACGCGCGCGCTCAATCCGAGATGACCCACACCCACCCGGATTGCGTGGGCGCCTGCGTGTTGGTTAACCTTATCTTACAGCAGCTCGTGCACCGGCCGGAAGACATGCCGCCGGATGCCGCGCTGCGGGATGCCCTCGCCAGCGCCCTGGAACAGGTCCCCCTGGATCAAGATTTTCGTCTTGCCATCAACCTTGCGCCGGTGCGCCCGCGCAACGAACTGCCAAACACCGGCTGGGTGCGGCACACCCTGGAAAGCGCGATCTGGGCGGTGTTGACCACCCGTTCGTTTGAAGAGGCGCTGGTTCAAGCGGTCAACCTGGGCAACGACGCCGACACCACCGGCACGGTCGCCGGCGCGCTTGCCGGGGCGCTGTACGGGCTTGGGGGCATCCCCGCCCGCTGGAAATCTGCTTTGCGCGGCGAGTACCCGCTTGGCTCCGGGCAGATCTGGCACCTTGAGGATGTGATCTCGCTGGCGGATGACCTGTCAGCGTTGGCGGGGTAGGCTAGGGCGATTTCTCAGTCATCTCACAACTTATCTTTGACGCGCTTTCTCACATGCGCTATACTTAATTCCGCCGCGCAGCGCGCCTGGCGGTCAAATCTGATTTCACCCAGGAGGTAATTCCCATATGTCTCCCGAACAGGCTTTTAAACTCACGTACGCCACCATGTTCAACCCACCCGAAGAACTGCATACCCGCTATGATGAAGTTTTGAAGAAACTGAAATCTGAGTTTGGCAAAGACCACCCGATGCTCATCAACGGGAAGGATGTATTCGCGGATGAGAAATTTGACAACCGCTCACCCGCTGATACCAATGTACTGATCGGCACCTTCCAGAAGGGTTCTTCCGAGCATGCCAAAGCTGCCCTCGCTGCCGCGCGCAAAGCCGCCCGCGGCTGGGCATTCACACCGTGGCAGGAGAGGATCAAACTGCTGCGCAAGGCAGCCGAAATCATGGACCGCCGCACCTTTGAAATGGGTGCTGTTCTTTCGCTTGAAGTGGGCAAGAACCGCATGGAAGGACTTGGCGACGTAGCCGAGACGGCTGACCTGATCCGCTACTCCTGCGACCGCATGGAAGCCAATAACGGTTTCGTGTCCGAGATGGGTCGCGACCCCCTGGTGGGGTACACCAGCACCAACCGGTCCGTCCTTAAACCTTACGGGGTCTGGCTCGTGATCAGCCCCTTCAATTTCCCCGGCGCCCTCACCGGCGGACCTTCGGGCGCAGCCCTGGCTGCCGGCAACACCCTCGTGATGAAACCCGCCACCGACACCCCGTGGACAGCCCGGCTGATCGCCGAATGCTTCCAGGAAGCGGGTATTCCGGAGGGAGTCTTCAATTACGTCACCGGACCTGGTTCCACCCTCGGGCAGGCGCTCATCGAGAGCCCCGAAGTCGACGGCATCACCTTCACCGGCTCG
>CAYYBP010000072.1:0-1012 GCA_964470275.1 uncultured Anaerolinea sp. | reverse complement strand
TCCGCGACTTTGCACAGGGTCGTTACGTCCGCCCTGCGATTCTTGAGCTTGGCGGCAAGAATCCCGCCATCGTCACGAAGAACACCGACCTCGAGACCGCTGCCATCGGCATCATACGCTCTGCCTTCGGCCTGCAGGGTCAGAAATGCTCCGCCGGGTCGCGCGTACTTATCGAAGCCCCTGTGTACGATAAACTGGTCGCCCGCCTGGTCGAACTGACCAACAAGCTGACCATCGGCGACCCGACCAACCGCGATACCTACCTGGGTCCTGTCGTCAACAAGAGCAGCTACAAGGATTACCAGGATTTCGTCGCTGAACTGAAGGAATCCGGTCGCATCCTCACCGGCGGCAAGGTGCTGACGGATGGCGACTATGCCAGGGGTTACTTCTGCGCCCCCACGCTGGCTGAATTGCCCTACGATCACCGGCTGTGGAAGCATGAGATGTTTGTGCCCATCACCACGGTCGGTAAATTCGATGACCTTGAAACCGCCATGAAGATCGCCAACGACGTTGATTATGGCCTCACAGCCGGATTCTACGGCTCGGAAGAGGAAGCAGCCTGGTTCTTCGACAATATCGAAGCCGGCGTGAGCTATGCCAACCGCCCGATGGGTGCGACCACCGGCGCATGGCCCGGCTTCCAGCCCTTCGGCGGCTGGAAGGGTTCAGGCTCAAGCGGCAAGAACGCCGGCGGGCTGCACTATGTTCAACTGTACATGCACGAGCAAATCCAGAACCTGGTTCGCAAAGCCTGAAGATCATAGGAAGGTTGCATGACGAAGATTTGCACGCTCACTGAAGCAGTAAAACAACACGTCCAAGACGGTGACACGGTTTTTTGCGCCGGTTTTACCCACCTCATCCCGTTTGCTGCGGGTCACGAGATCATCCGCCAGGGTAAGAAAAACCTTACCCTGGCGCGCGCCACACCCGACCTGATCTACGACCAGATGGTGGCGGCTGGATGCGCGAAAAAATTGATCTTCTCCTACATCGGCAACCCGGG
>CAYYBP010000071.1:0-10724 GCA_964470275.1 uncultured Anaerolinea sp. | reverse complement strand
GCGGGCAATTTCTGACGGATACATCGCGTTTGATGAAGACCTGCAGGCGCGCATACCTGGACCGATCGTTGTGGAAGAAGCAGCCACGGTGCCATTGGAACTGACGCCGGGCGAGGCTGTGGATCCCTCCAAACCCTGGTTTATCGGTCATAAGCTGCTCAAAGGTAAAGCGCTGCCTGTTTTCGAATGGAAAGAACCGGAATCTCAAACCCTGATGCGCACACCGCTCTACGATAATCACAAACGTCTGGGCGCAAAAATTATCCCCTTCGCGGGGTGGGAAATGCCAGTCTGGTACACCTCGGTGGTCGAGGAACACCTCGCCTGCCGCCAGGCGGCCGGGCTGTTTGACGTCGCCCACATGGGTGTGTTCCAGGCGGAAGGTCCTCTGGCATCGATCTTCCTGGACGTTGTGTGTGGAAATGACATCGGTACGCTCGAAGTAGGGGAATCCTGCTACACGCATTTCCTTGACCCGCAGGCTAATGTGATCGATGATACGCTGGTGTATCGACGCAGCAGTGATCAATACCTGGTGGTCGTCAACGCATCCAATGATGCGAAGGACTGGGCCTGGTTGAACGCGGTGAGGAATGGAAAGGTCATGATCGACGAGCGCCAGCCCTGGGTGAAAGCCTTTGGCAGCGGAGTGAAGTTAAGAAACCTCCGGGACCCGGAGGAAGGCGATGACATGCGGGTCGACATTGCGCTGCAGGGACCAAAATCAAGGGACATCCTTCTTTCGCTGCAGTGTGACGCGGCGACACAGAAACGCGTGAAAGCGCTCAAGCGCACAGAATTGTGCGAGGCAGTCATAGGCGGATTCGACCTGATCGTCTCGCGGACGGGTTACACCGGCGAGAAAATGGCATTTGAGTTATTTGTTCATCCTGTAAAAGCCCCGGCGTTGTGGGAGGATCTATTAAAGGCCGGTGAGGCGTTCGGGATAAAACCCTGCGGACTTGGCGCCCGGGATTCTCTGCGCACCGAGGCGGGACTACCGCTGTATGGTCACGAGATGGGCGGTGACAGGAATCTAAGTGTTGCCGAAGCCGGTTTTGGATCTTACGTAAAATCCTATAAACCCTGGTTTATTGGTCGCGACTCCTTCATTAAAAAAGAGAAAGAACGCGCTGGCGTGGTTGTGCGTTTCAGGTTCAACGACAAAGGCGTGCGCATGGCGCATAACGGCGACCCGGTCGTAGACACAAAAGGAAAAGTGATCGGCGAAGTCACCAGCTGCGCCATTGACAGCGAAGGATTTCTGACCGGCCAGGCTTTCATCAAGACCAGGTACGCCGTCGAGGGCACACCCATCGCAATATTCCAGGGTTCTCCTAAACAGCCTTCGAAAGCGCCAGCTGATCTCAAGCAGGATGACCAGGTAATTCTTCCGACCCCCGCGGTAGTGGTAAGCCGTTTTCCAAAATTGTAGGATTCAGCTCGAAAAATTCTAACCAAAGAGGAAAAAATGCAAACTCCCTGGGAATACAGATACTCACAACGTACGCAGCGAATGAAGGCATCCGCGATCCGTGAACTGCTCAAAGTCACGGAACAGCCGGACATGATCTCTTTTGGCGGGGGATTCCCCGCGCCAGACGTGTTTCCGGTAGAGGAGTTCAAGAGAGCGTGCAATTACGTTTTGGAGCATAAAGGAGCTGAAGTACTGCAATACGGGGGGACGGACGGTTACGTGCCGCTGAGAGAAATGATCACCCGTCACAACAACCGCGTGGGTATCCGGGTGAATATCAATAACATCCTGATCACATCCGGCTCACAGCAGGCGTTGGACCTTCTCGGCAAGATCTTCATCAACCGCGGCGACCGAATCCTGGTTGAATCACCCACCTACCTGGGCGCGCTTCAAGCGTGGAACGCTTACGGCGCTGAGTACGTGACCGTGCCCGTGGACGAATATGGCATGAAGACTGACGCGCTCGAAGAAGCCTTGCGCATCGGGCCAAAATTCATCTACGTGCTGCCGAACTTTCAGAACCCCACAGGCACCACCTTGTCGCTTGAAAGAAGGTTGAAGCTCATCGAACTCGCTGACAGGTACGGCGTGCCGATCGTCGAGGATGATCCCTACGGGCAGCTGCGCTACGAAGGTGAAGACCTTCCGGCGGTCGAGATCCTGGATTCAAAAATGCGGGTACAGAACGGCACATACACTGGCAACGTCATTTACCTGAGCACTTTCTCCAAGATTCTCGCCCCTGGTCTCCGGCTCGCGTGGGTGATCGCCCCTGAAGGCGTCATCAGCAAACTCTCGCTGGCGAAACAGGGCACAGACCTGCACACCTCCACGTTTAACCAGATCGTCGCCCACGAGGTGGGTCAGCATGGCTTCATCGACCGCCATGTGGAGGTGATCAAAGCCACTTACCGCGAACGCCGAGATGCGATGCTGGAGTCATTGGAAGAGAATATGCCGGAAGGCGTTCATTGGACCCACCCGGAAGGTGGTTTGTTCCTGTGGTTGACCCTGCCGGAGCAGTTCAATTCGACCGAAATGCTGGCAGAAGCGATCAAGGAAAACGTGGCTTTCGTTCCTGGTGAGTTTTTCCATCCAGATGGCAGCGGGAAAAATACCATGCGTTTGAATTTTTCGTTTTGCCCGCCGGATAAGATCAACGAGGGAATATCGCGCCTGGGAAAGGCGTTTAAGCGGAAACTATTAACTCACTATTGATGATTAATAAAATCAGAGCAACCAACAATGGTTGCTCTGATTTTTGCTTTAACAGGTCAGGCTTGTTTCCAAAGTCTGAATTCCTTGAGGATCGAACCCCCCAGGAATTCAAGCAGGATGGAATTATCCGGGATCAGGCTGGTATCGATCGGCAGGAACCATTCCAGGAACGCCAAAAGACGTTTGGCTTCCACGTATTCCTTTGTTCCATAAGGAACCTGCCGCAATAACGGCTCTACCGGCCTGCAAATGGCGGATAATTCGTACACCAGCGCTGAATTGAAAAGTTTGTCCGCGTATTCCTGGTACGGGAAGATGTATTCCTTTTCCCCATGTTGAACTGAATCCCAGCGCGAGATGGTTTCCTGGGCTGAATAGCCTCGCTCCCGGGCATCGCGGACAATCCGGCGCAGAAGGCGGGTGTCGGTGGTGGAGATGCGGTTGTAGCGGTCAAGGTTCAACTGCGTCAGGCACGACGCGTAGATCTTATAGGTGGATGAAGGGTCGATATCTGGCAGCAGCCCGGGATTTAGCCCGTGGATCCCTTCCAGGATGATGATCTGATCCGGCCGCAGCTTGACCTCGTCGCCTTCTCCTCTCATCCCTGATTTGAAGTCGTATTTTGGCAGGCGCACAGTTTCACCCTTGACCAGCCGCTTAAGATGGTCAGACAGGAGGTGGGTATCCATCGCGCCAAGAGATTCAAAGTCAAAATTGCCGTTCGCATCCCGCGGGGTGTCGTCCCGGTTCACGAAGTAATTATCCATTTCGAGCGGGAAAGGTGAAAACCCATGGGCGAGCAATTGAACGGAGAGACGCTTAGAGAAGGTCGTCTTGCCTGATGAGGATGGACCAGCGATCAAAACGATGCGCGCTTCTTCAGACCGCTCAGCAACCTGCTGTGAAATATCGATGATCTGCAAGTCATGCAGGGCTTCTGATACGAGAATGATCTCGCGGATGTTGCCGGCCTGGATGGAATCGTTGAGCGCGCCAACCGATTCGATGCCCAAACGGCTCAGCCAGTTGCCATACTGCCTGAAGGTGCTCAGCAGTTTCGGGTAACTCGGCATGGGGGTGATCTGCTTGGGTGAGCCGCGGCGCGGAAAACGAAGCACAAATCCTTCACCAATCAGTTCAAGCCCGAACCATTTCAGATACCCCGTGGAAGGCACCATGTACCCGTGATGATAATCGCGGTGGTCTCCCAGCCGGTAAAGCACCAAGTATTCCTTCTGGCGGTACTTGAGCAGCCTGTTCTTATCCATCAGACCTTTTGCTTCAAAATACTGGATGACCTCCTGCAGCGGAACAAGCTGCCTTTCAAAAGGCAGATCGGCTTCGACCAATTCCCTCATCCGTTTAACCAACTGCTCGATATCGCTCTTCGATAGCGGGTTACCCTTGCTCACCTGGCAATAGTATCCTCCAGCTGATACGGAGTGATCGAGGGTCATCAAAGAGCCAGGGAACAACTCCTCAAACGCGGCTTCGAGCAGGAAAGTGATCGACCGCCGGTAGATGCGCGCACCGTCGTCGTCCTCCATGGTGATTAACCTCACCCGCGCGTCCATCTCGACCGTAGCGGTGAGTTCTTTCAGTTCGCCATTGACCACCCCTCCCATGATCGGCGTTTCATCCCATTCAGGCAGCCCCTTAAATAATTCAGCCAGCGTGGCACCGCGGTTACCAGTATAAACGCGTCCATCCGGCAGCACGATCTCGATCGTCGGACGGGTTGATTTCACTTTTTGATTCCCATTTAAATTTTGGTCAGCCACGATAATAAAGCCCCTTCAGGAATAATTGATAACAAAATTCGGATTTCAATTTTACCACGTCGAAAAAGCCTGAATTCTGTACTCTATTGTTAATCAACAAAGCATTAATCATCCGTTACCATCACGTCACCAAGCCTTGGTAAACAAACGGCCGCCAGAATGCGATTTCGAGCGGCCGAATGAATCGAATGAGAAATCGACTAATAATTACACCTTGATGACCACTCCGCCGCGGGCTGGCACAGGGAGGGTCAGCAGTCTCCCATCTGTCAAAGTAAAATCGGAGGTTCCAAACAAGGCTTTCATATTACCCGTGGTGCCGCCCACAGCATCCAGGTCGATCACGGGGTGTTTTTCTTCACTGGCAATATTGATGGCAACAAGGAGTGTTTCTCCCTGCCATTTCCGCGCAAAGGCCAGCACATCCCGGTCGCTGTAGACGCGGTTATAGGATCCGCGCCGGAGAGCCGGTTGTGAATTGCGCAGCTGAACAAGGTCTTTCATGTATCCCCTCAAACTGTGATTCCAGGTCTTCTCATCCCAGTTGAAAGACTTGCGGCATTCAGGTTCCGGTCCACCGGTCATGCCGGTTTCATCGCCGTAATAGATGCATGGAGCGCCTATGTAGGTAAAAAGGAACAGGTACGCCAATCGTAAAGCGCTCTCATCACCCCCGGCTGTGGTTAGAAACCGCGGTGTGTCATGGCTGTCGAGCAGGTTGAGTTGAACGGCGTTGATTTCGGGGTCGTACAGGTGAAGCAGGTACTCGATACGGTCGCCAAATTCAGCGGCTGTCAGGGGGCGCAGGACCCTGTCCCACCCACCGATACGGAAGGCATAGGGTGGGATCTTATCTCCGATCACCAAACCCATTAACGCCGCGGTGACCAGGTAATTCATCACGGCATCAAACTGGTCGCCCTGCAGCCATCGCTGGCTCTCGTGCCAGATCTCCGCGACGATATAAGACTCGGGATTGGCTGCCTTCACCCGCCCGCGAAACTCCTGCCAGAAACTGTCGTCATTGATCTCTGCCGCGACATCCAGCCGCCAGCCATCTGCCCCAAACCGGATCCAGTGTTCGGCAACGCTGAAGATGAATTCCCGCACCGCGGGTGTGTTGGTGTTGAATTTCGGAAGGGCTGGTAAGTTCCACCACGCCTGGTAACCGAGGGCGTCCAGGGAGCCCACGTGATTGTTCAATTGCTGCTGCTCAAAGTCATCCGGATATGCCCCCCAGTGTTTTCGCCGCTGTAAGCGGTCTGGATTGAAGTGAAACCAATCCACATAGGGGGAGCCATCGCCATTCTCGAGCACATGATGGAACTGCCAGAATCCGCGGCTGGCGTGATTGAACACCCCGTCTGGAACAATGCGGATGCCAGCTGCGTGTGCCGCATCGATTAACTGACGAAAAGCCTGGTTGCCGCCCAATAGGGGGTCGATATTGAAATAATCATAAGTATGATACCGGTGATTGGCCGCAGACGCGGTGATCGGGTTAAAGTAAATCGCGTTGATCCCAAGGTCCTTGAGATAATCGAGGTGATCGATAACACCGTAGAGATCCCCGCCTTTGAAACCCCAGGGATTGGGGGGTGTATCCCATGGTTCAAGTTTGAGACTGCTTGCCTCGTTATGTTGACTCTTCGCGAAACGATCAGGAAAAATCTGGTAAAAAACCGCGTCTTTTACCCAGTCGGGTGTTTGAATGCTCATATTCACAATCCTTCAATGATTTAATAAGGCGCCAGGGTTTGCAAACCGCAAAACCGCAGTATTTTCTCACAAAAAACCGTAACTTGCAACAGAAAGGTCAATCTAAGATTTATAACTGTTGTGAAACACTCCGGTGGTAGAACAAATCCACCGGAGTGTTGATCTCGATCATTTCAAAAGCAGCATGGGTAGTTGCGCGAAGTTATCGGCAGTCAACGTCTCAACTGGCCCCTGCGAAGCGGTGTACGAACTGAGGAATTCCTCCTGGGTACCCTCACCATCAGCTGGCCAGGCGACATCCATGATGCGGGTGTGATTCACGTCATCCGGTCCGCCGCCGATCTTCCACTGGGCAGTCGCCGCCTGCACGTCCCGCACACGCCACACGCCGGTGGATGGGTAACCCTCCTGGCTCAACACGACGGCTGTATACGCCCACTCTACCGGGTTTCCATCACCGAAGGCTTCTTTAGGTACACGCAGTGTTACAGATTGTTTCGCCGGATCGACGATAACCTTGAATGAGATGTTGACCTGCTTGGGCTCTCCGCTCGAAGGGTCGGGAGCGTAAATCCCAGGCTGCCAACCCTCTGCCCAAACGACGTAATCCCAGCCATAACTGGAGCTCAAAGCCGCATTTCGTCCGGGTAACAACAACCGGTTGCCGGTCCCCTTACCCGGGTCCTTGTCGATGTACACATCCATTGTTTGCAGGGAGAGGTTGCTGCCGGATCCCCAGGGATTGGGTACCGGACCATAGAATTTAAAGGTGAAGATGACATTCTTGGCATCGGTCGCGACAGTGAATTTGTCTATATCAAAATTCCCTGCCGAAAAGACACCGTCGGTGGGATAGGTGTACGTTCCCGGTCCGTGGTCATCCCCCTGGGGATCGGTCACTTCAAGCACCAGGTCTGAAAGCCCAAGGTCAGGCAGTACGATCTGGGCTGGACCACTGGCCGGAAGAATCTGACCAGCGGGTAAAGTCAGCGTGACCACCCGGATGTCATCACCTGCCGCCAGGTCGCCCAGTGACGCGAGAGGAACCGCGATCTCGATAACTTTTTCGCCTGAAGCGCCTGTGCCCTTTAGATCCTTATTTTCAACCCAACCCTTGGAGGTGGCATTAAAGACCTTCAATGTCGTACCATTCCACACAAACAGGTGCGTGGCGGCGATCCCCAGCAAAACAGTGTCTGGCGCATCAGGTGTATACGCGTACGGATAATTTTCTACTGCGCTGGGGATGTTCATGTAGATCCCCGCGCTTTGTATGTCACCCGCATCCTGCGTAGCATCCAGCTTGAAGTAGAGATTCTTGGCATCCATGGTGTAAGAAAAAGCACCGACCGCAGAACCAGATGCTGCCTGGTAAATGGCCGCGTTAGCCCATTCTTTTTCACCGATCTGACCATCAACCATGGGGGTTTCAATTCCCTTAAAAGCCTGGACCGGTTGTTCGGGCTTTTTGGGAATGATCGGAACATTGATAAACGCAGGAACCGGCTCGCCCAAGGATTCATACACTTTTGCCAGCAACGCCCTGTACCCTGTATCAAAATACTCGTCCACGCCTGAATCCTGGTCAGAACCATACCACCAGAACCAGTCGGAGCCTTCGGCGAGATACATGTAATCCAGGGCCGCAGCGAGTGCCTCCGGCGTCGCGTCGCGCGTCTTTTCTACATCATACTTGGCCAGAAAATTGCGCACCTTGCCGAGGTAATTCCAGGCTTGCTGTTCCTCGGTCTCGCCGATCCATGTGTCGTAATTGGGGCTAAACCACGCCCCGGGGAAGAGGTAATCCAATTCATGTTGCTTGGGGAACATTTCTAGATACTCAGACGGCGTGACCATCTGGATCGTCTTGCTTTCGTTCAGCATTTTGTACATGGAATTCAGGAATTCCTTGCCATCGTTGGGGTAATATTCCCAGGCGTTCTCACCATCCAGCACAATACTGACGATGTGTGGCCCCTTGGCTTTTTGCGCCTTCAACTGCAGACGGATATTTTCCAGCCGCTGCATCAGGTTGGCTGCCGCTTCTTCTCCGGGAGTTTGCGAATACGTGAAACCCAGCTTATCTGAAAGGACCAGGTCTCTGAAGAAGATCGCGACCTGTTCGCCGGAACTGGAGGTGACGTAGTAAGGTCGATAGAGCTCATCGGCTTCCTGGACGGTTTCGGCGCTGTCACGGGTAAATGACCCGATCCCCAGTGATTGCGCGAGAACGGCTTCGCCGGTTTGCATGAACTTGTACCCGGCCTTCGCGACCAGTGGGATGATATCCTCAGATACCGCCCCCTCACCAGGCCACAAACCCACCGGCGCCTGCCCGAAGTGATCCGTGTACATTTCAACGCTTTTCTGCAAATGCGCGATGGCATCATTTGGCCAGCTGAAGCGGTCCGGCATCTCCGCCGCGGGATTACCTACCAGTGCCACGTCGGTGTTATAGATCAGCGGCAGGATGGGATGCGCGTATGGGGTGGTGATCACCTGGATCTGCCCGGAATCCTGCATTTCCTTGTGCACGGGGATCACCTCACTCATGACCCGCCTCACTTCATCAAACAAGATAACCTTGTCTTTCTCAGAAAAACCTTTCCCCTTTTCGACCAATTCCTTCAACGGAGAAACCGCCAGGAATTCAGGGTCAAACCACGCCAGGTTGAACCAGATTTGGAGGTCGCGGTAATCCTGTTCGGTGAAGATCTTAACGGCTGTGGCAATTTCCTCTGGTGTCGTACCCGCCCGAAGATTGAGCAATTCCTTGTACCTTGGGAATCTGCCAATCATGTTGTCCCAATTGGCATCAAAAAATCTCGTGAGCAGGAATGTTTTTTCAATCTCAGTGAGTTCACTGGCAGGTTTTTCCGCCAGAACCCAGTAATAATCCTTAGCTCCATTGAGAACAAAATCATCCAGCTGTTTCATAAGAACCGGGGTAATGTTCACTGTCATGCGCACGTTTTCGTATGGCTTGATCATCGCTGCCATATCGTAGTAATCCTTGGTGGCATGTGCTCGTACCCAGGGTCTGGTATACACACCATTCTCATCCTTGTAGTACAAAGGCTGGTGCTGATGCCAGGTCAGATTGAGATATAACACATCCTTTTTATTGACCCGAGCGGTTCCCCCTGTTGTGTTGGTGCAGGAACTGAGGATGAACGCCAGGATTAAACCAATAGAGAATATTTTTGATAGATATTTCATCTATCACCTCCTGATTGCCAATGGATAATTAAATAATACCCCGATTCCAAACAACTCGAAACCGGGGTATTGAACACAAAAACCAACGATTAACCCTTAACGCCGCCCAGAGTTAGACCGGATATCAGGTATTTCGACGAATACAGGAACAAGACGATCACCGGTATCATCACCAAAATCGAGCCGGCTGAGAACTGCCCCCATTGAGTCGCGAATTGTCCTTGCAGACGCTGCAAGCCCAGCGGCCATGTCATCAGACTCTCCTGTGAGCCCAACATGACTCTCGCCAGCAGGTATTCGTTCCACGCGGCCATGAAATTGAACAGGAATGTGATCGCCAGCGCTGGTGTTGAAAGCGGCAGCAATACCCTCAGGAAAGCCTGGATCTGTGAACATCCATCGATCCTGGCGGCTTCTTCTAGATCGATGGGGATCGTGTCGAAGTAGCCTTTCAGGATCCACACACTGAAAGGAATTGAGGTAACGCAGTAAGCGATCACCAATCCCCGGTACGTGCCTACCAGGCCAAGCTTGATCGCCAGGATGTAGATCGGGATCATCAACATCGATGCCGGGATCATCTGGGTTGCCAACAGGAAAACCAGACCCACTGATCTTCCGGGGAATTTCCAGCGCGAAAATGCGTACGCCGCCGTGGCAGCCAGGATCACACCGATCAAAGCAGTCGCGATGGTGATTGCAAGGCTGTTCCACACCCAACCCAGGAAAGGTTTTTCAAAAAGGATGATCCTGTAGGATTCAAGCGTGGCATCCGGCGGGATGATCGAGAGATCGGTTGACATCAAACGATCGCCTGGTCGCAACGAAACAGCCAAAACGCGCAAGATCGGGAATACAGCGACGATACATGCAATGATCAACACGATATGGATAATGATCCGCTTGAAAGGAGAATCCTCCCGTCCGCTGCGGAAGAAGGATCTGCGAGGTTTACCGATGGTAGAAGCCTGAGTGGATGTGCTCATGATTCGTACGCTCCTTTCAGAGACTTCGTATACCGCATGTAGAAGACTGTAAATAACAGCAATAAACCGAATATCACAAAGGCAAACGCGGCAGAGAAGCCGTAGCGGTTATACTGGAACGCTGCCCGGAACAAGCCAGTCACAAGGATATCCGAACTTTCCAATTCATTCTGGTTGATAAAGAAAGGCACATTGAAGTTGTTGAAGGTCCAGAAAGTTCCCAGTAGAATGGCAGGGGTCATTACAGGCTGCAGAAGTGGAAAAGTTATGTTCTTGAACTGCTGCCAGCCATTAGCGCCATCCATTTCAGCAGCTTCGTAA
>CAYYBP010000070.1:0-10826 GCA_964470275.1 uncultured Anaerolinea sp. | reverse complement strand
CCGCCGACCTCTCGGTCCCGAACCGAGTGCTCTAGCCGGACTGAGCCACGCCCCGTATAGCGCCGATTATACCCCAACCCGCTGAAATGCGAGAGGGTTTACATTCTCCCCACAAATCCCTCCCCGGCGCGCCCGGCGCCCACGCATCGCCCAAAGCCGGATATAATACAGGCAGGAAACTTGCAACCAATAACGCTCATGGAAAACTGTATCTTCTGCCGCATCATCGCCAAAAACGCACCCGCCGCCCTGCTCTACGAGGATGAAGAGGTCATCGCCATCGAAGACATTCACCCCGTGGCGAGGGTCCACTTCCTGGTCATCCCCAAGAAACACGTGGATTCGCTCAACGAACTCGCCAGCGGCGACGAGCCGCTCGTCGCGCACATGATCGCCACGGCCCGCGAGCTGGCGCAGGCGCGGCTTGGCCCTGAGGCGGCCTACCGCCTGGTGATCAACACCGGCGCGGACGCCGGTCAGTCCGTCTTCCACCTGCACCTGCACATCATCTCCGGGCGCCCGTTCGTCGACCGCCTTTTGACTCGGGGGCTGCGCTGATGCACCGCCTCTCACGGCTCGCGTTCTCCCTGCTCGCCGCGGCGCTGCTCGCCGGCTGCGTTCAGCCGGCCCCGGGTGCGCAGCCCTGGACGGACTACTCCTCCACCAGCACGCCGCCGGCCATCGAATCCGCAACGCAGGAGCAGATCAAGACCAAACCCGCGGCGTGGCTGCCCACCAGCCGCCCGCCGGGCGCCCCGTATCACACCCCCACCCCCAACGCGCCGCGCGTAATGCCCACGCTGCGGTCTGACATGATCTATCACAGCGTGCAATGGGGTGAGAGCCTGGGCTACATCGCCAGCCTGTACAACCTCGACCTGGGCATGCTGCTGGCCGCCAACACCCTGGTCAACCCGGACGTGCTGGAGGTCGGTCAGATCATCGCCATCCCGGCGCCGCAGCCCGGCGCGGAGATCTCGGATTTCAAGATCATCCCGGATTCCGAGCTGGTGTACGGACCGGTGAGCGCCACGCTCGATATCGACAATTTCGTGCGCGAGAACAACGGCTACCTCGAGATCTACAGTGAGCCGGTCGATGACGTGGAGACCAGCGGCATCGACATCGTCAAGCGCATCAGCGCCGATTACTCGGTCAACCCCCGCCTGCTGCTGGCGCTGCTCGAATACCGCTCGCGCTGGGTCACCTCGCGCGACATCGATGAATTCACGCGCACTTACCCAATGGGATACAACAACCCTGAACGCGATGGGCTGTTCTATCAACTCTCATGGGCCGCCAGTCTGCTCAACCGCGGCTATTACCTGTGGAAAGCCGAAGCCATTTCGTACGTCGGTTTTACCAATGGCACGCTTGGAATGCTCTCTCCGCGCATCAACGCCGGCACCGCCGCGGTCCAGTACATGCTCGGGGTCAATTCCGTACCCGCGGAGTGGGAAAAAGCCATCTCCGAGGACGGCCTGTATCGTACCTACACGCAGTTTTTCGGCATCCCCTTCGACCTGACAGTGGAACCGCTGCTGCCGGCCGACCTGGCCCAACCGGAGCTGATCCTGCCCTTTGAGCCGGGCATCTACTGGTCGCTCACCGGCGGACCGCACGCGTCGTGGGGTGACGGCTCCGCCTGGGGCGCGCTGGATTTTGCCCCACCGGGGGAAGAATCGGGCTGCTTCAAATCCGATGAATGGGTGACCGCCGTGGCAGATGGCGTGATCACGCGCTCCGCGAATGGCGCGGTGGTGCTCGACCTGGATGGCGACGGGCTGGAACAGACCGGCTGGACCATCCTCTACATGCACATCGGCGCGCTCGACCGTATAAAAGCCGGCAGCAAGGTCAAAACCGGCAACCGCATCGGGCATCCCTCGTGCGAAGGCGGTGTTTCCGACGGCACGCATGTGCACGTTGCCAGGCGATATAATGGTGAGTGGATCTCCGCGGATACCGACCTGCCCTTCAACCTGAGCGGTTGGATCTCGCACGGGAACGGCGAAGAGTACAGCGGCACCCTCACCAAAGATGGCAAGACCGTTTACTCGTGGAACGGGCGCACGTATGACAACCAGATCAGGCGTTAGAACATTCAAGCTTCTCAGCGGGGCGGCCGCCATCTTATTGGCGATGCTGTCCTGTTCGCAGGGCTATGTCAGCCCGGTGGAATTGACCGCCACCGCCGTGGCGCTGGGAACCCCGCTCAGCACGCCCGTGCCGACCGAAACCAGCGCACAGCCAACACTGACCCCGAGCGAGGCCGCGCCGGCTGACACAACCAGCACGCCTGAACCCAGCCAGCCGCCCAGGCCGACCCACACCATCGACCCCAACGCCACGGCCAGACCCCCGATCCAGTATCTCACCCAGGCCGGGGACACGCTGCCCTCCATCGCCGGGCGCTACAACGTCACAGCCGACCAGATCAGATCCAGCGAACCGATCCCGGCTTCGGGCCTGATCAGCCCGGGGATATGGCTCTTCATCCCGGATGTGCTCGACAACGTGCTGGAATCCATCCAGGTGCTGCCCGACAGCGAGGTGGTGTACTCGCCATCCGCCGCGGACTTCGATGTCATCGCCTACGCCGACAAAGCCGGCGGGTACCTCAGCCGCTACCAGCAGTCGGTCAGCGGAAAACTATTGACGGGCTCGCAAATCTTGAACCGGATCGCGGTGGAAAACTCGATCAACCCCTACCTGCTGCTGGCGCTGCTGGAATATAAAAGCCATTGGGTGACCGGCGAACCCACCAACATCCAGGAGACCGATTACCCGATGGGCGTGGCGAAGCTGGAATACAAGGGGCTGTATAAACAACTCTATTGGGTCGTGCAGCAGCTCTCCATCGGCTACTACGGCTGGCGCGCCGGCACGCTGACCACGCTGCCCTTCAAGGACGGGACGGTCATGCGCATCAGCCCGGGGTTGAACGCCGGCACCGCCGCCATCCAGTACCTGGTGGCGCAGATGTACAACCAGGACGAGTGGCCGGGGGTGCTGTATGGGGAAGACAGCCTGCCGGTATTAATGACCGGGATGTTCGGGGATTTCTGGGCGCGTTCACGCGCCGTCGAACCGCTTTACCCGGTCGACCTCACGCAGCCGGAGCTGCAATTGCCGTTCATGCCCCGGCGGGTGTGGAGCTTCACCGGCGGACCGCACTCGGCCTGGGGGCTGGACGGTGCGCTGGCGGCGGTGGATTTCGGTCCGCCGATGGACATGGACGCGCCGGATTGCGAGATCTCAGATGAGTGGGTCACCGCCATGGCGCCCGGCCTGATCGTGCGCTCCGCGGATGCCATCGTGATGCTCGACCTGGACGGCGACGGGGTGGAACAGACCGGCTGGGTGGTCATGTACATGCACATTGAAACCCGCGACCGGATCCCGGTCGGCACCACCGTTCTGGCGGGCGACAAGATCGGGCATCCATCCTGCGAAGGCGGGGTGTCCTCCGGCACACACGTGCATGTCGTCAGAAAATACAACGGCGAGTGGATCCTGGCGGATGGACCCTTGCCATTCGTCATGAGCGGGTACGTGGCGCATAACGGCAGTAAAATCTACGAAGGCACGCTCGTCAACGGCGACCATATCGTCATCGCAGACCCGATGTCTTCTGCCAAGGCGTTCATTCAGCTGCCATCGAATTGACGCGGTACAATAGTCCAGCAAGATGAAAACAATTCTACAATTTGGCATCAAACCGGGTCCGCTGCTAAAGAGGATGCTCGTCATTCCCCTTGTGTTCAGCCTGCTTGCCTCCTGTTCGCCGGTCGAACCCCAGCATGTATATATCACACCAATGCCCATGCAGGCAACTGAAGACCAGCCCGCGCCCGCCGAACCCACGCCCATCGCCACCCGCCCCGTGTACCAGCCCGGCACGCTGGTGGACTACGCCACGCAGACAGGCGACACCCTGCCGGCGGTCGCAGCGCACTTTAACACCACGGTCGGGGAAATACTCGAAGCCAACCCGGGCATCGCAGCCGATGTCACCACCCTGACACCCGGCGAGAACCTGCGCATTCCGATCTACTATGAAGCACTGTGGGGCAACCCGTTCCAGATTCTACCGGACGCGCTGTTTGTGTACGGCCCGGCGCAAAGCGGGTTCGACACGCGCGCCTTCGTGGATTCGATGCCGGGATGGTTGAAGACATACCGCGCACAGGCGGGTGAAAAAACCCGCATTGGCGGGGACGTTGTGGAATACGTGGCGCGCGCCTACTCGGTCAGCCCGCGGCTGCTGCTTGCGCTGGCAGAATACCAGGCGCAGGCGCTAACATCGCCGGTCGTGCCGGATGGACTGGAGGACTACCCGTTGGGCTACGAAGAGCAATCCCACCAGGGGCTCTACCTTCAGCTGGTATGGGCAGCCAACCTGATAAACAACGCGTATTACAGCTGGCGCACCGGCAGCCTGGATACCATCACCCGCACAGACGGCAGCATTGAACACCCAGACCCATGGCAGAACGCCGCCACGGTCGCGCTTCAGAACTACTTCGCCGGGCTGCTCGAGCCAGCGGTGTACCAGGATGCCATTTATAGCGAAGGATTTTACCGGACATACAGCGAACTTTTCGGCGACCCGTGGCTGAATCCCTCACCCCACATCCCGGGAGGGTTGCAGCAGCCAGCGCTGGCGCTGCCCTTTGCCATCGGTCAAACCTGGGCCTTCACTGGCGGACCCCACACGGCGTACGGCACCGGTGAACCGCGGGCGGCGATCGACTTCGCCCCTCCGACCGTTGTGGGCGGCTGCTCACCCAGCGATGAATTTGTGATCGCCATCGCTGACGGACAGATCGTGCGCACCGAGCCCGCGATCGCCGTGCTTGACCTTGATAAGGATGGCGATGAAAACACCGGCTGGGTGATCTTCTACCTGCACCTTGGCACCAACAACAAGGTCAACCAGGGCATCCTGGTTAAAGAGGGGGATCCGATCGGGCATCCTTCGTGCGAAGGCGGGCGGTCGACAGGCACACACGTTCATATCGCGCGGAAATACAACGGAGAATGGATCCAGGCGGACGGACCGCTGGCGTTTAACCTGGAAGGATGGATCGCGGGCAATGGCAAGCAGGAATACGAGGGGACACTCAAGAAACACGGCCGGACAGTTGAAGCGTGCGTCTGCTCAGACGCGGCCAGTCACATCACCGCCGGGAAATTTGATTGATAAAAAAGGCATCCCTCTCGGGATGCCTGGATGATCTACGCTTCTTCGATGCGGAACCTGGTCTGAATATCAGCCGATTTCCGCAGCATGGCCATGCCCGGGCAGTACTTGGTTTCGCTCAGTTCCACCGCGCGTTTCACCGCTTCCGGGTCGATCCCCTTGCCGGTGATCACGTACTCGATCGTGATATGCGTGAATGTTTTCGGGTGCTCCGCCGCCCTGTCAGCGTGCAATTCGATCTCAAACTTTGTGACTTCCTGGCGTTTTTTCGCGAGGATGGAGATAACATCCATCGCCGTGCACCCGCCCAGGCCGATAAGGATCATTTCCATCGGGACCAACCCCTCGCCACCGCCGCCATGGTCTTTGGATGCGTCAAGATCGACCGGGACCCCCGAGTTGCCGATCCCCTTGAAGGCAAGGCCAGATTTCCAGAATAATTTTGCGTCCATTGTTCTCTCTCCTGTTGTTGTTATGGTTGTTCATCCTCCAGACCGGAGGGAAGAATTCATCAGGTAAAACCACCGCTTTGACCCTTGAACCCGCAGCGCGGGCAGACCAGGTCGAGCATGCCGTTGTAATCCATTATTCCCAAATTACAGACCGGGCATAATTCACCAGGCACAACAACTCCACAGTATTTTCTATGTTGTTCTTGTGGTTCGTCCGGCTGATCATTCAGGTTCAAATGAGCGTGCGGCTTATGAGGCGTTATCACCGCCCGCCTTCCCGCTGCAGTCATCCAGCTCCAGGCGCGCAAACAACCGGGAGCGCACCTCGCCAGGGAGCTGTTCTTCGTCCAGATTGCCTTGATACAACTCCACGGTGCGCTGCAGGGTGTTGAACACCACGCGGCAGTTGGGGCACTCTTTCAAGTGCGATTCCAATTCAGCGCAAAAATCCGGCGGCAGCTCCCCGTCGATGTAATCGGAGAAATTCCGGAGGTAATCCTGGCAGTGTTCGTGTTCTTGCATGACCATCCCCTATCTCAGCCTTTCCTTGAAGTAGACGGAAAGTTCCTCACGCAGCCTCAACCTCGCCCTGACCAGTCGGGTTTTTACGGCGTCCTCGTTGATCCCCAGGATGCCCGCGGTTTCTGCGCCTGAAAACCCTTCCATGTCCCGGAGCAGGAAGACCATGCGCAGCACCGGCGACAATTTGGTAATGGCGTTGTTCAGCTCGTTCTTCGTCTCTGTGGAAGCGAGTTCGCTTTCCGGCAGGCAGCACCAGTCAACAATCTCCACTGGCTGGGCATCGTCATCCGCTTCCGCGTCGATATCGAACGCCGGCAGGGCATTTTTACGTTTTCGCAGGATCATCAGTGCTTCGTTGGCGGCGATGCGGAACAACCATGTGGAAACCGAAGAGCGGTTCTCAAATCCCGGCAGGGCTTTGTAGGCTTTGATGTAAGTTTCCTGCAGCATATCCTCCGCGTCCTGTTCGTTACCAAGCATCTTGAGCCCAAGGCTGTAGATCTTGCCGGATGTGCGCTCGACGAGTTCTGAAAATGCCTGGCGGTCTCCAGCTTTCAACCGCTCGAGCAATTCGGGTGTGAATTGCTGCGGCTCAATCATTTAGATGACCCTGAGCGGGAAAAGTGACTTAACCGATCGGCCATGTTGGCAGCACGTCCAGGTCAAGCGGATCGCTGTGACCGGCAATGTAGTGAAAATACCCGGCCGAGGCGATCATCGCGGCGTTATCAGTGCACAAAGACAACGGGGGAATGTGGACAGGAAACTCGCTTTGATTGAGAAACGCGTTGCGCAGCGCCTGGTTTGCGGATACTCCGCCTGCCACCAGGATCGATTTCACATTGAATGCCTTGGCGGCGTACATCGTCTTGGAGAACAACACATCCACCACCGCCTCCTGGAAACTCGCCGCCAGGTCCGCGACCGGCAAAAGGCGGTTTTCCTTCTCCAGTTCGCGCACCACGCGCAGCACGGCGGTCTTCAGACCGCTGAAGGAGAAGTTCCATGTGCCTTCCAGGCGAGAACGCGGGAACTGAAACGCCGCTGGATCCCCGTTTTTCGCCGCCTCCTGGATTGACGGTCCGCCAGGATAAGGCAGGTTTAACAGCCTGGCGACTTTGTCGAACGCCTCGCCGGCCGCGTCATCCAGCGTGGCGCCCAATCGCTGGTACTGCAAGTGGTCCGTCACCAGGTTGAGTTCCGAGTGACCGCCCGAGACCAGCAAGACCATCTGCGGAAATTGCGGCGGCTTCGGAGGAGCGGATGTGTCGGCCGGGTAGAGCCAGGCGGAATAGATGTGACCCTCGAGGTGATTGATCCCGATCAGCGGCAGCCCCCTGGCAACCGAGATGCCTTTGGCGGCATTCATCCCCACCACCAGCGATCCCGCCAGACCCGGGCCGCGCGTCACCGCCACCGCCTCCAGGTCAGCCAGACCGAGGTTGGCTTTTTGCAGCGCCTCCTCGATCACCGGGTAAATGGTGCGGATATGCTCACGGGAAGCCACCTCCGGAAACACCCCGCCGTACCTGGCGTGCAGGTCGATTTGCGTGGCCACCACGCTGGAGAGGATCTCGCGGCCGTTCTCAACAACCGCGGCCGCGGTCTCATCGCAGGAGGTTTCGATTCCCAGTATCCGGGCTGAATTGAGTTTCATGCCAGTTGCCTTCCTCTCGCGACCCTGTTCTACTTGACCGGCAGAACCAGGTCCTTGGAGAAATCCGCCAGGATTTCGAATTGCCCTTCTGGCGATACATACAGGGTGTCTTCGATCCTCACGCCCATCCCGCGGTCAGGGTAATACAACCCGGGCTCAAGCGTGAACACGGACCCCGGTGCGAGGATGTCTGTGGGCGAAGGGTTAATGGTGGACGCCCAAGGTTTCTCGTGCACGCGCAGACCCACGCCGTGCCCGAGGCTGTGCACATACCCCGCTTCGATCGCCGGGTCGGTCTTGATGGTCGGGTGCCCAAGCGCCTCAAACAGGTCGCAGGTGCGTTCCTGGTACAGGTAAAAAGGTTGGTTGACCTTCAGTTCATTGTACAGGGTTTCGTAGACCTGCTTCACCTGGTCGTACAAAGCCTGCACCTCATCGGTGACATATCCCAAAGACCAGGTGCGGGTGAAATCATAGAAGTAGCCACCGCCAGCCTCGCAGGGGTAAATATCGAACACGATCGTCTTGCCCAGTTGGATCGGATCCGTGTGGGTGCCGGCGGAATGCGGGATGCCGGCATCGCGCCCGATGGCGAAGATGGTGCCTTCCGGGTTTTCCACGCCTTTTTCTGCCAGCCACAGGTTGATCAGGTTCTTGACCTCTCCAATCGTGACCGGCGAGCCATCGCGATGGATCAGCGTGTCCTTGCGGGTTTTGTGACCAGTGAGGTAATCAGCGACCTTGCCCACCACGCCGGTGGTGATCTTCCCCATCTCGCGGATGCGGTCGAGCTCTTCCGTATCCTTGGTCATCATCGCGTTGAGCAAAATCTCGTCACGTACAAAACCGGTGAAATGAAGTTCAGGCATCAGTTCCTGCAGCCTGGTGATCACGGCGTAGAAAGGGCCAACGTCGTCCTTGCCATAAAGCCCCACCCGCCCGGAATGGACATTCATCCCTTCCAACAGGGCTTTCATCCGTAACACGAACGCCTCGGCGTAATTTCCAGCCGCTTGTTGCAGGTATTCTGCCATCGGGTATCTATTCAGACTGACCAGCTTCAATCCCGATTTCGCGGCTTCTTCGCGCTCCATTGGATAATGGAACAGGACAGCGGATTTTCCGCGCGGCTTGATGAGAATCGCGTCGGAAACATGCGCGGTTCCCACAAAATAATTCATGGACGGGTTGTGGCTCGCGCTGCCAATAATAAAGAGCACATCCACATCGTTCTTCTTCATTAACTTATCGAGGTCAGATTTCATTGATTGCTCCTGATGCAATGGGTATGATGGTGTTGATAAAAAGGTCGTCTTCCTCGGGTTGGACGGTCCGCGGGTCAAATTGCGCCGTGCCATCCTGGATCCTGCAGATCACAGCCGGCGAAGCAGCCCGCAGCCTGGCTGCGAACTGGTCAACGCGCGGAACAGCCAGCGAGAGCACAAAAGTGGGCAGGGTTTCATCCGGCAGGCTGCCGCCGCCGACAGTCGACTTCTGCGGAATAACCTCGCCAAAACCCAGGGCGGTTCGCCAGCCATCCGCTCTGGCTTTGATCGTGTCGGTCGACATCCCGATCATGCGCCACACCGGCACCTCACTTTCGGCATCTCCCACCAGGTAGTGGCGCAGCGTTGCCGCCAGGGCCGCCAGGCAGAGCTTGTCCGCCCGAATGGCGCGGGCCAGCGGATGGCGTTTCAACTTCGCGATCAGCTCGCCCTTGCCAAGGATGATTCCCGCCTGGGGACCACCCAGCAATTTATCGCCCGAAAAGCATACCAGGTCAGCCCCGACCTGCAAGGATTCCTGCACCATCGGTTCATGGGCCAGGCCGTAGCGGGAGGTATTCAGCAGCGCGCCGGAGCCGAGATCGTCGAGCAGCGGGAGGTCGAATTCATGCGCCAATCGAACCAGCTCCTCCAGCGCGGGCTGGCTGGTAAAACCAACCAACTTGAAATTGGAAGTATGGGCGCGCATGATCAGCGCGGCGCCGGCTGCCAGGGCTTCCTCGTAGTCGCGGAGGTGCACCCGGTTGGTTGTACCCACTTCAACGAGCTTCGCGCCGGATTGTTTCATCACATCCGGGATCCTGAACCCGCCGCCGATCTCAACCAACTGGGAGCGGGAAATGACCACGGACCTGCGGCGCGCCAGCGCGGTGAGCGCCAATAACACCGCCGCGGCGTTATTGTTGACCACCAGCGCGTCTTCAGCGCCAGTGAGCTGGCAGAGATAATCGCGCGCGTGCACCGTGCGCGAGCCCCGCGCACCGTGTTCCAAATCGTATTCCAGGTTGGAATACCCTGACGCTGTTTCATTAATAGCTTCCAGCGCGGAACGCGAAAGCGGCGCCCTGCCGAGGTTGGTGTGCAGGATCACACCGCTGGCGTTGATGACCCGCGCCAGCGAGGGATTCATGCAGGTTTCCAACACGTTGGTCACCATTTTTACAAGGCTGTTCTCACTCAGGTCAACCGGTTTGCCCGCGGCTGCCTCGCGGCGAATATCCGTCAGCACGCCCTGTATGGCGTTCAACACCTGCGCGCGGCCGAATTGCCGTACAAGAGGCTGGGTCTCCTGCATGTTTATGAACTTATCTACAGAAGGAATGCCGCGAAGGTCAGTCATCGCTGGAATGGTCAGGTGAGAACCGGCTCCGTTCTCTCCACCGGATGAGGATTTCGATGAAGATCAGTCCCAGCGCGATGAAAATGGCGAGCGCAAAATTCAACACCCGGCCAAACTGCAGCCAGAGGATCAGGTCGACATAGATTCCCACCCACAGGGTTTCACGGATGAGCACGCGCGCGGTCGCGGGTGGATTTGAGGGGAACCTGAGGTGCAAATAGTAGATCGCTGGCAATGCCAGTCCGCTGAAGAGCAGCGTCACCAAAAAGTAAAGCAGCCAGCGCGGTCCAAGCGTGGGCACAGTCATCAACACCAGGATAACCAAACCCACCAGGCCAACGGCCGCCAAGAAGATGCTGGTGAT
>CAYYBP010000069.1:0-10907 GCA_964470275.1 uncultured Anaerolinea sp. | reverse complement strand
CGCCAATTTGCTACGGATGTGATCTACCTGCTGGACGGCCAAGTTGTAACCGAGGAAGCCTACCGCGAAGTGACGGAAAACCTTTCTTACACAACAGAATCACAAGGTGACCCATTATGAAGCTTTCAAGAATAAAACCACTGATCTTTGGCTTAATACTCCTGATCACCGCCGGATTGATCTACACATCCGTGAACGCGGCCAGCGTCACCATCACCCCGGACTTTCCCGAGAAGTCAGGTCTGCCCGGATCGATCGTGACCTATTCCCTCAAGATCACCAACAGCGGAGCAACAGATCTGAACGCCGGAATCCAAGCCATCAGCACTGGCGGATGGACGGCGCCGGTGGCTGTGCCGAATCTGCTTGTGGTTCCGGCGGGTGGTCAGAAAACCGTCACGCTTAACGTTCCCATCCCGGATACCACCCTGGACGGGCAGAATGACATCACGACCATTTACGTGACCGACAAGGACAACGCAGACGCGGTGGTCGCGACGGGGCAGGTGCGGACGACGGTGGATGTTCCCGAGCCGCCGGCAGCGACCAAAACACCCAAACCCACGTCCGTTCCGGGCAGACCGGTGGTGACTATCGCCTCTTACAGCACGGGGAGCGGCCCGCTGTACGGCGGCGACACATTCACCCTCGAGGTGCGCCTTGGCAATGACGGCCAGTTGACGGCCAATAATGTTGTGATCATCTTTGACGGCGCGGATTTTTACCCGCAGGAGACCGGCGGCGTGATCGCAAGCGGAGAGATCCCCCCGGGAGACACAAATACAGTGAAGCAGAAGTTTATTATTGGTGATGCGCTTACCTGGGCGAACTACAG
Organism: uncultured Anaerolinea sp.; assembly: GCA_964470275.1. GTDB lineage: Bacteria > Chloroflexota > Anaerolineae > Anaerolineales > Anaerolineaceae > UBA6107. The sequence goes on along the minus strand of CAYYBP010000069.1, from coordinate 10,072 downwards.
CAGCATCAAGGCGACCGTCACCTACAGCGATGACTTAGGGGCCACCTATTCCGAAACTTTCAATATTTCTGTGGGCATCACCGAGCCGCAGTATTCCAGCGCGTATTACACGCCCACCCCCAATATCCCGCTGCGTCCGCAACTGATCGTCACCGGCTACCAGACGGACATCGATCCCCTACAACCGGGGTCCATATTTGAGCTGGCGCTCGACGTCAAGAACCTGGGCAAGGCAGACGCCAAGAACATGTCGGTGGTGCTGGGCGGGGGTGTATCCGCGGGCGGCGATTATGGTACGCCGCAACCCGGTGGGGTCTCCGGCAGTTCGGGCGACCTGGCGAATTTCGCCCCGCTGGGCAGCTCGAACGTGATCTTCGTGGGAGACGTGGTGAAGGATGACCTGGTGACAGTGACCCAGAAACTGGTGGTCAATGTTTCCACCCAACCCGGGGCGTATTCCTTGAAGTTGTCCTTCGTCTACAATGACGCCGCCGGAAACCGGCTGGTGGATGACCAGGTCATTACCCTGCTGGTTTACTCGCTGCCGCAGGTGGAGGTGAGTTTTTATCGCGACGCGGGTATGTTCACGGCCGGGATGGAAAACATCCTTCCCCTGCAGGTCACCAACCTGGGGAAGAAAACCTACGTGCTGGGGAACATGCGGGTGAGCGCTGAAAACGCGGATCTGATCAATAACACGCTCCTGGTCGGGGCGCTTGACCCGGGCGGGTATTACACGCTCGACACCAGCCTCATCCCCTACGCGGAGGGACCGCTGGACTTGAAGATCACCATCAATTACACGGATGATTTCAACCAGCTGCGCACGATCGAGCAAGTGATCCCGATCGAGGTTCAACCGGAGATCATCTATACTCCGAACCCCGGCATGGAGGGCGAGGGAGGGATCCCGGGCGAGGGTTTTCCGGGTGGAGAGCCTGCTCCGGAAACCTTCTGGCAGAAGGTGCTGCGGTTTTTCAAAGGCTTGTTTGGGCTCGACAGCGGGCTGGAGCAGCCGGTGGAAGTGATGCCGACCGAAGATATCAATGTTTATCCAATCGTACCGAAGGGGTAAAGGACCGGGGAACGCATGCGGTTTGGTGACCTTGTAAGCCTGATCCTGTATAACCTCGGGCGCCGCAAAGGGCGTGTGCTGCTCACAGCGGTGGGGGTGGTGATCGGCACAGCCGCGGTTGTCGTGCTGGTCTCGCTGGCCGTGGGTTTGCAGAAGAATGCCACGCAGCAATTGTGGGGGATAAACGACCTGACCAATATCGAGGTCTACCCGGGTTACCAGGAGGTGATGGTGGAGAAGGCGGTGGGCGGGGGCGGTGGCGGTGGTGGCGGCGTATTCCCGGGCGATAACGGGATGAAACTGCTCACCCCCCAGGCGATCAATGATATCGCCGCGATACCCGGCGTAAAGAAGGTCATCATCCACGATTATTTGCAGACCTCGATGGAGATCCATTTTGGCAAGTTGATGTCTTATGGCGGGGTGACCGGGGTCGACCTGCAGGACCTGGCAGACATGGGGCTAGAAGCGGCCCAGGGAACCACAGCCATCAACAAGGGAACGGTCGTGATCGGGTCGTGGATCCCGAATAATTTCTACAACCCCAATCCGCGTCCCGGAGAGGAAATGCCCGCTCCGCCGGAACTGATGGACCAGACGGTGAAACTGGTATTGATCAAGTGGACGCAGGATGGCCAGGAAGTGCGGCGGACCGTTAATGTGAAGGTAGCGGGTATTCTCAAGGAAACGCGCGGGATGGCGGACGGTACGATGTACATGAACCTGGATGATGTGACCGCGTACAGTGAGTGGGGCAGGGGAACGAGGATCAACCGCAACAAGGAAGGCTACGCTATGTTGATCGTCAAGGCCGAGGACCCCGATGTGGTGCTGGACGTGGCAGACCAGGTCAATGCCCTGGGCTACATGGCGAACACCCCCCAGTCTTACCTGGAGGGTGTCAACTCCTTATTCCTGGTGCTGCAGATCATATTTGGCGGGGTGGGAGCGATCGCGCTGCTGGTGGCGGCGATCGGTATCGCCAACACGATGACGATGGCCATCCTGGAGCGCACACGCGAGATCGGGCTAATGAAGGCTATCGGCGCGACCAACAGGGATGTATTAAGCATTTTTCTCGGCGAGGCAGCCGGGATCGGGTTTATCGGCGGGCTCGGTGGGGTGCTGCTTGGCTGGGGGGCCGGGGCTATCCTGAATGTGGTGGCGCTCTCGTATTTTGCGAGCCAGGCCTCACAGGGGGGCGGGGTGCCAACCGCTGCCACGTCAACGCCAGCCTGGCTGCCCCTGTTCGCACTGGCTTTTGCCACGATCATCGGTCTGCTCTCGGGGCTCTACCCGGCTTTGAAAGCCGCCACCCTGGTGCCGGTGACAGCGTTGAAATATGAATGAAAACTCCACGCCCGAATAACGAGCAATTTACTCGCTTGTACAGGCGGTTTTTGTACCGCGTGGCTGGGCGCATGCTCCTGCTGCTCACCACCCGCGGGCGCAAGAGCGGCAAACCCCACACGGTGGGGCTGCAGTATGAACTCATCGACGGCCGGTACTACCTGGGTGTGGCGGATGGCGAACGGGCGGATTGGTACCGCAACCTGTGCGCCTGCCCGGAGGTCGAACTGCAGGTGGGCAGGCAACAGCTCAAGGGGCACGCGGAATCTGTGTCAGACACCGGGCGCGTGGCGGATTTCTTGCAATACCGGCTGAAGAAGCACCCTTTACTCATCCGGGCGATCCTCAGAAGCGACGAGTTGAAGGGCAGGATTGACCGCGCTGCGCTGATCAAATACGCGCAGGGCATCCGTGTGGTTGCAGTCACACCCCTTTCCGTGTCTTAAACCCCCGGCAGGAAGCCAAACTGAATTCAGCGTATAATAATCAGGAAAATCAGCCTGATTACTGGAGGAAGTATGCCTGGAGCGAGACTGGTAAAAGCGCCGCGGGGGACAAATCTAACCTGCAAGAACTGGCAGATCGAAGCTGCCTACCGCATGATCCAGAACAACCTTGACCCAGAAGTAGCGGAACGCCCGCAGGACCTGGTGGTGTATGGCGGCCGCGGGCAGGCAGCCCGCAGCTGGGAGGCGTTCGACGCCATCCTTGATTCGCTGCGCAACCTCGAAGAGGATGAGACCCTGTTAGTGCAATCCGGCAAACCGGTGGCGGTGTTCAAGAGCCACCCAGACGCGCCCAGGGTGTTGATCGCCAATTCCAACCTGGTACCGCATTGGGCGACCCAGGAGCATTTCGACGCGCTGGCAGCCCGTGGATTGATCATGTACGGTCAAATGACCGCCGGCTCATGGATCTACATTGGCACGCAGGGCATCCTGCAGGGTACATACGAAACGCTTGGCTCGCTCGCAGTCCACAAAGGCTGGCCTTCCCTGCGTGGCAGGTTCGTGCTCACCGCCGGGCTTGGCGGTATGGGCGGCGCGCAGCCCCTGGCGATCACCATGAACGAGGGGGTAGGCCTGTGCGTGGAGATTGACCCGGAGCGGGCGCAGCGCCGCCTGGAGACCGGCTACGTGGATATGGTGGTCGACACGCTTGAAGAAGCGATGACGTTGGTGGAGGAGTTCCGCCAAAAGCGGGAACCGCGCTCGATCGGGTTGATCGGCAACGCGGCCGAGATCTACCCCGAGCTGGTGAGACGAGGTGTGACGCCGGATGTGGTGACCGATCAGACGCCGGCGCATGACGTGATGAGTTATATCCCGGCCGGGCTTGACCTGGCTGCGGCCGACCAGCTGCGGCGGGATGATCCGCAGGAATATGCCCGGCGGTCGCTGGATTCCATGTCAGTGCACGTGAAGGCGATGCTGGCCCTGCAGCAGCGTGGCGCAGAGGTCTTTGATTACGGCAACAACCTGCGGCAGCGGGCGTTTGATAACGGGGTGAAGAACGCCTTCGACTTCCCCGGTTTTGTGCCCGCTTACATCCGTCCGCTTTTCTGCGAGGGCAAGGGGCCGTTTCGCTGGGTGGCGTTATCCGGCGACCCCGAGGATATTTACCGCACCGACGAAGCCATCATGGCGTTGTTCCCGGAAAACGAGCATCTCAAGCGCTGGCTGAAGATGGCACGCGAAAGGGTGCACTTCCAGGGGCTGCCTTCCCGCATCTGCTGGCTGGGGTACGGCGAGCGCGCCAGGGCTGGTCTGATGTTCAACGAGATGGTCGCCAGTGGAAAATTGAAAGCCCCGATCGTCATCGGGCGCGACCATCTTGACGCCGGGTCAGTGGCATCACCGAACCGGGAGACCGAAGGCATGCGCGATGGCACCGACGCGGTCAGCGATTGGCCGATCCTCAACGCGCTCATCAACACAGCTAACGGGGCGACCTGGGTCTCGTTTCATCACGGCGGCGGGGTGGGCATTGGGTTCAGCCAGCACGCCGGCATGGTGATCGTGGCAGATGGCACACAGGCAGCCGCGCAGCGACTCGAACGGGTGCTCACCAGCGATCCTGGCATGGGGGTTGTCAGGCACGTTGACGCGGGTTACCCCGAGGCGATCGAAGCCGCCCGCAGGAACGGGATCAAGATTCCAATGCAGCAAAAGGACTGATGAGAACTGGAAGGATCATCGGGTTCCTCATAGCCATCCTGATCGGCATCGCCGGCGGGATGTACCTTGGCTGGCGCTATTACCCGGCGGAGATCACCGAGACCGAGTTCCACGAATTACGCGCTGATTACAAGGCGGATTTTGTGTTGATGGTGGCGGAAGGATACGCCATTGATGGTGATTTGACAAAGGCGGTCGAGCTGCTTGAGCGCCTTGAACCTGGAGCGCCGCTTTCGGCTATCACCAGGGCGCTGGATTCCGCCAGTGGCCTGGGTTTTTCGGATTGGGAAAAGGCATTCATCACCGCGCTTCAGGAACGTGTGGAAGAACAGCTGTCTGGGCAGGGCGTCGAATGAAGGAGAAACGCGGTCACTGGTACCTGTTGACCGGTCTGATCATTGGTGCTCTGATCGGCCTGGCGATCGTCATCCTTCTGGTGCCGGTCAACTATATAGATACAGAACCCTACGCGTTGAAACCAGCCGACCGCGACCTGTACCGCAAGGTGATCGCGAAGGCGTACCTGGTGGAGGCGGATAACGCCCGGGCGTTTGCCAGGCTGGCGTTATTGCAGGACGTGAGCGCGCCTGACGCGCTGGTTGCCCAGGCGCAGAGGGAGCTGGGGGCGGGGGGCAGCGAAGCGGATAGCCGCGCGCTGGCGCTGCTGGCGGAGATCATGCGCGAAGGAAATATCCGCATTACCCCCCTGCCGGTATTGGTTGTTACAGATACCCCCACTGCGCTGCCCACCGCGACGTTGGAGGCTACCCCGGAACAGGCGCAACCCACACCAACGTTCACGATCACTCCCGGCGTGACGATCACTCTCACGCCCACTGCCACCGCCCAGCCGACGCTGGGTATCGTGTATGAACTGGCAGACCAGCAGGAGGTATGCGAGGTGGGCATGGCAGGCAGGGAGATCCAGGTATTCGTGCTGGACCGCTCCGGCAAGGGGATTGCCGGCGTAAGAATCGAGGTATCGGTGCCAGCCGGCGGCGCAGAGGCATTCTTCACCGGGCTGCAGCCGGATGTTGACCCGGGTTACGCGGATTACCTGATGACAGAGGGAATGACCTACAATTTGCGCGTCGGCGAGACCGGGCAGTTGATCCAGAATCTGTCGATCCCCCGATGCAAGGATGAAAACAACCAGGCTTTCGCGGGCTCCATCCGTCTGGAATTCAGAGTGAAATAAATCAAACACCCCCGGTTTTGCCCGGGGGTGTTGCTTATTTTTGATCTTATTGCATGGGGTTGTTGGATGCCCAGTCGCTGCCCAGGAAGACCGTGATATCGGTCGTGCCGTTGGGGTCAAACTTGTTGAAGATGCGTGTGCTGGGCACCTGCATCACACTCGCGAGATAATTCAGCGTATAAGGGGTGGCGCTGTGCACCACCAGGGTGGTGTAGGTGTACGTCTCGCTGGCTGAACCGACTTCAATCACATTCAATCCCTGGTTGGCGAGGTAATCCATGGTGGTCTCGGCCAGGTTGCCGGTGTTGGTGCCGTTGAGGATCGTCACGCGGGCGTTTTCAGCTTTGGCCAGGGCGGAGGGATCCTCGGTGGCCAGAACGATCGGCGCGGCGGCGGAACTGCCGCTGGCAAAGATCTGGTCGCGCAGTTCGCGGATTTTCTCAGGAAATGGTCTTAAGACGGATTGAACGCCTTCATCCAGGGTGGAGACCATTTCTGAGGAGGACATCGTGTAATCGATGTTGTAGGTTTTAAAGTTTTCCCGCGGAATCTTGGTGATCAACACGGCCAATTGCACCGCCTGGTCGAAGGTCATGTTGGTTTGAACACCGCTCGATATGTCGCGGTAGATGGCAGGGGCGCGCGTGATCAGCGTGGGGAGCATGTTGAAGTCGAGGATGCGGTCGCGGATGGCGGTCATGACCTGCAGCTGCCGGTTGCCGCGATCAATATCCCCCTGGTCGCCCCCGCGGTAGCGGGCATACGCCAGGGCATAGGTGCCCGGCAGGGTGTACACGCCGGGCTCGAGCCAGAAGTTGTTGCCATTGGCTGCCCAGTCAGCGAGGATTGGCTCGGTGACCTCGACTTTTACACCCTGGATCTCATCTACCAGCCTGACGAAGGTATTGAAATCGACCTTGGCGTAAAAATGGATCGGCACCCCAAGGAATTGTTCGACAGTTTCCACTGCCAAACCGGGGCCGCCCCCGGGAAGCTGGTAAGCTTCCCCGATAAAATGAGCTTTGTTGATCTTGTGATAATCGTATCCCGGGATATTCACCCACAGGTCGCGGCGGATGGAGAGCGCGCCAAGCGTATCGGATAGCGGGTCGATGGTGACCAGGATCATGGTGTCTGAGAAACGCGGACCAGGCTCCATCAGGTCGCGCTGGTCAGTAGCATCCAGGCCGAGAAGCAGAATGTTCACCCGGCTTTTTCCATCCCATGCGCGCGCTTCGGGACCGGTGGCTGATTGGATCTCGATCTCGGGTACTTCACCGTTCTGGGTGACCACGCCGCCCAGGTTGCCTGTCACAGGCGCACCGGGCAGCTCGGTGAGCGTCCAGCCTTTGACCAGATTGTTAATGAAGATGCCTCCAGCAATCGCAAGCAGGAGACCGACAAGCGCAAAGGCGGCAAGCAGTATCTTCGTGGGTTTGTCGAATTTTTGTTTGGAACGCGAAGAGCGTCTGTTAGGTTGAGCTGTATATCGATTCATAATACCTGTCTACCGTCATCCATTTATAGTATTGACTACCGGCTTTATGTTGCAAGATTGATTCCAGTTTCTTCTGCCGGATTATAACACCATAATGAACGGGTTTTTTACTCCGGCCTCGGGGGCGGCACGGGCAGGTCATCCACCGGGGTGGATTGCCAATGGTCGCCCTCGCTGATGAGCATCACCGGGATGTCTTCAACGATGGGGTATTTCCGCCCGCAATCCGAGCAGACCAACCACGACTCACCTATCAAGGTAAGCAGACCTGGCTTCTCTTTGACACAGGACGGGCAGCGCAAAATTTCAAGTAGTTTCGGGTTTAACATTTTTTCTCCTTGTGGTCCAGGGGGTCGCGATGCGGCAAGCGGGGGTCAGCCGTCACCCTCCTTCATCTTTCGGCGCGTTCGGGTCCGGGGGCATTCCCTCGGTGCCCGGTCCATATTCAAAGATATCGCGCCATGGTTCGTACCTGGTCACGAAACGATCGGTGTAAAGGGTCTCGCCGTCCCGGGTGACCGTGCGGGTGACTTCCACATCGGCGCCCTCCACCTCCCAATCCACCTGTTTGACCTGACCCTTGTCCAGTTCAGGGTTTTCGCGGTAGAGGGGGTCGGGCGGTTTGACAATGTTGGTCGGACCGGAGGTCGAGTAATCCACCTCGCGCCCGTCGCTGGTGGAATAGAACTTCCAGGTGAGCGAGTAATTGGAAGTGGAGATGTAGGTCTCCATCAACAACCAGTACGGCGTGTCGTTTTGAAAACGAAAATCAACCAGTGGCACGAACACAGTGGCGTCCAGCCCAGCCAGCCGCGAATCATGACCGGAAGGGGTTTGCTCGTAGTAGCCCACCCGGTAGGCGTGGGCGTGACGCTCAAGAATCGGGTAACCGGAATAGAAAACAGTTCTGAATAGGGTAGTGCTCACCTGGCACACCCCGCCGCCAACGCCCTTGATGGTTTGGTCGCCAAGGATGATCAGGGCTTCGGCGTACCCGTTATCGAGTGTGATGTCGCCCAGCTGTTCGGCCATTGAGAGAATGCCGCCGGGCGGGATAAGCAGACCGTGGAAGGTCGATCTGGCGGTATCTATATTTTGAACCCGGTCAGTGGAAGAGCCGCGGAAATAGGAGGTGTAGGCTCCGACCAGCTCGGTGATGCCCAGCTCAGCGCCGGTCATTTGATCGGTAACCGCCGGGTCGGTGAGATCGAGCGCCAGCTGGGCGCCGTGTTCACCGTTGCTGATAGCCGCGTTGATGGCAGTGATCGAGTTGTTGATGTTCAGCTGGCGGCCGATGACGGCCGGGGTCATGAGGTCGAGCTGAGCGGTCTCGTCATTGAAAATGAAACGGGCGTTCTGAGGCTCAGCGTTGATCTCTTCCTGCAAGGATTCGAGATACACCGGCATAAGCGCTGGATTGACCACCAGCTGAAGTTTATTGGTGGTGCCGTCCTGGACGCGCTGGAAGGAAAGCATTTTCGACAGGGTGGACGGGTCGACCTGCCATTCTTTGGCGGGCGCGCCCGAGAGCGCCGGGATCGTCAGCGTGAGCGGCTGGCTGAGGATGGCGCGGGCAAGTTCGCCCTGCGCGCTGGCATCCAGGATGACCGGTTGGGTTTCGAGCACAACCAGTGGAATTTCAGCATCCTGCATGAGCTGCACCTGAGCAGAAATGGCAGCCAGGCTGGATGGGATATCAAGCACACGCCCGGGTTGACCGTTGTTGATGATCACATCAGTGCCCGAGATCTCGAGGCTGGCTTCGCGCAGGGGTTGGTTGATCTGCGCAGCGAGACTGGTGAGATAATTGACCGCTTGCTGCTGGCTATAAATGAAAGATGGTTTGAGGTCGATACCGCCGCGCAACAGGGAGAAGCGCTCGAGCAGGACCTTCTTGAGAGAGCCGGCGCGCGCAACCTCAAACGCGGTTGCCGCGGTGGATTGCGGGTCAAGGAAGAAACCGAGCTCTTCGGGGCGGGCGACCCAGGATTGGCCATTGTGAGTGAGGGTGAGGCGGCCGGTCTTTGGATAGGCGTTGGTCTGAGCCACCTGGGCGGCAGCCTGTTCCTGGGAAAGGCCGGAAAGCGAAACACCCGCGAGCGAGATGCCAGGGAAGACACGGCTGCTAAAGATAATTGACGCGCCGAGATTGAGAGCCAGAAAGAGGACAAGCGCGAGCGCGAGCCCGGTCAACAAAGCGGCGACCAGCTGGGGAAATGGGTTGGTGTGGGTACGTCTGCGCGCTCTCATATTTACTCGCGATTATAACACTGCAGTTTTGGCAGGCATTACGTGAGGACGCGGCTGCGCGACAGAAAGTTCCGATATCGCAAAAGCCAAAATTGATAAAAATTGGTGCTGATTAACCCTTGACAGGACATTGAGAGAAGGTATAATCACCCCTCGTTGCGCAAATATCAGCGCCAGGTCTAGCCGAAAGGCAGATCCTTGAAAATCCAATACCAGACTCGAGAGGTAACACCTGGGCAATTCCCTTGACAGGGAGAATACACAGGGTTACAATACTTCTCCCAAGTGCGTTGTTGATTTCGCCGCAAGAAGCAGTTCAATAAAAATCACAAACGCAGCAAGCCCGCAGGAACTTAGCGGGCAGACCATCAAGACAGGCCGATGACGTCCTGTAAAGGAGCATCATCGGTAATTTTGTCGCCTGGTCTTGACGGGAGTCGGCCAAAAGAGTAAAATCTGGCCCTTGGAAATCAGCACCTTAACAACTGAAGAGTGATAGGAAGACGATGCCCTGTCGTTTTCAA